>DDFE01000042.1:0-1992 GCA_002336985.1 Sphingomonadales bacterium UBA1936
GCTCGCAATCCTATGTCGCGACCGCTCAGCGCTCGGGTAACCCAAACCTGAAACCAGAAGAATCGACGAATTGGACGATCGGCGCTGTACTGGAGCCCAAGTTCATCGCGCCGCGCTTCGGCCGCTTCACTTTCACCGTCGACTATTGGGAAGTGAAGCAGGAAGGGATCGTCGGTCTGTTCGGTGAAGGGAACGCGCTGATCCTCGATTATCTGCTGCGGCAGAGCGGACAGACCAATCCGAACGTCACACGTCTTGCCGTCACCGCAGACGATCTGGCGTTGGTCGCGGGCACCGGACTTCAGCCGATTGGCGTCGTGCAGTACGTCAAGGATCAATATGTAAATCTGCTCCCGCAGACCGTTCGGGGACTAGACCTCGGTTTCGACTGGAATCTGCGCGGTACGCCAATTGGCAATTTCAGTTTTTCGGCGAACGCGGCGCATTTCTTCGAATTCTACCGTAGTCCTTCGCCCGATATCGCGGCACTGCTCGCGGCGCGTGCGGCTGGACAGATCAACGCCAGTACGACAATCACCGGTGGCGGCGACCTGCTGAGGCAGGATGGTCGACCCCGTTGGCGTGCGTCAGGTTCGCTGACGTGGAATCTGGAGGGGCTGACGATCGGTGCTTTCGCGCAATATACGTCAAGCGTTCGCGATACGGGCCTGACGGACGCGAGCGGCAACAACTGGATCGATGAAGCACAGATCACGGCGAACTTGTATGTCGATTATGCCGTACAGCGCGGGGCACTCGAGGGAACCAGTTTTCGCGTAGGCGCCAGGAACATCACCAATGCCCAGCCGCCGCTCGATTCAAGCACTTACGGGTATAACGGTGCTCTGGCTCAACCTTACGGACGCTACCTTTACACCAGTATCCGTAAGAGCTTCTGATAATCGCTCCCCGGCGCCGTGATCCTGCGGCGCCGACACATCACAACAGACTGGAGCCCGGTGTGCGACAATCCCCACTATCAACGCGCCCGATCGTTGCGCTGATCACTGCATTGTCGATCGCGGCCTGCGCAGCTCCGAGCAAGAAAACTGACGTTGCCTCGGCCCCTCCGCCGCCGCCTCGGCTTGGCCTCGACGCGGATCGTAACCCCGATCCTTATCCCAGCACATATCGTGCTGCAGCGTCCGGCGTCGTCGCGATCGTGGGCGCGACCATCCTCGACGGCGCGGGGCACCAGATCGAAAAGGGAACCGTTATTCTCAGTGGCGGCAAGGTATCGGCCATAGGCACGGACGTTACTATTCCCGCAGGCGCCGAGCGTATCGACGGGGACGGGCGATGGGTGACCCCGGGCATTATCGACGCGCACAGTCATATGGGCGTGTTTCCCGTGCCGTCGGTGCAGGGACAAGCGGATGGTAATGAGAATGTCGATCCGAACACATCGCAAGTCTGGGCTGAGCATTCGATCTGGCCGCAGGACCCTTCGTTTGATCGCGCACGCGCCGGCGGCATCACGACCATGCTTGTGCTGCCGGGGTCGGCCAATCTGTTCGGCGGACGCAGCGTCACGATCAAGAACGTGCCCTCCACGACCGAACAGGGCATGAAATTTCCCGGTGCGCCATACGGCCTGAAAATGGCGTGCGGCGAAAATCCGAAAGGCCGTTACGGCAGTCGCGGACGCTCACCAGCGACTAGGATGGGCAACGTCGCCGGGTACCGCAAAGCGTGGATCGATGCCGCCGACTATGCCCGACGTTGGTCGGCCTACCGCGCGAAACGATCCGGGGAAATGCCCAAACGCGACCTGGCACTCGAAACCGAGGCAGGTGCGCTCGATGGAAAAATCCTGGTGCAGAACCATTGCTATCGTGCCGACGAAATGGCGGTGATGGTCGATGTTGCCAAGGAGTTTGGCTACCGGATTACAGCGTTCCATCACGCAGTCGAAGCCTACAAGATCAAGGAGTTGCTCGCGCGTGAAGGCATTTGCGTGGCGACTTGGGCGCAGCGCTGGGGCTTCAAGAT
>DDFE01000042.1:2012-3058 GCA_002336985.1 Sphingomonadales bacterium UBA1936
CGCCGCGCGGGAATTGTCATTCCGGAGGCAGAGGCGATCAAGTGGATCACCTACAACGCAGCCAAGATTATGGGCATCGCCGACAAGACCGGTTCGCTGGAGCCGGGCAAAGTGGGTGACCTCGTCCTCTGGAATGCTAACCCCTTCAGTATCTATGCAGTGCCGGAGCAAGTTTACATCGACGGCGCGTTGCAGTTCGACCGGCGCGACCCCCGGACGCATCATGTATCAGATTTCGAACTCGGCCAGGCAGTGGAGCAAAATTGAGATGCGCAGATATGCTTTGCTCGCTTCTGGAACTGCCATCGTTCTTGCCGGTACGGCGGCGGCTGCACGCGCCGATACCTTTGCACTGTTTCACGGTCGCATTATCACGGGAACTGGCGAGGTTATCGAAGATGGGACCGTCGTCGTGCGCGACGGTATCGTGGCGGCAGTTGGAAAGACGGTGGAGGTGCCCTCCGGCGCGCGCATGATCGATGCCCGTGGCGGAACGGTGGCCCCCGGGTTCATCGCGGCAGACACAACGCTCGGTCTTGTGGAAGTCAGTTCGGACGACGGGTCGAACGATTCACGCTCGTCGGCGGCGACCCTGAGCGCGGGTGCGGACGTCCAATACGCGCTCAATCCGGACGTAACCCCTATCCCGGTTGCCTTGATCGGTGGTGTGACACGGGCGATCGTCATCCCGGAGTCGGGCCGCGGGGAGGACAAGGGTGTTCGCCTGTTTGGCGGACAGGCCGCAGCGATAAGCCTTGCGGCGAATGCGCCGATCTTGACGCGCGCGAAGGTCGGTGTCGCGACCGATCTGGGTGAAGATGGCGCCGACCGTGGCGGCGGGTCGCGCTCGTCGTCGTTTGTTCTGATACGGGCCGCGCTGGATGAAGCACGGCGCTATGCGGCGAAACCCGCGAGCTACAGGGGCGATTTCCAACCCGTGACGCTGTCGCGTGTCGACCTCGAAGCCTTACGCCCCGTATTGGAAGGCAAGACACCTCTGATCGTGGGTGCGCATCGCGCGGCCGACATCCTGCAGGTGATCGCAC
>DDFE01000250.1 GCA_002336985.1 Sphingomonadales bacterium UBA1936
GAACTCGGCAGCGTGTGGCGGCGTCTCGGCGCGAAGGTCACGGTCGTCGAATTCCTCGACCAGATCCTGCCCGGCATGGACGGCGACATCCGCAAGGAAGCCAACAAGATCTTCAAGAAACAGGGGATCGAGTTCAAGCTGTCGACGAAAGTCACCGGCGTCACGGTGAAGGGCAAGAAGGCGACCCTGACCGTCGAACCCGCCGCGGGCGGCACGGCCGAGACGATCGAGGCCGATTGCGTCCTCGTCTCCATCGGCCGGCGTCCCAACACCGATGGCCTGGCACTCGACAAGGCGGGGCTGACCGCCAACCAGCGCGGCCAGATCGAGATCGACCACGACTTCCGCACCAGCGTCCCCGGCGTCTGGGCGATCGGCGACGTCGTCCCCGGGCCGATGCTCGCGCACAAGGCCGAGGATGAGGGCATCGCGGTCGCGGAGAACATCGCCGGGCTGACCGGCATCGTGAACCACGACGTCATCCCCAGCGTCGTCTATACCTGGCCCGAAATCGCAGGCGTCGGCCTGACCGAGGAAGCGGCCAAGGAAAAGGGCGAGGTGAAGGTCGGCAAGTTCCCGATGGCGGGCAACAGCCGCGCCAAGACCAACCACGAACCCGACGGTTTCGTGAAGGTGATCGCGGACGCCAAGACCGACCGTGTGCTGGGCGCCTGGATCATCGCGGTCCCGGCCGGCACGATGATCGCCCAGGTCGCACAGGCCATGGAATTCGGCGCGACCAGCGAAGACATCGCCTACACCTGCCACGCGCATCCGACACATTCGGAAGCGATCAAGGAAGCGGCGATGGCAGTGCAGGGCAAACCCATACACGTCTGACGCACCGCTGGACACGACATCCGAGCGGTGAAGCGAGGCCCAGAGCTGCATGTGCGCTCCGCTCGGAAGTGGCGGCCTGCTCGCGTCCACTTTGCTCAGTCAGTCAATCGAATGAGCAGGCGTGTGCGACCGACAGCCTATTCTATAGTTTTTGTCCCAATTATATATTTCACGCCTAAAACGAGGCACTTGTAAGGCAATATCACTTGTCATAGCACTCCTGACGACTGTCGGGAGGGGCAACGCGTGCGCAGATTTTTAATGACGTTGTCGTGTCTTGCGTTCGCCGTTCTTAATCTCTCTGCAGTTCAGGCGAACGAAGCCAGCCCGGCGACGAATGCAGCAGCACAGCCGGCATCAGCGCAAACAATAAATGTCGAAGCGACACCCGCCTGGATCCGGGAGCGCGGAATCCCCGAACCGACCAAAGCGCGTATCGATCAGGCGCAAAGTGGAATCAGCTATCTGCTCGTCGACGAACAATATCGCACCCGGGCCGATGGCCATGACCTGTGGTTCCGAACATCGACCAAGGTCACCAATCGCAGCGGGCTGGAGGCGGCCGGGCAGATTTCCCTGGTCTATGATCCCGGTTTCGAGACCGCGGCGATCAGTTTCGTGCGGATCATTCGTGGCGGGAAAGTCATCGACCTTACGCGCGAGACGTCGTTCCGCATCGTGGAGCGCGAGGATCGCCTGAACGACGGCATCGTCACTGGATCATTGAAAATGATTGCCAATGTGAAGGATTTGCGTGTCGGGGATATCGTCGATTACGCGACGATCGTGCATACCCGCAGCACGTTGTGGCCGGGCAATGCCTTTTATCATTTTTCGCAACGCTATTCCGACCCCGTGGCCATGCGCGCTTTACGGCTGATGTGGCCTGCGGAAATGGCGCCCAGGTACAAGGCAATCAACAGCGATGTATCTTTCGCCGTGCGCAAGAACGCTGACGATCTGGAATGGGAATGGATCGCGAACGATCCCCCCGCGGCGCAAGGTGAAAACGATGTTCCCGCCACCGCATTTCAATGGGGCAGGATCGACGTTTCGACGATGAAGGAATGGGCGGACGTCGCGCGCTGGGCAACCGCACTCTATCAGGGCGACGAAAGCCTGCCCGGCGATTTTGCGGCCCAGCTTGATGGCATCGCCAAATCGTCACCTCGCCCGGATGACAGGCTGACCGCAGCCACGCGCTACATACAGGACAATATTCGCTATGTTGGCGAAGAACTGGGCGAAGGATCATATGTTCCCCGGCGCCCGAAAACCGTACTCGCGAGAGCGTTCGGTGACTGCAAAGACAAGAGCCTGCTGTTGGCCGTGGCGTTGCAACGCCTGGGCATAGAAGCCGCACCCGCCCTTGTTTCGACTACTGCCGGCGAACGCCTGCCTGACCGGCTTCCATCACCACTCGTATTCGATCACGTGATCGTGCGCGCGGTAATCGACGGCAAGGTTCTTTGGCTCGATCCGACAGGCGCACATCGTGGAGGGCGCGGAACGGCCATTGCACCTTCGAATCTGGGTTACGCGTTGCCGATCCGCGCCGGGCAGACTGCGCTCGAGCGCATTGACGGCTATGGCGAGCGGGCGGGCCGGATGGTCGTGCTCGAAAAGTTTTCCGTCGATGAAGCAGCGGATATCCCTCTGACCCTTCACGTCGAGAGCCGTTTCACCGATGCGCGAGCGGACAATATGCGTGCCAGCCTCGCTTCGAGTTCGGCGCAAAAAATGGCCGAAGCCAATCTGAAATTCTATCGGGAACGCTTTCCCGGTATTGTCGAAAGCGTACCGCTGGCATTTGCCGATGACCGCGACGGCAATATACTGACGATGACCGAAAATTACACGATGTCGCGCACCGCCTTTGCCGATGCCAAGATTCTGGCGAAGCTGATCACACGCGCTTACGCACTGCAGAACATGTTCCCCAACCGACAGGCCAATCCACGTGTGCAGCCGCTGGCGTTGTCCAGTTACCTCGTCAACGAACAGACCATCGAACTGCGCGTCAAGGATCGCGTTCTCGACGCTATGGACGATGTGGTCGCAAAAGGCGGTCAGGCGAGTTTCTCGCGTCAGACGACCAAACTGCCCGACGGTCTGCGCATGACCTACCGGCTTGATACAGGAACACGGAATACGGCGGCCGCCGCGGATGCGGAGGAGATCTATGCGCTGTCGGACAAGATCAAGGACGAGGTCGGCATTGAGTTCTATCTCGAAAAATCGGCACGCACTGTACAAACGCCGAAAGGCATCGACGCTTCGACATGGACGACGATAAAATCCGACGTCGAGAACGCCGTCGCTCTCATGCAGAAAAACAACGAGAGCGCGCGGCTGGAAGCTCTGGCGCTGCTTTCGGGAGTGTCGGAAAAGGTCAAGCACCCCTCGCCCGCTGCGGGAATGGTGGAAGGATTGCGGGGCGCCCTGCTCAACGAATTGCGCAGACATCAGGCGGCCCTTGCCGCCTTGCGTTCGGCGACCGCGCAGTATGAAGGCAATCCCGAAGTCTTCCGGCTTTGGCTCGCCTATGAGCTCGATCTCGGCACGGCGGAAACATTTGCCAAAGCGCTGCAGCAAACACGCAAGTCCAATTCCAACGTCGTGGCGACGCTCGACAAGCAATGGGTTCAGACTGCCACACAAAAGGTGCGGGCGCTTCCGCAGGAAAAGCGTGAAACCGTTCGTGGCGACATCTGCATCGAACTGGCCAAGGCGGAATGGCAGCAGAATCCGCGATCGGCGTTCGGCAACGGCATGCTGGGCTGTGCCGTTGCCGCTTACAGCCGCCGAGGCGACCTGGCCGAAGCCCGCCTGGCCATCGCCAAGGGAATACCAACCGACAGCGTGGTGGCCATGGCTATGGACCGGCGCCACCAGCAACTGTGGCCCGAAATCGACAAGCTGGGTAGTGACGGGTTCCGCAAAAGCCTGGAACAGGAAGCTGCGCGTGCGGCAGTTGCCGCAAAAGCGTCTCCGAAGGATTACAGCACCGTCAGCTATCAGATGCAGACGTTACGCGCACTTGGCCGTTTTCAGGAAGCCCTTACGACCGGGAAAGCGTTGGCCGGCGACAAGGCACAAATCGAAGTCGTGGGCAGCGACGCATTTTGGCTCGTCAACGAATATGCAAGCAATCTTAGGGCATTGGGTCGCCTGGACGAGGCCATCGCGGCGATGGACGGAGTGCTTGCGCTTGGCGAGGATCGTTATCCCGAACTCACGTCGCTGGCGATCAATCGAACCGAGATGGTCACCGCGTCAGGACGATATCAAGCCGCGCTCGACAGCCTGAACGGCATTGAAACGGATCGCTTCGACAATCTTAGCGCCTATGGAAAAATGTGGGTCTGGGCGAACAAGGCCTGCGCGCTCCAGGCGTTGGGACGCTCTGAAGAGGCCGGGGCAATAGCTGCCAAGGTCATGGCCAAACCAGAGGATAACTGGAATGCGGCCACTGCCCAGGCAGCCTGCCGCAACGATCCCAAAGCCATTTCGGACATGCTGATAACGCGATTGAGAAACGAGGACACCCGCACGAGCGCGCTTGCCCTGTTTCTCGCATTCGGCACCCCTGAAGCTTACACGCCATCCGAAAAAGCAATGCGCCAAGTCGTAGCACAGGCCCGTGCACGTCCCGATGTACAAGCCGAACTGGCTAAATACGGTCGTTCCGTTCGCTACGCAGGGACATCCCAAGGTTGGAGCGAATTCTGAAATGACGGACACACTTCGATCTTCCTGACCGCTTGCCAGCCAACGCTTCCCGGCTAAGGTGTCGGCGATGGCCGCTGGATGGACGTTCTCGATCGATCGCGGCGGCACGTTTACCGACATCGTCGCGCATGCGCCGGACGGGGCGGTGGTCGTGCGCAAGCTGTTGTCGGAGGCGCCCGAGCGATACCGCGATGCGGCCGTCGCCGGGATAGCGGCGGTGCTTGCCGAACATGACGCGGGCGGCAGTGTCGACGCGGTGAAGATGGGCACGACCGTCGCGACCAACGCATTGCTCGAGCGGCAGGGCGAGCCGGTCGTGCTGGCAATCACGCGCGGGTTCGGCGATGCGTTGCGCATCGGGCACCAGGCGCGGCCCGACATCTTCGCGCGCGAGATCAAGCTGCCCGAGCCGCTCTACACGCGCGTCGTCGAGATCGGCGAACGGGTGACGGCGGAGGGCGAAGTGCTGCGCGCGCTCGACAAGGATGCGGCGCGGCGCGACCTGCAGGCGGCCTATGACGCGGGGTTCCGCGCCATTGCCATCGTGCTGATGCACGGGTGGCGCTGGACTGCGCATGAGGCGGCGGTGGCGGACATCGCCCGCGCGATCGGCTTTACGCAGATTTCGGTCAGCCATGAAGTCGGGCCGCTGATCAAGCTGGTCGGGCGCGGCGATACCGCAGTGGTCGATGGGTACCTGTCCCCCGTGCTGCGCCGCTATGTCGGGCAGGTGGTGGAGGGGATCGGCGCGGACACGCGGCTGTCGTTCATGCAGTCGAGCGGCGGGCTGACCGATGCGGCGGCGTTCCAGGGCAAGGATGCGATCCTGTCCGGCCCCGCAGGCGGCATCGTCGGTATGGCGCGGACGGCGGCGCTGGCCGGGTTCGACCGCATCATCGGGTTCGACATGGGGGGCACGTCGACCGACGTGTCGCACTTCGCGGGAAGCTACGAACGGACCGGCGACACGATGGTCGCGGGTGTGCGGGTGCGCGCGCCGATGCTGGAGATCCACACGGTCGCGGCAGGGGGCGGATCGATCTGCCGTTTCGACGGGGCACGGCTGCGCGTCGGGCCGGAGTCCGCGGGCGCGGTGCCGGGGCCGGCGTGCTACCGCCGTGGCGGGCCGCTGACGATCACCGACTGCAATGTGCTGCTGGGCAAGATCGATCCGGCGCACTTCCCCGCGCTGTTCGGCCCCGATGGCGACCAGCCGATCGATGCGGAGATCGTCGCGAAGAAGTTCGCCGCGCTGTCGTACGAGATCGCGGGGGCGACAGGCACGCAGATGAGCCCGCGCACGATCGCCGAGGGTTTCATACGGATCGCGGTCGAGAACATGGCGAGCGCGATCAAGCAGATTTCCATCGCGCGCGGGCATGACGTGACGCGCTATACCCTTGCCTGTTTCGGCGGCGCAGGCGGGCAGCATGCGTGCCTTGTCGCCGATGCGTTGGGCATGGAACGGGTGATGATCCATCCGCTTGCGGGCGTGCTGTCGGCTTATGGCATGGGCCTGGCCGACACCGGTGTGCTGCGGCAGCGGACGCTTGGCGCAACGGACGTGCTGGACGATGTGCTCGCCGATCTGGAGGCCGATGCCCGCGATGCGCTGGCGGCGCAGGGGGCGACGGCGACACTGGTCGAACGGCGCGCGGCGCTGCGCTACAATGGCAGCGATACGGCGATCGAGGTACCCGTCGCCGCGTTCGATACGATGCGCGGGCAATTCGAAGCGCTGCACGAACGCCGCTTCGGCTTCGTCATGCCCGACGAGCGCGTCATCGTGGAGACCGCCATCGTCGAGGCGATCGAGCGTGCCGAGACCGTCGATCTGGCGCCCTATGCCGCTACGGGTGCGCCGCAAGCCACCGACGGTGTCTACGACCGCGCGACGCTGGGCGTGGGTGCGACATTGCCTGCCCCTGCCCTGATCGTCGACCAGGCGGGAACGACGGTGGTCGAGCCCGGCTGGTCCGCGACCGTCGACCCCCTCGGCAACCTGATCCTGACGCGGACGGAGGCACGCGCCGCCGCACCCGCCGCTGGCACCGAATGCGATCCGGTGATGCTGGAGATCTTCAACAACCTGTTCATGGCGATCGCCGAGGAAATGGGCGTGGCGCTCCGCAACACGGCGACGTCGGTGAACATCAAGGAGCGGCTGGATTTCAGCTGTGCTATCTTCGACACGGACGGCGCGCTGATCGCCAATGCGCCGCATATCCCGGTACACCTCGGGTCGATGGGCGACAGCATCAAGACCGTGATCGACGCGCGCGGTGACGGGCGTGACGGACGGGGCATGAAGCCGGGCGACGCCTATGTGCTGAACGCCCCCTATCGCGGCGGCACGCACCTGCCCGACATCACCGTCATCATGCCGGTGTTCATCGACGGCGAAACGGCACCCGCCTGGTACGTCGCCGCGCGCGGCCACCATGCCGATATCGGCGGGATCGCGCCGGGGTCGATGCCGCCGGACAGCAAGACGGTGCACGACGAGGGCGTGCTGATCGACAATGAACTGCTGGTCGATGCCGGGCGCTTCCTGGAAACCGAATTCCGCGCATTGCTCGCCACGGGCAAATGGCCCGCACGGCGGCCCGACCGCAATATCTCCGATATCAAGGCACAGATCGCCGCCTGCGCGCGCGGGGCCGACGAGTTGCGCCGCGTGGCGAACGAGTACGGCCGCGACACGGTCGACGCGTACATGCGCCACGTCATGGCGAATGCCGAGGAGTCGGTCCGCCAGCTGATCGCGAAGCTCGATTCCGGCCGCTTCACCTATGCGATGGACAATGGCGCCCACATCTCCGTCAGTGTGACCATCGACCGCGAGGCACGTTCCGCAACCGTCGATTTCGCCGGGACGAGCGGACAACTGCCCGACAATTTCAACGCACCCTATTCCATCGCCCGCGCCGCCACGCTCTACGTCTTCCGCACTTTGGTCGACGACATGATCCCGATGAACGACGGCTGCCTGCGCCCCATCACATTGCGCGTCCCCGACGGGTCGATGCTGTCGCCCCACTATCCGGCTGCCGTCGTCGCGGGCAATGTGGAGACGAGCCAGGTGATGACCGACGCGCTGTTCGCCGCGTGCGGCGGCATGGCACCGAGCCAGGGGACGATGAACAATTTCACGTTCGGCAACGACCGGCACCAATATTACGAAACCATCGCGGGCGGCGCGGGTGCCGGGCCGGGCTTCGACGGTGCGAGCGCGGTGCAGACCCACATGACCAACAGCCGCCTGACCGACCCCGAAATCCTCGAGACACGCTATCCGGTCCTCATCGAACGCTTCGCCATCCGGCGCGGCTCGGGCGGCGGGGGTCGGCAAAAGGGCGGTGACGGTATCGAGCGCGCCATCCGTTTCCGCGAACCGATGCATGCGGGCATCCTGTCCAACCGCCGCGCGGTGCCGCCAGCGGGCCTTGCAGGCGGCGAAAACGCGCTGCCCGGCATCAACCGCGTCGTCCGCGCGGATGGCACCACCGAAACGCTGACCGCGACAGCATCCGCAGAGATGGCGGCGGGCGACATGTTCGTCATCGAAACGCCCGGCGGCGGCGGGTACGGGCCAGAAAGCGAGAGGGCATGACGAACTACCTCGTCCTCTCCGGCATCCTCATCGTCGTCCTCGGGTTCCTGCTGCGCCTCAACCCGCTGCTCGTCGTCATGGCAGCGGCACTCGGTACCGGCCTTTCGGCGGGGCTCGATCCGGTCAAGGTGATCTCGGCATTCGGCAAGGCGTATAACGACAACCGCTTCATCTCGGTTGTCTACATCCTGCTGCCGGTCATCGGCCTGCTGGAACGCTATGGCCTGCAACAGCGCGCGCGCAGCGTGATTGCCGATTTGAAGGGTGCGACTACCGGCCGCTTGCTGATCGGCTATCTGCTCTTCCGCCAGATCACGGCAGCACTCGGCCTGATCTCGATCGCGGGACATGCACAGACCGTGCGGCCGCTGGTCGCGCCGATGGCGGAGGCAGCCGCCGAGCGGCAGGACGCAGACATCGACGAAGACACGCGCGAAAAGGTGAAGGCCTATGCGGCGGCCACCGACAATGTCGGCGTCTTCTTCGGAGAGGATATCTTCATCGCCATGGGGTCGATCCTGCTGATGATCGGATTCCTGGAAGCGAACGGCATCACGCTCGCGCCGCTGCAGCTTTCGGTCTGGGCGATCCCGAGCGCGTTCATCGCCTTTTTCGTCCATGCCGCGCGGCTGTTGCTGCTCGACCGGAAGCTCAAGCGATGATCACGCTTCCCTGGCTCTACACGCTCGCGGGCTTGATCTTCGCGTCCTTCGCCGTCCTCAGTGCGCGCGATACGACCAACTCGAAGCGCTGGGGCAATGCGCTGTTCTGGGGCCTGATCGCGCTCAGCTTTTTCGCGGGCGACCGTATCGGCGACCTCGGCAATGGCGTGCT
>DDFE01000044.1 GCA_002336985.1 Sphingomonadales bacterium UBA1936
CCGGGGCACCCAAGTGCTCCGGGGCATTTCCGTTTCGACATCGATAACCGACCGAAACGTGTTAGGGTAATTGCTCCATCTTTGGGGAGCGCGTCTGGTAGCCGGGGGGAGTACCGAGAGTGCAACAGCGTTCGATGATCGCGCTGGGATTTGCGATAGTGCTGGGGCTGGTCGCGGTCTATCTCGTCAACGTGTTCCTGACGAGCGCACAGCCGCAACAGGCTGAAAACGCGCCCCAGGGAACCACCAAAGTCGCAGTCGCCCGCGTACCGCTGGACTTCGGTACCGAAATCACGCCGGACAAGGTTCGCTTCGTCGACCTGCCGCAATCGGCGATCCCGCAGGGCACCTATTATTCCATTCCGATGTTGCTGCCGATGAACAAGCGCCGCGTCGCGTTGCGCGCCATCGCGGTCAACGAACCGATCCTGAAATCCAACATCTCGGGCGAAGGTGGACGTGCGTCGATCGCCACGGTCCTGCGCCCCGACATGCGCGCCGCCGCCGTCCGCATCAGCGACGTATCGAGCGCGGGCGGATTTATCCTTCCCGGTGATACCGTGGACGTTTTGGTGACCCGCTCCGTCGAAGGGGGCGGCGCGAATACGCAGATCGCCGACGTGCTGCTTCAGAACGTCCGCGTGCTGGCGCTCGACCTCAATGCGAACAACTCCAGCGAACAACCGGCCGTCGCGAAAACCGCCACGCTGGAGGTAAGCCAGCTGAACGCGCAGAAACTGGCGCTGGCGCAAACCGTGGGACAGATCGTACTCGCACTGCGCAATACCGGCGACGAGACCAATCCGGTGGTCGAGACCGTTGGTGTCGAGGACCTGCGCGATGGCGCCTATGCGGGCGGATATCGCGGTCCGGGTCCGGCCTATCGACCCGCCCCGTCAGCCGCGCCGCAGACCGTCTCCTACAATCCCGGCCGCGCACCGGCGAGGGTCGCTCCCGCGCCCAAGCCCGAAGCGACGGTTCAGGTTTTCCGCGGCGTTGCGGGCAGTGTTTATGAGGTGCGTCACAATGCGCGTTAACAGGATTATCGCCCGCGCGCTGTGCGGCAGCGCCCTTGTCGCCGCAGCCTGCCTGTCCACGACGGTGCGCGCGCAGGCACTCGATGCCGTCGGCGCTCCCGACAGTCTGCATTCGGGACAACTCGACGTACCGGTCAACAAGAGCCAGGTGCTGCGGTCCGGACGCCCCTTCACCAAGGCGCTGATCGGCAGTTCGGACATCGCCGACATCCTGCCGCTGTCCAACCGCGCGCTCTATGTGCTGGGCAAGAAAGTCGGGACGACCAGCCTGACGCTGTACGATGGCGCCAACCTGGTCAGCGTCGTCGACGTGGCGGTCGGCCCCGATGTCGTGTCGCTCCGGCGGCAATTATCGGAGCTGATGCCCAACGAGAAGATTTCGGCGCGCATCTCGAACGATTCCGTCATCCTGTCGGGCATCGTGTCGAGCGCACCTGCAGCTGAGCGCGCCGGTGCCATCGCGGCGACCTATGCGCCCGACAAGGTCGTCAACATGTTGTCCCTCGGCGCATCGCAGCAGGTCATGCTGGAAGTGCGCTTTTCGGAAATCAACCGGCAGGCGGGCAAGCAGATCGGCCTCAACCATTCGTACGTGTCAGACAATGGCAGGTTCGGGGGCAGCATCGGAAATCTCGCCGCCAGTTCGGTCGTCCCGACTGTCAACAACGGCACGCCGACGATCATGCTGAACGGCCTCACCGATACGTTCGGGGTCGGCACATCGCTTTTTCGCATCGGCAGCTTGCGGCTGTTCTCGGCGCTCGACGCGCTGGAGCGCAAGGGTCTGGTGAAGACTCTGGCCGAACCGACACTTGTCGCCCTGTCGGGCGAAACGGCATCGTTCCTCGCAGGCGGTGAATTTCCGATCCCCGTCTCGCAAGGGAATGGCGGAGGGGTGACCGGCGGCACCGGCGGCAACGCGATCACCGTGGAGTTCAAACCCTTTGGTGTCAGCCTGGGCTTTACCCCGACCGTCCTCGACGACGGCGTGATCAACATGGTGGTCCAGCCCGAGGTCAGCTCGATCGATTCATCCGCATCGGTCACGGTGAACGGCCTCGTCGTACCGGGTCTCCAGACCCGCCGTGCAAAGACCACGGTCGAATTGCGCGACGGCGAATCCTTCGCGCTCGCGGGCCTGATCCGGAATGACTTTTCGGACACGGTGCGCCAGTTTCCGGTGCTCGGGTCCATCCCCATTCTCGGCGCGCTGTTTCGGTCATCCGGCTTCCAGAAAAACGAGACCGAACTGGTCATCATCGTGACGCCGCACCTGGTGAAACCGATGAAGCCCGAACAGGCACGCATCCCGACCGATCGCGTCAAGGATCCGAACGAACTCGACCTGTTCCTGATGGGCCGGACCGATCAGGCAGTGGGCATCAACCCGCTCGATCCCACCCAGCCGCATGTCAGGAACGCGCCCAAACCGGGCAGCAAGACGACGGGCGTTACAGGAGAAGTCGGCCATGAATTCTAGGCTTCCTGCAGCGGCTGTCATCATCCTCACGACCGCGGGGTGCACGCCGATCGATACGACGCTCGGCGGCGCAGTACGGCACAATATCGCTGTCCAGGTCGTCGATCCCAACCCACGCTATGAAGGCGAGGTAATGGAGGGCGGCGACGGTTTGCGCGGTGCGAAGGCTGTCGAACGCTATCGCAAAGGCGACGTGAAGCAGCCTGCAGCGATGTCCACGACCGTGGGCAGCAGCGGCGGTGGCGGCAGCCGTGGCGGCGGCTCGACGAGCAGCGGAGGATGATGCCCCAATGGCACCGCGCGCTGTCGACAGCCTAACGGGCAATCAAAGCGGCGCCGCCGCGGCGACAGTTGCACTTTCGCTGTTCGGCCTGGTGATGCTCGGCGGCCTCGCCATCGATTATTCGCGCATGATGTCGCTCGACAGCGAGTTGCAGAACGCCGCGGACCAAGCGGCGCTTGCAGCGGCCACCCAGCTCGATGGAAAGACCGGTGCGTGCGACCGTGCCATTGCCGCCGCGCGGTCGATGATCACCAACCAGACGCATTTTGCCAATGACAGCAACGCGTCCGGGTTGAACGTCGGCATTGCGACCACGTCCGGCTGCGCGGCAACCGCGGGGCGCAGCATCAAGTTCTACAGTTCTTATACGAACGACACGACCAATACCGCGGCAACGACCGACGCGACCGCCAAATTCGTAAGTGTCGCCGTGGATTCGCGTATTGCGGTCTACGCGCTGACGCCGTTCATGCGGCTGTTCAACTCGGGCAACCTGTCCGGCCTTGCCGTGGCGGGTCTCGGAACCGCGATCTGCAAGGTTCCGCCGGTTATGATCTGTAATCCGGACGAGGTGAACGCGAACTCGACGTTCAATGCAAGCGGGCGGATCGGATATGGCCTCAAGCTCGTGTCGGTCGGTAACGGTGGAGGCTCCTGGGCGCCGGGCAACTTCGGCTATCTGAACACGAACGGCGGCAGCAATGGCGCGCCGGGCCTTCGCGAGGCTCTCGGATGGGAAACGCCGCCGGGCGATTGCGTTGCACAGACCGGTGTGAATACGAAACCGGGTGCAAGCGTCAATGTAACGGACGCGCTCAATTCGCGTTTCGACATCTACGATAACCAGTCTTGCCCCACGGGCGGCAACTGCCCCGCATCCATCAGTTCGGTCAAAGATCTGGTGCGGGCCGGAAATGCCAACGGCGGCAACGCGTGCCGGATTCATAATCAAGGGTGGCAGGAAGTTGCGTCGTCAGGGCAGTATTTGCCCACTTCCGCGACCGCCGCATTGCCTACAACGACAACGCCGCTGGCAATGGGGCATCCACGCGACATGTGCCACGCAGTAACTTCCGGAACGGCCGGTTATTGCTCCAGCGCCATCGGGAACGGCCTGTGGGACCGCGACGCTTACTTCCGCGCGAACTACGGATGGACGCCGACCCAATGGCAAACGAACACCGGCTTGGGGACCACGCCGACGCGTTACGCCGTATATCAGTGGGAAATTGCCAATCGGGGCACCACGATCGGCGGGCGGACCATTCTCGCATCGCGCGTCGCAAGTGGTAGCGGCGCCAGTGCCCTGACCTCGTACGGCAGTCCGATCTGTAGTTCGTCCGAAGGTTACGGGACCGGCTCCGTGCCGGGCGCGACCACGGTCGACCGCCGCCGTATCTCGGCCGCCGTTGTCAACTGCACCTCCAATTCGGTGAACGGAAACTCGACGAATGTGCCCGTCGCGACCTGGATCGACCTGTTCCTCGTCGAACCCTCCGTGGCGCGCGCCAGGACCAATGCCGGCGATATTTACGCCGAAATCATCGGCGAAACGGCAAGCGGTATGGCCGGCGCGACGACCGGGCAAGTTGTTCGGCGTGACAAGCCGTATTTGATTGAATGACCATGCGCGCCGTTGCCCTGCTCCTCCGGTCGAACACAGGCGTCGCCGCCGCAGAAATGGCACTGATGACGCCATTGTTGCTCGCGCTGATGGCCGCGACGTTTGAGATGGGCAATTACATGTGGAATGAGCACACGGTGGTTAAGGCCGTGCGCGACGGTGCCCGTTTTGCCGCCCGGCAGCCCTTTACCAATTTTACGACCTGCGGAGCGGCGCCCGGGGGTACTGTAGAAGCCGAGACACGCAATCTCGTTCGCACTGCCCAGATTGCGAGCGGCGGAGAGCCGCGGCTTCCCAACTGGCCGACAACGGG
>DDFE01000056.1:0-573 GCA_002336985.1 Sphingomonadales bacterium UBA1936
CCAATACCAGCGTTTGCGCGTCGGCGATGGACAGCGGCTGGTGCGTCGTGACGACAGCGATACCGCCGCGCAGGCGGTGCGTCGCGATCAACCCCTCGAGCATCGCGACGCCGGTCACGTCGAGACCGTTCGCCGGTTCGTCGAGCAGCCAGATGTCCGCACCACTCGCCAGCGTCCGCGCAAGCGTCGCGCGGCGGCGCTGACCGGTCGACAGCATGCGCACCGGCACCTGGGCCAAATGCGCCATGTCGACACTTTCGAGCGCAGCATTGACGTCACCACCGTCGATCGCCGCCCAGAAGCCGAGCGCTTCGGCCAGCGGCAATGTGGTGTCGAGCGCGGGATGTTCATCGGCCAGCGCGACGTCGCCATTCCGCGTCACCGCGCCCGATGCTGCGCGCAGCAATCCGGCGGCGACGCGGAGCAACGACGATTTGCCTACCCCGTTCGGCCCGCTGACGACCAGCGCATCGCCCGCGGCCAGCGCAAACGACACAGTGTCGAACACGATCCGCCCGCCGCGCTCGCACCCGACCGACGCGAAGGTCAGGCTCAAGCCACCGCATCCTCGAG
>DDFE01000056.1:659-1894 GCA_002336985.1 Sphingomonadales bacterium UBA1936
GCGAAATCCTCGACGATCAGCAGCACGCCCGCCAAGTGCGCATCGAAGGGCGCTGGCAGACGATCGAGCGCGGCGCGCGCGAGCATCTCGATATCCGCCAGAGTGGGCGCTGTTCGATTGTCACCGGTCATCGGGAAAGGCATAGCGGCATTCGACGAACCAGTAAGCCCCTCCCCTTCAGGGGAGGGGTTGGGGTGGGGAAGGTCGGATGAGGCGAGATCGGTCTTTCGGGACGCGGACAGGCCCCACCCCAACCCCTCCCCTGAAGGGGAGGGGCTAAGAAGTGATCGAACAACTGACCGAAGACGAACGCGCCGAAGTCCTCGACGAGCTGGACGAATGGGATTTCGACGAGGCGCGCGACGGGTTGACCCGGCAATTCGTCTTCGCCGATTTCGTAGAGGCATTCGGCTTCATGACCCGCGTCGCGATCCTCGCCGAAAAGGCGGACCATCATCCCGAATGGTCGAACGTATACAACCGCGTCGACGTGTTGCTGACCACGCATGACGCGGGCGGCCTGTCGCAGCGCGACGTCGACATGGCGCGGGCGATGGACGCGCTGGTCGCGTGAAGATCGACCGCGTCCTTGCCGCGATCATCGCGGTGATCGCATGGGTGGGCCTCGGCCTGCAGTTCCAGGCAAGCTTCGGCACGCTTCATTCCGTGCCGAAGACCCTTTGGGTCATGTTTCTATACTTCACCGTCATCACGAATTTCCTGATGGCGATCGTCTTCACCGCGCTGGCGTTCGGTTGGAACCGCATCGCGTCACCGTTCAATCTTGGCGGTGTCACCATCGCGATGCTGCTGGTCGGCGTGGTCTACAACACACTGTTGCGCGGCATGATCGAACTCAGCGGGGGCGCGAAGCTGGCGGATATGATCAACCACAGCATCAGCCCGTTGCTTGTCGGCCTTTACTGGCTGCTGGTGGCGAAGAAGGGCAAGCTCGACTGGAACGACCCCGCCAAATGGGCGCTGCTGCCGCTCACCTATTTCATCTACGGCATTTGGCGCGGGAAGGCGGAGGGGAAATACCCCTATCCGTTCATGAACCTCGAACGCCTCGGCTGGCCGCAGACGATGATCAACGCCGCTGCAATGGCAATGGGGTTCATCGCGGTCGGCTACATCATGATCTGGCTCGATCGGCGGATGTCAGGGCGGCGCTAGTCTGCACCCTTGAACCGGTTCGGCAACAACCACGGCGCCCAGCGCGTGGCGAATTTCAG
>DDFE01000056.1:1915-8141 GCA_002336985.1 Sphingomonadales bacterium UBA1936
CGGATCGCCTGGTTCGAGCCGGACGCGGGCGCGTCCAGCAGCGGCGTGTCGATGAAGCTCGGCATGATCGTGCGCGCCTTCACCCCGATTTCCGCCCATTCGCGGTTAAGCGATTCCGTCATCGCGCGGACGCCGAACTTGGTCGCCGAATAGGCCGACATGCCCGCGCTCGCATAAATCCCCGCTGCCGATGACGTGCTGACCAGCGCCGACCCCGGCGTCTTGCGCAGGTAAGGCAGTCCGCACTGCGCGCCCCAGAACACACCCTTCAGGTTGATATCGAGCACGCGTTCGATATCCGCCGCGCTCATCGCCTCGATCGGCCCTCCAGTGCCGATGCCCGCATTGTTGAACAGCACGTCGATCCGCCCGCCGCTGACCTTCGCGAAATCGGCGAGCGCAGTTTCCCAGGCACCGCGGTCGCGCACGTCCATGACATGCGTCGTGCTCGTGCCGTGCGGCAGCGAGGCTGCGGTCTCGGCAAGCCCGATCGCATTGATGTCGGCAAGGCCCACCAGCCAGCCCTTCGCGGCAAAGAACTGCGCCGTCGCGCGGCCGATGCCCGATCCGCCGCCAGTAATGAAGATCGCCTTGCGCGTGGTGCCGTCGTCCATGCTTTATTTCTCCCCTGCACTGCTTCACACCGCAGCTTGTGAGCGGAGACAAGTCGAAATCTGGGCCGTCGGTGACGCTGAACGGCGTGACCAAGACCTATGGCGGCACGCGCGCCCTCGACGATGTCTCGCTTGACGTTACGGCGGGCGCGTTCGTCGCGCTGGTCGGCGGGTCGGGATCGGGGAAATCCACGCTGATCCGCACGATCAACCGGCTCGTGACGCCGGACGCCGGACACATCGAAATCGGGGGTGCGGACGTGCAGGATGGTCCTGCCCATCTGCTGCGTCGGCGAATCGGCCATGTCATCCAGAACACCGGCCTGTTCCCGCACATGAGCGTCGCCGCGAACATCGCCATCGGCCTGCGTATCGCGGGCGAGCGCGACCCCGCGGCCCGGGTGGCCGAACTGCTCGACCTCGTCGACCTGCCGCGCGATTTCGCGAACCGTATGCATGCCACGTTGTCGGGCGGTCAGGCACAGCGCGTTGGCATTGCCCGTGCACTGGCAACGGCGCCGGGGCTTATGCTGCTGGACGAACCGTTCGGTGCGCTCGACCCGATTACCCGCGATGCGCTGGGCCGCGCCTATCGCGCGCTGCACGACCGGCTGGGGCTGACCAGCATCCTCGTGACGCACGACATGGCTGAGGCGTTGCTGATGGCCGATCGCGTCATCGTGCTGAAGGACGGCCGCATCGCCGCCGACTGCACGCCCGCCGAACTTCTGCGCGGCGAAGGCGGGGAGGCCGCGCGGGCGCTGGTCGAAGTGCCGAAAGGACAGGCCGAGCGGTTGGCGGAGATGACGCGGTGAAACGGCGCACACATCTCCCTCTCCTCTTCAGGGGAGAGGGTCGGGGAGTGGGGCAGTGCGTTATCGACGAGTGCTGCCGTGTGTGGACCGAACTCCCCCTCTCCCTAACCCTCTCCCCTGAAGGGGAGAGGGAACGATCATGATCGACCGCCTTCTCCCACTCATCGCATCGCACATCCTGATCGCCAGCGCCGCCTTGGTGCTGGGTCTCATCCTCGCCCTGCCGCTCGGCGTATTCGCCGCGCGGCACCGGCGGGTGGAACAAGCGGTGCTGGGATTCGCCAGCCTCGTCCAGACGATCCCGTCGCTGGCATTGCTTGCCCTTTTCTACCCGCTGCTCCTTGCCATCCGAACGCTGACCGGTGCGCCCATTTCACCGCTCGGCTTCCTGCCTGCGCTGCTCGCCCTCACGCTTTACGCGCTGCTGCCGATCCTGCGGAACATTGTCGTCGCCTTCCGCGGACTCGATACCGACGTGCTGGAGGCAGCGGACGGCGTCGGCATGACCGCCTGGCAGAAACTGCGTTTCGTCGAGGCGCCGCTCGCGCTGCCGACCGTGATGGCGGGCATTCGTACGGCAGCGGTGTGGACGATCGGTGCGGCGACGTTGTCGACCACCGTGGGCCAGCCGTCTCTCGGCGACGTGATCTTCTCGGGGCTACAAACACAGAACTGGGAGCTGGTTATCTGGGGCTGCGTCGCCGCTGCCGCGCTCGCGCTGACCGCCGATGCGTTGCTGGCGCTGGCCGAGCGTGGCATTTCAAGGGGACCGCGTATCCTGTGGATCGCCGCCCTCGCGCTGTTCGTCGCGGGGCCGGTCGCGGCGCTGGTGTCGCAAGCGCGTGAAACGCGGACAACCGTCACCATCGGCGCAAAGAGTTTTGCCGAGCAGTACATCCTCGCGCGCCTAATCGGGCACCGGCTGGAGGCGGCGGGATACCGCGTCCGCTACAAGGAGAACCTCGGGTCGGCAGTCGTTTTCGGTGCGGTCGCGAGCGGCGAGGTCGATGTCTATGTCGACTATGCCGGGACGCTCTGGACCAACGAGATGAAGCGGACCGACAATCCGCCGCGTGTCGAAATGGTCGCGGGTGTGTCCGCGTGGACGTTGAAGACGCGCGGCGTGACGACCTTGGGCCCGCTAGGCTTCGAGAATGCCTATGCGCTTGCAATGCGCGGCGACGACGCGAAGCGGCGCGGGATCGTATCGATCAATGACCTGTCCCGCGCCGCGCCAGACTTGACTATGGGTGCTGATCTCGAATTCCTCGACCGGCCCGAATGGGCGAAGCTGCGCGCCACCTATGACCTGAAATTCGCGCGGCAGCGGACGTTCAACCCGACCTTCATGTACGACGCGCTGAAGTCGGGCGACGCCGACGTCATCTCCGCCTTTTCCAGCGACGGGCGCATCGCGGCGGACGGACTCGTCGTCCTGGCCGATCCCCGGGGGGCGATCCCCAGTTACGACGCGCTGCTGCTGCTCGGCCCGAAAGCGGCACGCGATGCGAAACTGGTTGCGACGCTCCGCCCACTCGTCGGCGCGGTGCCGGTCGACAAGATGCGCCAGGCGAACTTCATGGTCGACCGCGCGACGAACAAGAAGACGCCGGACGAGGCGGCAAAATGGCTGGCCGGGTCGATCGGCCGTTAGATCACGGCTTCGTCACCGGCCCTGTCCAAACGTCCGCTTCCTGCACTTCCGCACGCCCGGACTTGCGATCATAGGCGCACAGCAACCGCTGCATCCGCCCGCGCTTGTCCGCACCACGGATCATGCGGATCTCGGTGCCGATCGTGTCGGAAAAGCTGATCTTCTTGGCGAGCAGTTCCGGCCGCGCGAGGCCGGCCATGGCGATGCACGCGCGGTTCACGCGCTGGTTCATCTGGTTCCACGCCTGCGGCGTCGAAGCGGTCGCGGTCGTTGCCATCAGCGCAAGACCGCACGCAATCAGTCTTTTCATCCTTGGTCTCCCTCGGTCAGAATTTTCCGCAATCATTGGGTGCGCGCCGCCCGGCAAAGCGGTCATCGATCCAGTCGAGCGTTGCGGTTTCGCTGTCCTTCGCACTGGTCGCATGGCCGCCCGGCGTTGTCATCGGAATGTAGCGCACACGAACATTGTTCGCGCACAGTTTGCGCGCATAGGCATGCGTCACGTTCGACCCGACGATGGCGTCCTTGGTATTCTGCGCGATCAGCATCGGCACGGACAGCTTGGCCGAGGGGCTGTTCTGCCGCGCGAGCCGTGCCCAGGGCTGGATGCGGCCGAGATCGACATTCTTGAGGTCGCGGCGCAGCACGAGGATGCCCAGCATCATGCCGAGCTTCGGCGACTTGCCCAGCGTCACGCAATTGTTCTGCGCCAGCCTTGTGATGACGCCCGCAGTCGCCTTGTTGCCCAACGTGGACAGCGGCGCCCGGTAATGCTGCGACCAGCTGTAGGCCGCGAACGCGGTAAGGAAAGCGCGGACGGACGGATCCGTCCCGGCGGTCAGGTTCTGGACGAGATCGGACGGCGGGGCTGCCGCCGCTGCACCGACGAGGGTCAGGTCGGGCGCATAGCTGCGCGCGAGCTGCGCGGTCCACAACGCCGCATGGCCGCCCTGCGATTCTCCCCAAACCGCGAACTTGCCGCCCGGCGCGGCTCCGCCCTGTCGCCAGCCCTGCACGGCGCGCACGGCGTCGAGTACGGCCTGCCCCGTGCTTTTCCCGACAAGGAACGGATGCGGCACCGCGCTACCAAGACCGGGATAATCGGGCGCGACAACGATGTAGCCGCGCGACGTCGCGCCCGGCACGGCGGCGGTCGCGGCGAAGAAATTCGGGCTGGCCGAAGGCGTGCACTTGTCGACCACGCCCCATGCGCCGTGCGTCCACGCGAGGACCGGACGGCCGCCCGCAGGCGGCGGCCCATCGGGCACGATCACTGCACCTGTCACCTCGATCGGCGCACCACTGTCGCTGGTCGTCGTGTAGCGAATACGCCACGCGCGATTGCCAGCAGGAACGCCAGCCATCGGCTCGGCCGACACCATCATGCCGGGCCGCGTCGGTTGCGCGATTGCGGCCGCGGGTATCAGGACGAGGACGGCCAACCAGGCAAGCGCGCGAACCATCATCCGACTCCGTCCCTGTGGAAAGCGAAAGCTGTCACGAACGGCGCGGGGCGGCAACCGCGATTATATATGCGGCTGCAGGTCGGCCTTTTCAATCCGCCACGATTTCTGGTCGGTCGTGGCACCCGGCACATCGTTGACGCGGCGCAGGGTTACCGGGCCGATCAGGTTGAACCGCTTTCCACCATCCCTCAGCGTGCCGTAGAGTTGCAGCGGCACTGTGACGTAACTCGACCCCGCTGCGCCCTCCGCCTTGCCGGGCCCGCCGACCAGAGGATGGACGTTCGCATATCTGTCCCACGACCTGGCGAAGGCGTCGGCGGTCATCCCGCTCGACTTGCCGCTGTTGCCCCACAGCGCGTGGGCCGCAGCGAAATCGCGTTTTTCGAGCAGCGATCCATAGAGCTGCACGAGCTGCGCCGCGCCCTGCGGGCTTTCGGGCGTGATCTTGCCCTCGGCGACCGGCGTGCGGTCGTCGGGCAGGCCACCGGGAGTGCCGGGCGCGGGCGGCCAGTTCTCGTCGGTCTCGCTTTCGGGCGGAGTCATGCCGTCGGACGGCGGCACGACGACATTCGTGCCCATCGCCTCGGGCTTGCTCGCGACGATGTCGTTCTTCGCGGCGGGGTTCTGGCATGCGGCCAGCGTCAGCGGGATCAGGAGGAGCGCGTTTCTCATGAAACGCCAAGGCCCTGACGCGCGTTTTGGTTCCACCGCCCCCTTGCGAAAACGGCGGGGCGAGCCATCTTTAGCACCATCTCCCGCGCCCCTTGCGCCACCCCTTGCCCGATGCGAACAAATCTGGAACAAATGGACTTATGCTGACCCATATTAGCGTCCGTGGCGCGCGCGAACATAACCTCAAGGACGTGTCGGTCGACCTGCCGCGCGACAAGCTGATCGTGATCACCGGTCTGTCGGGCTCGGGCAAGTCCTCGCTCGCCTTCGACACCATCTATGCCGAGGGGCAGCGGCGCTATGTCGAGAGCTTGTCCGCCTATGCACGCCAGTTCCTGGAACTGATGCAGAAGCCCGACGTCGACCATATCGAGGGGCTGAGCCCCGCGATCTCGATCGAGCAGAAGACCACAAGCCGCAACCCGCGCTCGACCGTCGCGACGGTAACCGAAATCTACGATTACATGCGCCTGCTGTGGGCGCGTGTCGGCATTCCCTATTCGCCGACGACCGGCCTGCCGATCACCGCGCAACAGGTCAGCCAGATGGTCGACCGCGTCATGGCGATGGCGGAGGGGACGCGCGCGTACCTGCTTGCCCCTGTTGTGCGGGAAAAGAAGGGTGAATATCGCAAGGAACTGGGCGAGTGGCAGGCGGCCGGATACACGCGCATCCGCATCGACGGGCAGTTCTACGATATCGAAGACGCACCGGCGCTCGACAAGAAACTGCGTCATGACATCGAGGTCGTCGTCGACCGCATCGTGGTGCGGGAAGGGATTGAATCGCGCCTCGCGGACTCGTTCGAACAGGCGCTGAAGCTCGCGGATGGCCTCGCCTATGTCGACCCGGCCGACGCGCCCGCGGTCGACGAGAAAAAGCGCAAGGCCGGCGAATACGCGCCGGAGGGTCGCATCACCTTCAGCCAGAAATTCGCCTGTCCCGTCAGCGGCTTCACCATCGCGGAGATCGAGCCGCGACTGTTCAGCTTCAACGCCCCACAGG
>DDFE01000176.1 GCA_002336985.1 Sphingomonadales bacterium UBA1936
CCGCTCCGAAGCCTGCGGATGTTGCAGCGCCCAAGCCGCAGGCCGGCGATACGCCGATGGCGGAGCGCGTCGCGACGCTCGGCATCCTCAACAAACGCAACGGCCTGTCGCGCGACATCGACATGAAGCCCGGGCAAGCCGTGCGCATCGGCGACCTCGTCGTCCGTTTGAAGGCATGCGAGGAAACCGCCGATTGGGAAGCCGATCACATGACCGGCGCTTTCGTGCAGGTGCTGGTCAAGAAGCCCATCGGCGACATGTGGAGCAAAGTCTTTTCCGGCTGGCTGTTCAGGGAATCGCCGTCGCTGAACGTCGTGCAGCACCCGGTCTACGACGTCTGGGCCAAGGCGTGTAAGATGCGCCACGCAGAAGTCGGGCCGGACACGGTGACGGTATCCGATGGCGAACGGTCGGGGTCATCGCGGTCCAGTGCGCCGAAATCGCCTGAGTCCGATGCGATCGATTCGGCAACGCCGCCGCCCGTCGCGCCGACTGCTGCGTCGAGCAATTCCATATAGGCGTTGCGCCCGATCTCGGTTGCGCCGAGCGACGCGAGATGGGGCGTCTGGAACTGGCAATCGAGCAACGTGAAGCCGCCGGCACGGAGCCGCGCGACGAGATGGGCAAGCGCGACCTTTGAAGCGTCCGTCGCG
Organism: Sphingomonadales bacterium UBA1936; assembly: GCA_002336985.1. GTDB lineage: Bacteria > Pseudomonadota > Alphaproteobacteria > Sphingomonadales > Sphingomonadaceae > Sphingomonas_O. The sequence continues at coordinate 654 of DDFE01000176.1, forward strand.
CGGCTGACCATCGATTCGCCGAAGAACGCGCGGCCGAGCGAGATGCCGTAGAGCCCGCCGACCAGCCGCCCGTCCTCCCAGGTTTCGATCGAATGAGCATGCCCCTGAGCATGGAGAACGGCGACCGCGGTCTCGATCTGCGCGTTGATCCAGGTTTCGGGCCGGTTCTCGACCGATTCCGCGCACAGCTTCACGATGCCGTCGAAGTTGCGGTTGGCGGTCGTCTCGAAACGGCCGGATGTCAGCGTCTTGCGCAGCGATTTCGACAGGTGAAAGCCGTCGAGCGGCAGAATCGCCCGGGTCCGGGGTTCGACCCAATATACCGAGGGGGCGTCGCGGCTGTCCGCCATGGGGAACACGCCGACGGTATAGGCGCGCAACAGCATTTCGGGGTCGAGTGGCGGGATCAGTGCGCTCATTTGCTCCGCACGCGGGCCAGTTTGCGCTCGACACCAGTCCACAGGCGCGAGAAGGCTTCGCCGGCGGGCGAGCCCGGCGCGAAGCTGCCGACGGGGGCACGGCGCACGGTCATCTGCTCGACGGCACTGGCCATCGGAATGACCGGCCAGTCGGCATTCCCCTCGAGCGCCGCGATATGGAGCGCCCGCCTGCGGTCGACCATCGAATAGACCGGCAGGATCGGCGCATGCTTGCCATGCTCGCGCGCCAGATAGGCGACCACCTCGTCGAGCGCACGGCGGGAAAGGGGGGAGGGGATCACCGGTACGAGAATGAGGTCCGCCGCACGCATCACCTGTTCGCTGGTTTCGGTCAGGCCCGGGGGACAGTCGAGCACGATCCTGTCATAGGTCTTGTCGAGATCGCCGAGCAGCTTGGCCAGCCGCTTGCGCTTGCCCAGTTCGAAGAAGAACTGGTCGAGCCCGCGCAGGCTGGCGTCGGCGCGCAGCAGGTCGAGGCCGGGCGTCGCCGTCTGCATGATGAGCTTTTCGGGCGAGACGTCCTTGGCGAAGACCGCGTGCGCCGCGTCCTTCGCCTTGCGCTCGTCGCCCAGCAGCCAGCTCGATGCCGCCTGCGGATCGAGGTCCCACAGCAACGTCCGGCGCGACGACTGGACGGCGGCACCCCATGCGAGGTTGACCGCCAGCGTCGTCTTCCCGACGCCGCCTTTCAGCGAATAGACCGCGATCGTTGCCATGGCCCTTGCTACTCCGGCACGCGTGATCTGAACAGGTCGCAAAGCTACGGAAATGTCCCGATTTTTACATATCCAGCACAGCGAAAGTGCGGGGCGGCAAGCCGGTGTCTCATCAAAGGACATTGCCAGCGGCGTGTCTGATAAGTAAGGGAATTTCCTGTGCGGCGCGGGGCCGCTCAGCAACGATCGCAGGACCGCTAAGTCCTCAATGGGATCAAGCGGATGTCTCTTACCACGGTCAGTGCGGCATTCTTTATTGCCAGCGCGGCTGTGGACGGCAGTGGCGCCGCCTGCGAACGTGTCGCGGACATCGTCGTACCCGTTACCTATGACGAGATCGTCGTCACGGCGCGCGCGCAATATGTCGCGCCTGATCCTCGTGGCACCGCACCGGCGCCCGGCACCGGCAACCCGGCCGAATCGCAGCCGGTTCCAAGTGCTGCAGGATCGGCGGCCGGCGCCGCCAAACCGCCCGAGGACGACGATATCGTCGTCACCGGCCGCCTTCGCCCGCCGCCCGAAGATCCGGCGCAGGCGATCAACATGGCATCGTTCCAGGTCGTGCAGGCGATCGACCAGAACCTCGTCCGCCCGGCGGCCTTGGCCTATAGCAGTACCGTTCCCGCGCCCATTCGCGACGGCGTCCGCAATTTCCTCGACCACCTGACCGAACCGGTCAACGCGCTGAACTTCCTGTTGCAGCACAAGATCGGCAAGACGTTCGAGACGATCGGCCGTTTCGCGATCAACTCCACTCTTGGCGTGCTGGGCATTTTCGACATCGCCAAGCGCAAGCCGTTCCACCTGCCGCTGCGCATCAACGGGTTCGGCAACACGCTGGGCTTTTACGGCGTACCGCCAGGGCCATTCCTGTACATTCCGCTGATCGGCCCGACGACGGTGCGCGACCTGGTCGGCATCATCGCAAACCGCAGCCTCATCCCGGCCATCGCCAGCAAGCCGTTCAACCAGGCCTGGTTCTACATTCCGTCTGCCGTGCTGGGCCAGATCGACCGGCGCGCGCAGCTCGATGAGGAACTGCAGGCGCGCCGCAACGATACCCGCGGCGCCTATACCGCGACCCGCGAGGATTATCTTGAGCGTCGCCAAGCCACGATCGATGCGCTGCACGGCATCTACAAGCCCGAGAACTTCCCGCCGCCGCCGGTCGTACCGACGGTGGGCGTGCCGAAGGGCAAGGTTCCGGCCCCGCGCTGACGCCAAAAAGCGGCGCCGTCCGACTGGACGCCGCCGCCTTGTTATTGGTCCCGCAATCAGCTGAACGCTGCGACGCCCAGCGCCTTGCGCCGGCGCATGGAGCGTCCCGCGATGCCGAAGCCCAGCAGGAACATCGCCCAGGTGGCGGGTTCGGGAACCGGGCTGTTGGCCAGCGTCGCCAGATCGTCGAATTCGAACGAGAAGCCGGTCGACGCGAACGTCGCACCGACGATCGAGGGATCGCCCGCCTGAGCAGTGTAGGATACGCGACCGTTGGAATCTGCCTGTACCTGGTTGCCGTCCGCATCCGCGCCCAGGGCGATCTGCGCCCCGTTGAACGTCTGCGTCGTGCCGTTCGAGAACAGCAGGGTCAGGCTGTTGTAGGTATCGAGCGAACCCAGCACGAACGAGAAGGCGCGGGTCGGCCCGAAGTTCACGGTATAGCTCGACGGCGCACCGCCGAGTGCAGCGCCGAAGTTTCCTGTGCTGTTGAACGCAGGACGGGCGGCGGTGCCCACCTGCGTTGCCGAATAGGCGCGCGCATTGGTCGCGCCCGCCAGCAGCTGTCCGTTGGTATAGCCTTCGAAGTTTTCGAACACGGTGAAACCGGCGGACAGGGGCGATGCACCCTGCACGAAATTCACCACGACGGCCGCATTGGCCGAACTCGCCATGGCCAGTGCGGCCAGACCGATGAGTGTCTTACGCATTACTGAGACCCCTTATATGGGTTCGGCTGCGGCCGGAGCGGTGCGCAGAAATCCGAACAGGGCGGTAACCATGCGCGGGCGGATGTGTTCCGCGTTGCAGCATCGCTTTGCCGCGTCGCAGCAACGGCTGGCCCCGTCTGTCCCGGAACGGGACGAATTGCTCCATCGGAACATTCGTCCCCGCCATTTCGTTCCGCCTGCCAGAGAAACAACAAGGATGTCCTTCATGGCCGACCAGCCCCAGCCGCAGACCACCAAGATCGTCGTCGAGGAACACCGCGGCGGCGGCGGAGGCACCGCAATCATGGCGCTCGTCCTGCTGATCGCGGTCCTGATCGGTGGCTATTTCGTGTTCATGAACACCGATTCCACGGTGAAGAAGAACGACGCCATCGCGGGGGCCGCCAAGAGCGTGGGCGCCGCCGCCGACAAGGCGGGCGAGGCGATCGACCAGGCGAAGTAACGCCTCGCGCACGGGACCGGCATCAGTCCGGTTCCACCATTTCGCGCGTGATTTCGCCGCCATCGTCGAGCAGTCCGGTGATGGTCAGCGTCTTGCCGGGCGTGCCGATCTCGTCCTCGCCCTCGTCGATACCGAACCATTCGCGCCGCCAGGCGTCGGCCTTCGCGCGTGTTTGTCCGTCGCTGGCGGCCTGCATCGCTACCTCATAGACCGCCTCGCGCGGGGTCAGGCTGCGGCTGTACTGTTTCCAGTCGGGATCGCCATGGCCGGACACGCCCGACTCCTCACCGGCAAACCCAGGCGGGGGCGGAAAGTTCGTGCGATACCGGCCGCTCTCGTCGCGCCACACCATGAAGGTGTCGCGCAGGTCCGTCTCGCTGGCTTCATATTGTTCGCTCTCGAAGTCTCCGGCGCAAAGTTGACACGGTCCCGGCGCGTTTTCGGCCGGTGGCGGCGGCGGGCGATGGGTGTCGAGGAACGCCGCAAGCGCTGCTGCATCGCCGCCTGTTTCAACCAGCGCGATAAGGCGGTCCCACGCGCCCGTCGCGATGCGCGCATCGGCGTGCGCGGCATGACCCGGCGTTTCGACGCCGGGCGCGATCGATGGCGGTGTGTCCGACGCAAGCCGGTCCAGCCGCGCGAGCAGCGACAGCGCCAGGCGGTTGTCATGCCGGTGGCGCGTCCGCGTCCCCGCGTCGGCATCGCGGACGACCAACTCCTCCTGTCCCTCGATCGCGCGTTCCATCAGCGCATCGGTCAGCCGCGCCCGTGCCAGCAGCAACGCCGCGTCCCACCCGACCCGGAATGCGGCTCCCTCGGCCCGGTGGCGAAGGTTGTAGGCGGCCTCGTGACTCATGCCCGCAGCCTTCGCCGCGTGGCGCACCGTGCCGGTGGCAGCGAGAGTTTCGAGGAAGGCGACTTGCCGCGCAGGTGTGAAACCGTCGTGACGGGTGGAGGAAGTGGTTGATTGGATGGTCATGGATCTGCTCCGGGAATTTGAGAACAGATCAGGAACTATGCGAGTTTTGATGTTGTAGGACAGGGAGAAAGCGGGCGGTGATATGGCGTTGGATAGATCGACGTTCGTCCCAGCCGCTGGCTAATTCAAGCCGCCGCCTCCTTGCTGGTTTGGCGGTGAAGGGCGGTCCGGAAGTTAGCCCCCGGGCCGCCCCGATCTTAAGCATATTCATTACGATTTTGTAATGAAATCTGCTGACCCGTGGGCGAATTAGACTCGCGGCATAATCTCTTACTTGAACCGATTCGCTTACATGATGGTTAATACGGAAATATATCGCCCTCAAAACACTGCTATATATCCTTGGGTGTATATCTTTAGATATAGATTTTACTATGATTCATGCTTCTTTTCTGAAGAAGTACTATTCTGACACACAAATTCCGTTGTCTGACTCTCGATTGTTCCTTTATAGCGTTGGGACGGGTCGATATTGTGGCGTCCAACGACCAAGAGGGGTCGCCTGCGCTTCGGAAGAATTGGGGAATTTGAAATGAAGAAAGCAGTTATTGCAGCGTCGGCCGCATTTGCCGCGCTCGCCGTTGCGGCGCCCGCATCGGCGACTGTCACGATCACCTTGACCAACGCATGCAGCGCAGCGCCCGTCGACATCTCGAATGTCGCCGCCGGCAGTCAGACCTGCAGTGGCTATTATGCCGGCCAGTTGCTCAGCAACGGCGGCAACGATCCCGATAACCAGAAAGCCGCGCTGAATTCGCTCGGCATGAACACGGCGTCGTTCAACTTCGGCTCCTACACCAAGATTTCGGGCATCAACGGTGTCCCGGGCCAGGTCGTTTCCGGTTTCGGCCAACTCACCGGCACGACCTATATCGGCATCCACTATGGTAACGGTAACGGTGCCCCCACGCAGGGTCAGGGTGACGCAACCGCTTTCTACCGCCTCGATCTCGGCAATACCGTGCTTACCAGCCTGACGCTGGCCTTCGGCGCATCGTCGGATGTCGTCATCTATTCGACCGGAACCACTGCCGTTCCCGAACCCGCGACCTGGGCGATGATGATCGGTGGCTTCGGCGTGATCGGTGTCGCGGCACGCCGCCGTCGCCGTACGACGCAGGTTTCGTTCAGCTAAACAGATCCCGAAGGGGGAACAGCGGCCGCCGCGTCACACGACGCGGCGGCCGTTTCTTTGTCTGGGGCCGACCGCGTGGGTAACGCTTGCGCATGTCTTATGATGTATATACATCATCAAAATGCTGTCATCTCAATCCTGCGTCTGCACCACCCTGCGCAAAGCCTCGCGTGCGGTAACCCGCGCTTATGACGAGGGGCTTTCCGATAGCGGCATGACGATTACCCAGTTCGCGGTACTGCGGAACCTCGACCGGCAGGGAGCAATGGCGCTCAGCCGCCTGGCGGAATTGCTCGTGATGGACCGGACCTCGCTTTACCGGCTGATCGCGCCGCTCGAGCGGCAGGGCTGGGTACGGATCTCGGATGGGGCAGGGCGGGCGAAGTTGGCATCGATCACGGATGTGGGCCGTGCGGCGATGCTGGCGGCGACCCCGGCCTGGGAAAAGGTGCAGGACGGGCTTGTGGGCGCGATGGGCGCTGACGCCTGGGCCGCATTGCAGACACAGTTGCGGGTGCTGGGCAGCGCCGCGCATGCCGACCTGAAGGGGACACGATAATGGCCGCCATCGCACGCCTGCTGCCGCGCGGATCGATCGCACCGATGGTGGTCGGGGTCACGTTTATCTCGCTGCTGTTTTCCGCCGGACTGCGCGCGACGCCGGGCGTCATCATGATTCCGCTGGAAATGCATTTCGGGTGGAGCCGCGCGACGATCAGCTTCGCGGCCGCGGTCGGAATTTTCCTCTATGGCCTTGTGGGGCCGTTCGCCGCCGCGCTGATGATGAGTTTCGGCATCCGCCGCACGATGATCTGCGGCCTGGCGCTGATGTCGGTCTCGACCTTCGCAAGCCTCTGGATGACGCAGGCGTGGCATTATGTGCTGACTTGGGGCGTGCTGGCCGGGATCGGGTCGGGGGCGGTGGCGTCCGTACTGGGCGCGGCGATCGTCAACCGCTGGTTCGCGACGCGGCAGGGCCTTGTGATGGGGCTGCTGAGCGCCAGTACCGCAACGGGCGCGCTCGTCTTCCTGCCGGTCATCGCCTGGCTGTCGCAGGGTGGGGCGTGGCGGCCGGTGGTGCTGGTGGTCAGCATCGCCTGTGCACTGCTGATCCCGCTGGTCGCGCTCCTGATCCCCGAACATCCCGGCGATGTCGGCACGCGACGGCACGGCGAGGCGGACGACACGCCGCCCCCGCCCGCGATGAAGCAGGCGGCGAGCGTGGGCCTTGCCTTTTCCGCGCTGGGGCGGGGGATGAAGCAGCCGGTGTTCTGGCTGCTGTTCGGGACGTTCTTCGTCTGCGGCCTGACGACCAACGGCCTCGTGGGGACGCACCTCATCGCCTATTGCGGCGACCATGGCATCGCGCCGGTCGCGGCGGCGGGGCTGTTGTCGGCGATGGGGCTGTTCGACCTGTTCGGAACGACGGCGTCGGGCTGGCTGACCGACCGCTACGACCCGCGCAAGCTGCTGTTCGTCTATTACGGGCTGCGCGGCCTGTCGCTGATGGTGCTGCCGTTCGTCGAGTGGAACACGCTCAACCTGGCGATCTTCGCGATCTTCTTCGGCCTCGACTGGATCGCGACGGTGCCGCCGACGGTGAAGCTCGCGACGCAGGCATTCGGGCCAAGCGACGGGACGATCCTGTTCGGCTGGATCCTTGCCGGGCACCAGCTGGGTGCTGCGACCGCGGCGTTCGGGGCGGGGGTTATCCGGACCGTCTATGGCAGCTACCTGCCCGCGTTCGT
>DDFE01000205.1 GCA_002336985.1 Sphingomonadales bacterium UBA1936
GAGTTCGACCTGAAGCACATGGACCTGCCTGCCGATCTGCGGAGAAACCTGTCGTTCAAATATTATGAGTCCGGGCACATGGTTTATGTAAATCCGGATGCGCATACCGCGATGACGCGCGACATGGACAATTTCATCGAAAGCGCCAGCCGGGCGGGCGGGTAATTTCCGCCCTACCCCTTTGCAGGCACGCCACGGACGCATCCGATGTGATTTGACGCGCGCTGAAGCAAAAGATACCGGACGGTCGGTTTCAACGACTCGGGCGATCTCTTTTGCTTCCTCCTTCCGGCCTCGAACGACGCAAGGAGCCTGAAAAGGTCCGGGCGGCGCTGATCGATGCCGCAGCTGAAATGATTGCCGAAAAGGGCATGGCGCGACTGACGGTCGACGCCGTGGCCAAAGCCGCCGGTGTGACGAAAGGCGGCCTGTTCCATCATTTCCCGACGAAGGACGACCTCGTTCAGGGCGTCCTCGAAGCGATGACGCAGTTCGCGAGCGAGCGGATCGACGCGACGATGGCGAACGACCCGGAACCGCACGGACGGTTTACCCGGGCGTACCTCAACGGCGTATTCGAAGACCATCGCCTGAACGGCAAGACATCGTCCCGCACCCTGTGCCTGGCGATGCTCGCCGACCCTGCGGTGCAGGGCAGCTGGTCGAAATGGGTTGCGGACCAGATCGCGCGGCACGCCGAAACCGACGATAACCCGCCGTGCACCCTTGTCAGGCTGGCAGCCGACGGGGCATGGCTCAACTCGCTGGGGCATACCGGTGTCCCGCCCCCGCTTCCCGTCGAAGTCTATCGGTCGTTGATCGATCTTACCAAGCCGCCCTTCTGAGTTTTCGCGAACCAGCCCCCATTCCCGGAGCCTATCGTGACCAAATCCATTTCCATCCGTTTCGCCAGCGGTGTCTTCGTCCTGGCGCTCGTATCCTGCAGCGGAGGCGACCAACAGGGCGGGCCCGGTGGTGGCCCGGGCGGAGCGATGCCGCCGCCGCTTGTCGAAGCCGTGACGATCAGGGCACAACAGGTGCCGAACATCGTCGAGCTTCCCGGCCGGATCGAAGCGGTCCGGGCGGCAGAGATCCGCGCCCGCGCCGACGGCATCATCGAACGCCGCCTTTATCAGGAGGGTACCGACGTCGCCGCCGGCACCCCGCTGTTCCGCATCGATCCGCGCGACCTATCGCAGCAGGTTGCACAGGCGAGAGCAGCCCTGTCGCGCGCGCAGGCGGCGCAAACGAATGCCGCAGCGATCGTCCGCCGGTACACTCCGCTGATCAAGGAAAGGGCAGTCAGCGGACAGGAATTCGACCAGGCGCAGGCGACATTGCGCAGCGAAACGGCCAATGTCGCCGATGCGCGCGCGGCCTTGGCCCGTGCACAGTTGCAGCTTGGCTATACGACCGTCCGCGCGCCGATTTCCGGACGGGTCGGCCGTGCGCAGGTGACCGAAGGCGCGCTGGTCAGTGCCGGGCAGGCAACGCTGCTTGCCACGATAGAACAGCCGAACCCCGTTTACGCGGTTTTCACCCAGTCCAACGCCGCCATTCTCGACCTGCGGCAGGCGGACCGNNNGATTTCGCCGACCAGGTCGTCGATCCGCAAACCGGCAGCCAGGTCATGCGCGCGGTCTTCCCGAATGCGGAACGCCTGCTGCTGCCCGGACAATTCGTTCGCGGCCGCATCGCCATCGGCACCAGCCCGAACGGCATTCTGGTTCCCGCCCGCGCTGTCCAGATGGGCGAGCGCGGCGCGACCGTGACCGTCGTCGCAGCCGATAGCACGACGGCCCCGCGNNCCGGTGCAACTCGGCGGACAGGTCGGCAACAACTGGCTGATCAAATCCGGCCTGAAACCGGGCGAACGCGTCATCACGGAAGGCTGGCAGAAAATCATGATGCCGGGGATGAAGGTGCAGGTGAAGGGCGACAAACCGCCCGCAGGCGCCCAGACCAAAACGGCCGGGAAATAGGCGTCATGGACAGCTTCTTCGTCCACCGCCCCGTCTTCGCGTGGGTCATCGCGGCATTCATCGCGCTGTTCGGCACGATGGCGCTCATCAATCTGCCGGTCGAGCAATACCCCTCGGTCGCGCCGCCCTCGCTGACGCTGAGCTATGTCTACAATGGCGCAGATGCCGACACGATGGACAAGAACGTCACGGCCGTCATCGAGCGCGAGCTGAATTCGGTCGAGCGGTTCCTGTACATGTCGTCGACCAGCCGTGCGAACGGCACGGGTGAGATCGTCGTCACCTTCCAGTCGGGGACCGATCTCGACGTCGCGCGAACGCAGGTGCAGGACAGGCTCAACCGTGCAGAGCCCCGCTTGCCCGAAGACGTCCGGCGCTTGGGCATCCAGATCACGGATAATTCGGCTGGCTTCCTCGAAGTCCTTGCATTTCAGTCGAAGACCGGACGCACGTCCGCACTCGAGCTCGGCGATTTCGCCTCGACAAAGATCGTGAACGAACTGCGCCGCGTACCCGGCGTCGGCAACGTCCAGCTGTTCAGTTCCGAAAAAGCGATGCGGATCTGGCTCGACCCCGACAAGCTCGCTGGGTTCAACCTCTCGCCGGCCGACGCCCTTCTCGCGGTTCAGGAGCAGAACAGCCAGACGGCGGGCGGCGGTATCGGTGACCAGCCGCTGGCGCCCGGCACCGAATTCAATGCCAAGATCGTCACGCAGAACCGGTTTTCGACGCCCGAGCAATTCCGCGACATCATCATTCGCGCGAATCCCGATGGATCGACCGTGCGGCTGGGCGATGTCGCCCGCGTCGAGATCGGCGCCGACAACTACCAGTTCAAATCGACCCTGAACGGCAAGGAAGTGGCAGGCGTCGCCGTCCAGCTTGCGACCGGCGCCAACGCCATCGCGACGCGCGACGCGGTCACCGCCCGGATGCGCGACCTGGAACGGACGTTCCCGCAGGATATCAAATGGTCGCTGGCGTACGACACCACGCCGTTCATCTCGACGTCGATCGAAAACGTTATCCACACGCTGGCGGAAGCGATGCTGCTCGTTTTCCTCGTCATGTACATCTTCCTGCAGAGCTGGCGCGCGACGGTCATCCCCGCGATCGTGGTGCCGATCGCGCTGGCCGGCGGGTGCCTGGGCCTCTGGGCGTTCGGATTTTCGATCAACACGCTGTCGCTGTTCGCGATGGTGGTGGCGATCGGCATCCTGGTCGACGACGCGATCGTCGTCGTCGAAAATGTCGAGCGCATCATGGCCGAGGAAGGGCTTTCGCCCGCGAAAGCGACCATCAAGGCGATGGGGCAGATCCGCGGCGCAATCATCGGCATCACGCTGGTCCTGATCGCGGTGTTCATCCCGATGGCGTTTTTCCCGGGTTCGACCGGCGGTATCTATCGCCAGTTCTCGGTGACGCTCGCCGTGTCGATCTTCTGCTCGGCACTGCTCGCGCTGACGCTGACCCCGGCGCTGTGCGCAACACTGCTCAAGCCGCACAAGCACGCGCCCGAAGAACGTCCGGAACCGCGCGAAGGATGGCGCGGTTACCAGCAGCGTTTCTTCAACTGGTTCAACGACCGCTTCGGCCGCACGACCGACAAATATGTCGGCGGCGTCGGATCGATGCTGTCGCGCCCGGTTCGCTGGCTGGCGGTCTTCCTGGGCATTTTCCTGCTGACTGTCCTGCTGTTCGGCCGGCTACCCGGCGGCTTCCTACCCGATGAGGACCAGGGGTATTTCGTCGTCAACTACGACGCGCCGGTCGGCGCCACAGCCGACCGGACGGAGACTGCCGTCAAGGCAACCGAAGCGGGCCTTATCAAGGAACCCAAGTTCGACTCCATGTTCTCGGTCATCGGCTTCAACTTCTTCGGCCAGGGCCAGTCGGCCGCGCTCTCCTTCGTGATGCTGAAGCCCTATGAGGACCGGAAGGGGTCCGGCGATTCCGTCCAGTCGGTCATCCAGCGGACATTCGGCGCGACGGCGGGCATTACCGGCGCATCGATTTTCGCGCTCAATCCACCTGCCATCCAGGCACTCGGCAACGCGACCGGGTTCACGATGAAGCTAGAGGATCGCAGCGGCAATGATCCCGCCGGGCTGGAAGCGGCCAAGAACGCCATCATGGCACAGGCATCTCAAAGCAATATCCTCACCGGCGTCCGGCCGGAGGGTCAGGCGCCTTCCCCCCAGCTGTACGTCGACATCGACCGTGTGCAGGCACGTGCGCTCGGCCTCACGATCACCGACGTCAACGCGACGCTCGCGATCGCGTTCGGCTCCGCCTACGCCAACGACTTCTCGAACCAGGGCACCGTGCAGCGCGTCTACCTACAGGCCGACGCACGCAGCCGCATGACTGCCGAGGATGTGCTCGCCCTGCGCGTTCGCAACCAGGGCGGCCAGATGGTCCCCTTCTCCGCCTTCACAAAGGTTTCGTGGACCGCGGGTGCGACCCAGTTGCAGCGATACAATGGCTATCCCGCGAC
>DDFE01000171.1:0-127 GCA_002336985.1 Sphingomonadales bacterium UBA1936
CCATGCGGGCCGCACCAAGGGCGCTGGCTTCCGCAATGACGGGACGTACGATCGGGTGATCGCTCAAATCCGCCAGCAACTGCATCAGGAAATCGTTTCGAGCGGCGCCGCCATCCACCGACAATTC
>DDFE01000171.1:160-572 GCA_002336985.1 Sphingomonadales bacterium UBA1936
TTGTCGCAAGCGACATGCCTGAAATCGTGCCACGCGCTTCGACGCACCAATGCGGGGCGCCAAGTCCCCCCAGAGCAGGCACGAAGACCACCCCACCGGCATCCGAAACGCTTGCGGCCAGTTCGCTCAGCGCCGCTTCATCCGGAAGATCCAGCAGCGTGGTAGCGAATGCTGCAGCATGCCCCGACACGGAAATATTGCCTTCTAGCGCATGTTGCGCGCGACCGCTGCGGCTCCAGGCAATGGTGCTCGACAAGCCATGCGCAGACCGGACACGCTCTTCCGTCGCAGTCATCAACGAACTGCCTGTGCCGATCGTCGCCTTGACCCTGCCCGGCGCCGAAATACCGTGTGCGAACAGCGCCGCATGGCTGTCGCCGAGCATCGCATGGATCGGCGTCCCTTCGGGCAG
>DDFE01000171.1:630-7715 GCA_002336985.1 Sphingomonadales bacterium UBA1936
CCATCGGGAACGGAGTCGAGCAGCCATGCGATCTTGGCCGCGGGAAACAGTGGATCGAGCCCCAGTCCGCAACGCTCGACGACCTCCGCCTCATGCCCCGCTTCCCGCAATGCCGCACAGCGATCGGCCGAGCGCTGGCATTGCCAGATGACTGCAGGGCCAAGCGGCTTGCCGGTTTTCGCGTCCCAAAGGACGACCGTTTCACGTTGGTTTGCGATGGCGAGCGCCCGAACCTGCGCCCGGGGCGCGGCAGCCTCGAGTTCGGCAATCAGGCCTGCAACGGCTTCCCATATTTCCGATGCCGACTGCTCGGCCCAGCCGGGACGCGGATAATCGACGCACATGGCGCGAGACCGCGAGAGTACGACCGTGCCGTCGTCGCGCACGAGCAGGGCCTTGGTATTGGTCGTCCCCTGATCGATCGCGAGGATGACCTGGTCCGTCATGCTGTCGCATCCTTGCCGAGCAGCTCACGCGCGGCGGTTGCAATGCCATCGGCCGTCAGACCGAAATGCTCCATCAGCCATTTCGCCGAGCCCGTCGGCAGGAAGCCGGGAAAGCCGATCATCCGCATGCGAACGGGCGCATGCTGCGCACAAAATTCGGCGACGGCACCACCAAGGCCGCCTTTGGCGAGTCCCTCTTCGGCGGTCACGATCGCGCCTGTAGCTGCCGCTGCAGCGATTGCAGCTTCATCGACTGGCGAGACCGTCGCCATGTTGATGACCTTTGCGAAAATACCCTCCGCCTTGAGGGCGTCCGCAGCGGCGATCGCCCGATGGACCAGGATTCCATTCGCAATGATTGCGACGTCGTTGCCGTCCCGCAGCGTTTCGGCCTTCCCGATCGAGAACACCTGCTTTTTTCGCTCGATTGCAGGAACCGGCATGCGGCTGATCCGGATATAGACGGGCCCGTCGCAAGCGGCCGCAGCCTTGATCGCTTCGGTCGTCTCCCACGGGTCGGACGGGACGATAACGGTCAGCTTGTCGATCGCACGCAGCCAGGCGATGTCTTCGATGCTGTGGTGCGTCGCGCCCAGTTCGCCGTAGGCGACGCCGCTCGAAATGCCGCACAGCTTCACATTGGCCTGGCTGTAAGCGCAATCGACCTTGATCTGCTCCATTGCCCGCGCGGTCAGGAAACATCCGGCGCCGCTGACGAAAGGAATCTTGCCGCCGTTGGCCAGGCCCGCACCGACACCGACCATATTCTGTTCGGCAATACCGACATTGACCAGGCGCTCGGGAAAACGGTCACGGAACTTGCCGAGCTTCGACGAGCCGACGGAATCGTTCACCACCGCGACGATCCGGCCGTCGTTCGCAGCGAGCGCCTCGACGGCGGCGACATAGGCGTCGCGGCAATCGAACATGCCCTCGGCAGGGATCGTTGCGGCCGCCACTATTTCATCTCCGCATCGAGTTCCGAGAGCGCCTGCGCGAATTGCTCGGGATTGGGGACGCCGTGATGCCACCCGGCCTGGTTCTCCATGAAGCTCACGCCTTTGCCCTTGATGGTGTCGGCAATGATGCAGCGCGGGCGGTCGCGAGGTTCGGCGGCAGCATCGAAGGTTTCGAGCAAGGCGCGATGATCATGCCCGGAGACCCCGACCACATCCCAACCGAACGCGCGCCACTTGTCGGCGAGCGGCTCGAGCGAATTGGTGTCCTCGGTTCCCGCGCCCTGTTGCAGCCGGTTGCGATCGACGATCACGGTGAGGTTTCCAAGTCCGCGATGTCCGGCAAGCATTGCGGCTTCCCACATGCTGCCTTCCTGCAACTCGCCATCGCCGGTCAGCGCGAAAACGCGATAGTCCGCCTTGTCAATCTGCCCCGCAATGGCGATGCCCACGGCCACGGGCAGGCCATGCCCAAGCGGCCCGGTATTCGTTTCGACGCCCGGCAGGTACACCCGGTTCGGATGACCGTTGAGCCGCGACTCGGCCTTGAGATAGGTTTCGAGTTCCGCCTCCGGAAAAAAACCCGCTCCGGCCAGCGCCGTGTAAAGCGCGCCGGTACAATGCCCTTTGGACATCACGAAACGGTCGCGGTCCGGAGCGGCAGGGGAGGAACTGTCAATTCGCAGAATATCGAAATAGAGAGCAGAAAGGATATCGGTAGCCGAAAGATCGCCCCCGGGGTGGCCCTGGCCCGCATCGACGATCATTTTCAGGAGTCGGCGGCGCATCCAATTGGCGCGTTCACGCACATGCAAAACGCGAGATTCCAGCGTATTTACATATGCATCGCCGCCCAACGGACGCCGTTTCAGATTGTCCATTTATGCCCTCTCCTGACACATCCGATAAACCATGACGCAAACAAGCGCAACAATTTTACTTTCGATTTTTTTCGTTTTGAAAACTTCGAAAGCGAAATTGACAGAAACCGAAGATCGACGATACAAGCCCGTCGGCACCGCAGCCATGCGAGGCGGCGGGCCTTTGGGAGCAGCGATGGCAAAAGTCACCGGTCCGGACTTGCTATATGCGCGTGTCCGCACGGATAGTCGTCCCATGCCGTCTGCCAGCCCCACCCCACCCCGCCCGAAAACCCCTGCGTCCCGTTCGCGCGAACTCGGGGAAGCCCGGCGCAACAAGATCCTGGAATGGCTTCGGGAAGAAGGAAGCGCCCGTGTGCGGGACCTCGCCCAGGCCTTTTCGGTTTCGGAAGTTACCGTGCGTCAGGATCTCGAAAAGCTCGAAACCGATGGGCACATCGTCCGTGAACACGGCGGTGCCTATTTGAAATCCGTCCGCCAGCAGGTGCGCGCGATGGCGCTTCACCATCTCGACAACATGGACGCCAAGCGAAAGATCGGCCGCAGGGCAGCCGCAATGATCGGCGACGGCGAGACCATTATTCTCGATTCGGGCTCCACAACCACCGAGGTGGCGGCCAACATCCTGGGCCACCGTGATATGACGGTGATCACCAACGCGCTCAACATCGCGCTGATGCTCGGCGCCGAACCCGGGTTCGACGTCCATATGAGCGGCGGCCATTTCAAGGCCCCGACGCTGTCGTTGAGCGGGGAGCGTTCAGCGGACTATTTCGGCGGGCTGTTCGTGCAGAAACTGTTTCTGGCGACCGCCGCGATCGATCCGGATGCGGGCCTGACCTATCCTGCGCTGTCCGACATCGCAGTGAAGCGCGCGATGATCGGGGCCGCGGAACAGGTCATTCTCGTTGCGGATTCGAGCAAGATCGGCGTGCGGTCGTTCTCGTCGCTGGGCGGCCTGGATCTGATCCACATCCTGATCACCGACGAGGGAATTCGCGATGCCGACCGCGCGATCATCGAGAGCGCGGGCGTCAAAGTCATCATCGCCTAGCGGCCAAATCTGGAAGAGGATTCAATATGAGCAAACAGCGCTATGGCGCCGGCATCTGGCATTTCGCGACTTATGTCGATCGTTACGCGACCGATGGATACGGTCCGCCACGCACACTGGTCGAAATGATCGATCTTGCCGGACAAGTCGATGACCTGTCGGTCGTCGACATCAACTACCCTTTCGCCGACACCAGCCTGTCGCTCGATACCGTCGAGCAGGCGCTCAAGCGCAACAACCTGTCGGTGATCGGCATCACGCCCGAAATCTACACGCGCCAGTTCGCCAAAGGCGCGTTCACCAACCCGGACCCCGGCGTGCGCAAACTCGCCAATGAGATGTGCAACGATGCAGCGAATGTCGTCCGCCGCTTCGGCGCTGACTATGTAAAGCTTTGGCCAGGCCAGGACGGATGGGACTATCCATTCCAGGTCGATCACAAGAAGCTGTGGCAGATGAGCGTCGAGGGGATTGGCGAACTCGCCAGCCAGAACCCCGACCTGAAATTCGTGATCGAGTACAAGCCGCGCGAGCCGCGCGTGCACATGAGCTATGACAGTGTCGCCCGCACGCTGCTCGGCATCGAAAAGATGGGCCTGCCTAACGTCGGCATCCTGCTCGATTTCGGCCATTCGCTTTATGGTGGTGAGAGTCCCGCGGATGCCGCACAGCTTGCAATCGATCACGGTCGCCTGTTCGGCATGGATGTGAACGACAATCTCCGCAGCTGGGACGACGATCTTATCGCCGGTTCTGTCCATCCGATCGAACTGTTCGAATTCTTCTACACGCTCAGGAAAAACAAATGGGAAGGCGTGTGGCAGCTCGACCAGTTTCCCTTCCGTGAGGATTCGGTCGCGACGGCGAACTCCGCGATCGGCTTTTTGAAAGCGGTCGAACGCGCACTCGACAAGCTCGATTTCGAGGCGATGCAAAAGGCACAGGATGCACAGGATGCCGTTACCGCGCTCAATCTCGCGCGGCAGGCATTGTTCACATCCTACTGAAAATCGGGTGATGACTGGGCGTCGTATCGGCCCTAAGGAAAAGTATGATTATTTCATCCGCAGCCGATTTCCGGGAAGCTGCGCGGCGTCGTTTGCCGCGCTTCCTTTTCGATTATGCTGATGGTGGAGCCTATGCCGAGCAAACCCTCCACAGAAATGTGAGCGATCTTTCCGGCGTCGCGCTCAGGCAACGCGTACTGAAGGATGTGGCGTCGATCGACCTCAAGACCACGCTGTTCGGCCGGGAAGTTTCCCTGCCGGTGGCGTTGGGGCCGGTGGGAATCAGCGGAATGTACGCGCGTCGCGGCGAACTGCAGGCCGCACGCGCGGCGCGGCGCAGCGGAATACCGCTTTGCCTGTCGACCGTATCGATATGTCCGATCGAAGACGTCGCGAAAGCCGCAGACCCATTCTGGTTCCAGCTTTATGTGATCCGCGACCGCGGATTCATGAAAGACCTGATCGCCACGGCCAAGGCCGCGGGTGCCGAAGCAATGGTATTCACCGTCGATATGCCGGTACCCGGCGCGCGCTATCGCGATGCCCATTCAGGCATGTCAGGACCGAACGCCCCTGTGCGCCGCGTGCTGCAAGCAATGGGGAAACCGCATTGGGCCTGGGACGTGGGACTGCGCGGACGCCCGCATACCCTCGGCAACCTGAAGCCGGTGCTCGGCAGCAACAGCGGGCTGAACGACTATATGGGCTGGCTTGGCGCCAACTTCGATCCGTCGATCCAGTGGAAGGATCTTGAATGGATTCGGCAGGCATGGGACGGCCCTTTGATCATCAAGGGTATCCTCGATCCTGAAGACGCGCGCGAAGCTGCAGCGATCGGCGCCGATGGCATCGTCGTGTCCAACCATGGCGGCCGCCAACTCGACGGCGTGCTGTCGAGTGCGCGCGCCCTGCCCGCCATTGCCGATGCGGTGGGTGACAAGCTTACGGTGCTCGCGGACGGGGGCATCCGCAACGGGCTCGACGTCGTTCGCATGCTCGCACTCGGTGCGAAGGGCGTGCTGCTCGGACGTGCCTGGGTCTATGCGCTGGCGGCGCAGGGCGAGGCCGGCGTGATCACGCTACTCGACCTGATCGCCAAGGAAATGACGGTCGCGATGACGCTGACCGGGGTGAACCGGATCGCGGCGATCGACCGCTCGATCCTCGCGGAGACTGTTCAATGAAGCTTCTCGAAGGCAAGACCGTTCTGGTGACCGGCGGATCTACCGGCATTGGCCGCGCTGCCGCGATCGGCGCCGCGCAGCACGGCGCGAACGTCGCGATCAACTACGCGTCGAGCGACGACAAGGCGCACTCCTGCGTCGCGGAAATCGAAGCGCTGGGCCAGAAAGGTCTTGCCGTTAAGGGCGATGTCGCCCTGCCCGAAACTGCCACCGATTTCGTCGCCAAGGCTGTCGATATGTTCGGCCGCGTCGATGTGATGGTGTCGAACGCAGGCATCTGCCCTTTCCACGCGTTCCTCGACATGCCCGTCGAGACGGTCGACCGCACGTTCCGCGTCAATCTCCACGGTGCCTACTACATGGTGCAAGCAGCGGCGAACCAGATGGTCAAACAGGGCGATGGCGGCGCGATCGTCGCGGTATCTTCTATCTCGGCGCTCGTCGGCGGCGAGTTCCAGACCCACTACACGCCAACCAAGGCGGGTGTACATTCGCTGATGCAGTCCGCTGCGATCGCGCTCGGGAAGCATGGCATCCGCTGTAACTCGGTTCTTCCCGGCACGATCCTGACAGAGATCAACAAGGACGATCTCGCAGATGTCGAAAAGCGCAAATACATGGAAGAGCGTACGCCGCTCGGCCGGCTCGGCATGCCGGAAGACCTTGCCGGACCGATCGTTTTCCTGGCTTCCGACATGGCGGCCTATGTGACCGGCGCGGCATTGCTGGTCGACGGCGGAATGTTCGTGAATCTGCAGTAATGTCGCTCTGCATGCCCGAGCCGGATGCTGGCGTGCTCGCACGACGCAGCGATATCGTTGCCGCAATGCGCGCGATCGTAGCCGGCGAAGGCGTGATCGACGATGTCGACGCACTGCGCCCCTATGAATCCGACGCTCTGACTGCATATCGCCAGCCACCGATGGTCGTCGTGCTGCCGCAAACGGTCGAACAGGTTTCGGCAGTGCTGCGCTGGTGCCATGCCAATCGCGTGAAGGTCGTACCACGCGGCGCGGGCACGTCGCTGTCGGGCGGGGCATTGCCGCTTGCCGACGGCGTATTGCTGGGCATGGCACGGTTCAACCGCATCCTCGACATCGACTATGCCGACCGTGTTGCTGTGGTACAGCCCGGCGTCACCAATCTCGCGATCACGCGCGCAGTCGAAGACGCGGGATTCTATTACGCCCCCGACCCGTCTAGCCAGATCGCCTGCACGATCGGCGGCAACGTTGCCGAGAATTCGGGCGGCGTGCATTGCCTGAAATACGGCCTGACAACGAACAACGTCCTCGGCGTCGAATTCGTGACCATCGAGGGCGAGGTGTTGCGCTTCGGCGGGCGCGGCATGGAACCGCAAGGACTCGATCTCCTGGGACTGATCGTCGGGTCGGAAGGGCTGCTCGGCGTGGTGACCGAAGTGACCGTGCGCATCCTGCCACGGCCCGAGACGGCGCGCGCTCTGCTCATCGGTTTTTCCACTGTGGAAGGTGCAGGCAAGTGCGTGGCTGACGTCATTGCCGCCGGGATCATTCCAGCGGGCATGGAGATGATGGA
>DDFE01000171.1:7728-8233 GCA_002336985.1 Sphingomonadales bacterium UBA1936
TGATCGTCGAACTGGATGGTCCAGCTGCCGAATGCGACCACCTGCTCGGCGAAGTAGAGGGCATCGCGCGAGCCAACGGTGCGGTTTCGGTGCGCAGTTCGGTCGACGATGCGGAACGCGCGGCATTCTGGGCAGGACGCAAAGCAGCTTTCCCTGCCGCCGGCCGGCTCGCGCCGGACTATCTCTGCATGGACGGCACCATTCCGCGGCGGCGCCTTCCCGACGTGCTGGCACGGATGCGCGTCCTGTCCGAACAGCATGGCCTTGGCGTGATCAACGTCTTCCATGCGGGCGACGGCAATCTCCATCCACTGATCCTCTATGACGCGAACCAGCCGGGACAGCTCGACAGGGCCGAAGCGTTCGGCGCCGATATCTTGAGACTGTGTGTCGAGGTCGGCGGTGTCCTGACGGGCGAACACGGCGTCGGCGTCGAGAAACGCGACCTGATGCCGATCATGTTTTCGCCCGTGGATCTCGCGCATCAACAGCGGGTCAAATGCGC
>DDFE01000135.1:0-128 GCA_002336985.1 Sphingomonadales bacterium UBA1936
CCGCGCGTTCGCTAAGACGGGCGTCCGCTATTTCTTGCGGATGTTGACCATCACCTCTTCGGGGTCGGGCGTCGTTTCCATGTAGAGTGGCTTGCTCGGCCGCTTGAAACGGCGTTCGAACGCCTTGT
>DDFE01000135.1:186-7430 GCA_002336985.1 Sphingomonadales bacterium UBA1936
CGAGGCCGATCAGCCGCATCCGCCCGCTCGGCGCATCGAAACGGTAGCGGTAAATGGCCGAAACAGCGGTGGTGCCGCCGGTCAGGTCCTCGATCTTCAGCACGCCCTTGGCGACCGACAGCGATGCCGGGCCCAGCGAATAGGGTTCGAGTTTCAGCACGCCGATGGGCTTGTAGGGCGTCTTCGCACCGGGCGGCTGCGTCGCGAGCACCGTCACGCTGCGTCCATCTTCGCTGGCGACGGCATAGGCCGTGTCGGCTGCCCCGTCACCGTTCAGGTCGCCATCGGCTCGCCCCGTGATCTCCTCACCCAGCGAGATCCCCTCGTTCAGGATCTTGTCGGTCAGGCGCGGCGGCGCGGCCTGTGCCGAACCCGCCAGCAGCAATGCGGTCATCACGGCCTGCGTCCACATCGAAGAATCCTCCCCTGTTTCCGGAATATGCTATGCCAACCCCGTGAGCGATATCGCAATACGGTTGGACGGACTTATCCTTGCCGCGTGCCTGGCGTTCGGCACGAGCGTATTCCTGGCGATCGCGGCGATTACCGTGTTGCTGGGTATCGCCCGGCGGCACCCTGCATCGGACGTTCTGGAAAATGCGCGCCGGCCGGCGCTGTTCGCCCTGCTGAGCGCCGCGGCGTTCGGGGCTGCGTTCCTCTATATGGAAAAGGGCGGACCGCCTGACGGCCCCGACTGGATCGACTGGCTGAGCCTCGCCTATTTGCCGTTGTTCATCGCCGGCTGCATCGCCGTCATCAGGCGGAGACGCTGAGGGAACTAGCGTCCGCCGCACCTCGTTGTCCTTTGTGCAAAGCCGCTTGGCGCGGTCAGGGGTCGATGTCCGAATGCCGAAAATCCTGCAGAAATGGACCGTGCTGCCCCACGGCACCCTCGACGAGATCGACGACGGCATCCTTACCGTCACGGGGGACATCCCCATGCCCCTCGGCAATTTTCCGCGCCGGATGACGGTCGTGCGCCTGTCGGGAAATCGCACCGCCATCTTCAGCGCGATCGCCCAGCCCGAACCGACGATGGCCCGGATCGAGGCGATGGGGAAACCGTCGATCCTGATCGTCCCCAACCCCGGTCACCGGCTCGACGCGAAGATCTGGAAGGATCGCTACCCTGACATACGCGTGCTCACCCCGCCGGGCGCGCGCGATGCGGTGATGGAGGTGGTGCCGGTCGATGCGACAACCGACGTGCTCGACGATCCCGATGCGGATTTCGTGATCGTGCCGGGCACGCAGGACCGTGAGAGCGCGATGATCGTGCGGCGGCTAAGGCGAACGACGGTCATCACCAACGACATTATCGGCAACACGCAACACGTCCACGGGTTCGGCGCGCAGGTCATGGCGCGCCTGCTCCGCTGGGGCGTGTCGGGACCGAGCGTGCCGCGCACCGCGCGCTTCTTCGTCAAGGATCGCGCGGCACTGGCATCCCAGATGCGCGAATGGGCCGCACTTCCCGACCTGCGCCGGATCATCGTTTCCCACGGCGATCCGATCGACGACGATCCCGCGGGCATTCTGCTACGCCTCGCGGACGATTACGCGCGCTGATTATTTCCCGACGAACAGGAAAGCGACGGCTGCCATGATGCACGCAAAGGCCGCCAGATGGCGCCAGTGCAGCGGCTCGCCCAGGAAAGCGACCATGAACCCGCCGAACACGATGAGTGCTATCGCCTCCTGCGCGATCTTGAGCTGGCCCGGCGACCAGCCCGACGCATAGCCGATGCGATTGGCCGGAACGGCAAAGCAGTATTCGATCAGCGCAATGCCCCAGCTGATCAGGATGACGAGCAGGACCGGCTTCGCCATGCCGCCCTTCAGGTGCCAGTACCATGCAATCGTCATGAACACGTTCGACGCGATGAGCAGCAGGACCGTCGGCATCGTCTAATCCCCAACCTCCGCCAGATAGCCGTGAAGCTGCGCCACGACCGCGGCCCCCTCTCCCACACCGGCCGCGACCCGCTTGACCGATCCGGCGCGCACGTCCCCGATCGCAAAGACGCCCGGAATGCTGGTTTCCAGCGGCATCGGCCGCCGGTCGAGATGCCACCCTGCCCCCTTCAACGCGACATCGTCGAGCGCGTCTCCGGTCTTCACGAAACCCTGCCGGTCGCGCACGGCATCGCATTCGCCGAGCCAAGCCGAATTCGGGTCGGCACCGATGAACAGGAACAGGTGGCGCGTGTCGCAGCCGAATTCCTCATCGGTATCGCGATTGCGCCAAGTGACCCCCGACAATCCTTCGCGGTCGCCGTGCAGCGCGCTGATCTCGGCACCGACGCGGATGTCGACATTGGGCAACGCATTGATGCGTTCGATCAGGTAGTTCGACATCGTCGCGGCCAGCGGACGCCGGACGATCAAATGCACCTTGTTGCAATGATTGGCGAGGAACACGACCGCTTGCCCGGCCGAATTGCCGCCGCCGACCAGCGCCACTTCCTCGTTTTGCACCAACCGCGCCTCGATGGGCGACGCCCAGTAGGAAATGCCGCGCCCCTCGTAGCGCTGCAGCCCCTGAACCGCCGGACGGCGATANNGCGGCACCACTTGCGACCACGACCGATCGCGCCCGCACGCGCCGGCCATCCCCGAGGACGAGGCTCGGCGTCTTGCGGCTGCAATCGAGCTTGTCGACGATGACCGGGATCGCGATCTGCGCGCCGAATTTCTGCGCTTGCGTATAGGCGCGACCGGCCAGCGCCTGTCCCGAAATACCCGATGGGAAGCCGAGGTAGTTTTCGATCCGCGCCGAAGCGCCCGCCTGCCCGCCATAGGCACGTGCGTCGAGCACGACGACGCTGAGCCCCTCGGATGCAGCATAGACCGCCGCTGCAAGCCCTGCGGGCCCGGCACCGACGATAGCGACATCGAAGGTGGTGTTCGTATCGATGGTGTCGAGGCCCAGGCAATGCGCCAGCGCCAGGTCGGTGGGATTGCGCAGCACGTCGCCATTCGGACAGACCGCGAGCGGCAGGTCGTCGTCGGATACATGAAACCGCTCGATCAATGCCTGCGCATCGGCGTCGGTTGCGGGGTCGAGCACCGTGCGCGGCATGCCGTTGCGCGCGCAAAAGGTTTCGAGGCGGACGAGGTCCGGCATCCCCTTTGTCCCTATCAGGATAGGCCCGCCCGCCCCGCGTTCGATGAGCGCCACCCGGCGCAGGATGAGCGCACGCATGACCGTTTCACCCATCGCGGCGTCGATGATGAGCAATTGCCGGAGCGCTTCGGGCTTGAGCAACAGCGCTTCGACCGCGCCTTTGGCACGCCCGTCGACCAGTGCCGGCCGTCCGCCCAACTGACCGACCTCGGCGAGGAATTGGCCCGGTCCCTGCTCGACGACAGTGACGTCATGACTGCCTGCGTCACGATTGGTGATGTGGACCCAGCCCGAAAGCAGCACGAAGAACCCGGGCGCTGGCTTGCCCTGTTCGAACAGGAAATCGCCCTCCGCGAACGACATCCGCGTACCCAGCCGTTCGATGCGGGCAATCTGGTCGGCGGTGAGCGCCGGGAACATCTGTTCGGCACGTTCGACCAGCGCGCTGTCATCGGCGATGACATAGCTGTCTACGGGATCGGGAAGGTCCATCGGGTGCCCCTTGAAGTCGCACCCGTTGGTGACGCCGGAACGTCCATGTTACAAGATATTTGGGGAGGGTTCTTTCGAACCCTCCCCGATACATCAGAAGCGATAGGTCGCGGTGACGCGCATGCTATGCATGTTGAAGTCGCGGTCGCTGCGGCGGAAATCGGTTCCGCCTGCGCCAGCCAGCAGGAACGGGTTGGTGGCAGGCGCCGTACCCGCGCCAACGTTGATCCGCGCTTTGTCGTCGCGCAGGCTAGTGTAGAGATATTCGAGGCCGACCGCGAACGGCCCGAACCGCTGTTCGACACCGCCACCGGCGCTATAACCCCAGGCATCGTCCTTGCCGCTGATCGCAAAGCTGTTGGCTGTGTTCGAAGTGGTGAAAGTATTGCGGATTTTCGCATAGGCAACACCGCCCGTACCATAGAACAGGGTTGTGTTGTTCGGCGTGAAACCCACACGTCCGCGGACACCGGCGTTCCACTTGATCTCGCGCGTCATGGTATAAAAAGCCGGTGTGGTGCTGAACGCCGAAACGCTGTCGCGCACTTCAGCTTTGCCGGCCTCAGCGACGACGCCGAAGACGATCTTGCCCATCTGATGATCCGCGCCGATGCGGCCCATATATTCCAGGCCGTCCTTGTCGCCCTGACAATTGATATTGGCGGTACTGGTTGCTGCTCCACCGCAGAATCCCGGCGAGAAAGCATTAGC
Source organism: Sphingomonadales bacterium UBA1936 (assembly GCA_002336985.1). GTDB lineage: Bacteria > Pseudomonadota > Alphaproteobacteria > Sphingomonadales > Sphingomonadaceae > Sphingomonas_O. Next base: position 4,517 of record DDFE01000135.1, read on the forward strand.
GCCTGTCGAGGTCGTTACGGTGTCGCCAAAGGTTCCGTTACGGTCGCGATCGAACAAAATCGACGAAGAAGCACCATCGTTCGGTTGAAATGCGCCACCGAACGATCCGCCGACATATATTCCGCTGAAACCATCGGGTTCATCACCGCCCGTATCTTGAGCGAATGCTGGCGCTGTCGCGAGACTGAGACCAACCGCGATTGCCGCGAACGATGAAAAATTACCCTTTGTCATTGCAATACTCCGCTTTTGACTTGCGCGGCAGATACGAATGAAAGCAGATATGGATGCATTGCAACGCAACATATTCCATGAACTGTGGCCGGAACGTCACGACTTGAGGGGGCTTGCGTGGCGGACTCGGCGGTCCGTATAGCTGCCAACAATGTCAGATGACCTGTTCGCCGCCGCGCCGCTCTCCAACAACACCTACGACGCTTCTTCAATCGAGGTGCTGGAGGGGCTGGAGCCAGTGCGCCGCCGCCCCGGCATGTATATCGGCGGCACCGACGAACGTGCATTCCACCACCTCGCCGCCGAAGTGCTCGACAATGCGATGGACGAGGCGGTCGCGGGTCACGCGACCCGGATCGAGGTCGTGCTGGAGCCGGGTAACCGCCTGAGCATCACCGACAACGGACGCGGTATTCCGGTCGANNCTGCACGGTGTCGGTGTCAGTGTCGTCAACGCGCTGTCGAGCGAGACGGTGGTCGAGGTCGCGTTGAACAAACAGCTTTACCGCCAGAGCTTCAGTCGCGGGCAGACACTTGGCCCGCTCGAAAAGCTGGGACCGACGCCCAACCGGCGCGGGACGACGGTGACGTTCGTCCCGGATCATGAGATTTTTGGTCCGGACATGAATTTCAAGCCCGCCCGCCTCCACAGGCTGGTGCGGTCGAAAGCTTATCTGTTCGCGGGCGTCGAAATCCGCTGGAAGTGCGCGCCGGAACTCATCACCGATGAGACGCCTGCAGAGGCGGTTTTCCAGTTCCCCGGCGGCCTTAGCGACCATTTGCGTGAACAGGTCGGCACCCGCGAATGCGCGACGACGAACTTCTTCGCCGGGCGGCAGGACTTTCCAGGTGAAAGTCAGGGCCGCGTTGAATGGGCGGTCGCCTGGCCGCTGTGGAGCGAGGGCAGCTTCAGCTGGTATTGCAACACCATCCCCACGCCGGACGGCGGCACGCACGAGGCCGGCATCCGCGCCGCCATGGTCAAGGGCATCCGCGCGTTCGGTGCCCTTGTCGGGGTCAAGAAGGCGGCGGATATCCAGCCCGAAGACCTGATCGCCCCGTCGGAGATCATGCTGTCGGTCTTTATCCGTGACCCGCAGTTCCAGTCGCAGACCAAGGACCGCCTGACCTCGCCCGAGGCTGCGCGCTTGGTCGAGAATGCGATCAAGGACCATTTCGACCACTTCCTGACGGACAACATGGACCGCGGCCGCGCGCTGCTGACCTATGTCATCGACCGGATGGACGAACGCCTCGCGCGTCGGGCTGAACGCGATATCAAGCGAAAGACAGCAACTTCTGCCAGAAAGATGAGGCTTCCCGGCAAGTTGACCGATTGCTCGTCCGACGCGTCCGAGGGCACCGAACTCTATATCGTCGAGGGCGACAGCGCAGGCGGCAGCGCAAAGCAGGCGCGCGACCGCAAAACGCAGGCGATCCTGCCGATCCGCGGCAAGATTTTGAACGTCGCCAGTGCCACCGCCGACAAGATCCGCGCGAACAGCGAGATCGCCGACCTGATCCTCGCGCTAGGGTGCGGCGTGCGCGACAAGTGCGACGCGGGAAACTTGCGCTACGACCGCGTCGTCATCATGACCGATGCCGATGTCGACGGCGCGCATATTGCGACGCTGCTGATGACGTTGTTTTTCCAGGAAATGCCCGACATCGTACGCAAGGGGCATGTCTATCTCGCCCAGCCGCCGCTCTATCGCCTGACCGTCGGTGCGAAATCGCTTTACGCCCGCGACGACCAGCACCGCGCCGAACTGGAAGGCACGGTGTTCGCAGGGAAGAAAGTCGAAGTGGCCCGCTTCAAGGGCCTCGGCGAAATGAACCCGATGCAGTTGCGCGAAACGACGATGGATCCGAAGACCCGCACCCTGCTCCGCGTCACCTTGCCGCAGGAATATGAGGAACGCGCCGGCGTCCGCGACCTCGTCGACCGCCTGATGGGCAAGAATCCCGAGCACCGGTTCAACTTCATCCAGGAGAACGCGGCGCGGGTGGATGAAGAGGCGATCGACGCCTAGCTGCTCAGCGCCTCGACCAGCGCCTTGACCTTCTTTTGCCGCCATTGCGGCAGGGGCGCGACAAGCCAATAGCTACGCGCATCCTCGATCGTCGGTTCGGCACTCGCGAGCATCGCAGGCACGATTGCGCGACCGAGGCCCGCGAGCGCGGCATCCATCGCAAGCCCCGCGTCGGCGAGAACCAGTGCGCCGCCCGTCTCCGGACTGTCGGGCCAGCCGATGATTTCCCCTTCACCGACGCTGGCAAAGCCGCGCGGTCCGAGTTCGACGCCCTCATGCTCCCCCGCGCTCCTTGCAAAGCAGATCGCTAGGTCGAGGTTTGCTTCGGTGAAATCGAGTCCGGCATCGCTCGCGACCAGCGCGAACCGCAGTTCAGGATCGGTGGAGCGATAGGCGTGGAGGCGCGGCAACAGCCATTTGGCAGTCAGATCCCGCGGGGCCGCGATCGTCAGTGCCTTCGACGACTGACCTGACTGCATCGCCCGGACAGATTCCTCGAAACTCAGGAAGCCGCGGCGCAACTCTACCAGCCCCGCCTCGCCCTCAGGCGTCAGTTCCAGCCCCTTGGGCGTGCGACGGAACAGCACGAGGCCCAAAGTATCCTCGAGCGCGCGGATCTGCTGCCCGACTGCTGCAGGTGTCACCGC
>DDFE01000135.1:7459-9937 GCA_002336985.1 Sphingomonadales bacterium UBA1936
ATCCGTCCTCACCGACCATGTCATAGCTGCCCTGCATCCAGCCGGTCGGCGTAGTCAGCGGACAGCCGGAGACGTAATCGTACGATCCGCCCGGCGCGATCACCGGCTGTTCGCCAACGACGCCCTCGCCCTCGACCCGGTGACGGCCGCCCCGGCTGTCTGCGATCACCCAGGCGCGGGTCATCAATTGCACGGCCATCGGCCCGTCATTCTCGATGCGGACGTGATAGGCCCAGAACCAGCGCCCCTTGTCCGGTTCCGACTGTTCGGGGAGGAAGCTCACGGACACGCGCACCGTCACGCCCCGCGTCGTTTCCGAAAAGGGGAACAGCGCCTTCACAATCCGGTGCGGCTCAAGGCGCGGTCGAGATCCTCGATCAAGTCGAGCGGATCTTCGAGGCCGATATTGATGCGGATCATTCCCTCACCGACGCCCATCGCCTCGCGTGCTTCCGGACCGACGCTATGATGCGTCGTCGAAGCAGGATGCGTCATCAGCGAGCGCGAATCGCCGATGTTGTTCGAAATGTCGATGAGTTCGAGCGCGTTGAGCAGGTCCATCGCCTGGCGCCGCCCGCCATCGAGCACGAACGAGAAGATCGGGCCGCAGGCTTTCATCTGCGCAGCGGCAAGGTTGTGCTGCGGATGGCTGGCGAGGCCCGGGTGAAGCATCACCGGCACGCGGCCCTCGAGGAATTTCCCGACCTGCATGGCGTTTTCCGACTGGCGCATCGCCCGCAGGTCGAGCGTCTCCAATCCCTTGAGCACCACCCAGGCGTTGAACGGCGACAAGTTCGGCCCCGTGTTGCGCTGGAACGGCAACAGCTTTTCTTCCATGAACTGGTTCGAACACGCGACCGCGCCCGCAAGCACGCGCCCCTGCCCGTCCATCATCTTGGTCGCGGAGTAAGCAACGACATCCGCACCGAAATCCATCGGCCGCTGCAGCACCGATGTCGCGAACGCGTTGTCGACGACGGTCGTGATGCCGTGCGCCTTTGCGAGGCCGCAAACATACGCCATATCAACGATATCCATCGTCGGGTTCGCAGGTGTTTCGAAGAAGAAAACTTTGGTGTTCGGCTGGATCGCCGCTTCCCACGCCGCATTGTCTCGACTGTCGATCGTGGTCGAGGTGATACCCCACCGCGGCAGTAAGCTGTCGGTCAGCCAGCGGCACGATCCGAACGCCGCACGCGCCGCAACGACATGATCGCCGGTATTCAGCTGGCAGAGCAGCGCCGTCGTCATCGCCGCCATGCCGGTCGTCTGGCACCGCGCGGCCTCCGCCCCTTCCATCAGTGCGATACGCTGCTCCAGCATCTCGACGGTCGGGTTCTGTAGCCGTGAATAGGTCGGCCCTTGCTCCTCACCCGCAAAACGTGCCGCGACGGTTTCGGCGTCGTCATACGTGTATCCGGAACTCAGGATCAGCGCTTCGGATGTCTCACCCCATTCNNCCCATTCGGTGCGCGCCGTGCCGCCACGCACGGCCTGAGTCGCGGGTCGCCACTTGCGGGTGATGCTCTGGTCCTGGCCGGTAAAGCGCTTCATGCGTCGCGCTTAGCCGCGTGTCCCCGCGTCACGCAACCGCCCGCAGCAAGCGATCGACCAAACGCTCGCGCGCAGCAAGCAATATGCCGCGCCGATCGGTCAGGATCGTTTCCGCAAGATGACTTCCCGAACGGCGCAATTCCATTGCAAGATTGCCCTCGGGCGCGTCCTGATCCGCGCCATAGCCCAGCGCCGTCATCACGACGTTTTCGAACCGCGCCAGCGCCCAGGCCCAGCCCCGTGCAGACGGTGCCGCCTCCACCGCGTCGAGCAGCCCCGAGAGCGCACCGTGGATATGCGCGTAAGGCTGCCCTTCGGGAAGCGCGGCTGCCACCAGCGCCGTCGACCATTCCAGCGCCGTTGCCGCTAGCGGTTCGAGGATCAGCCCCGCCCGGCCGTGCACCAGTTCGACGGTCATTGCCGCAAGCTGCGCCTCCGTCCGTGCGCGCAGATCGACCTTCACGGTGTTTCCCGCCATCAGCACGGGCCGCAACTGCCGCGAGCGTCCCCCACGCACATATCCGGCGAGCAAACCCTGCTCCGCCGTCATTACCCGTACCACTGCGCCATGTTCCCCATGGACGCGAACCGCGACGACGATGGCCTCACCTGCAAAATGCATAGTTCGACAAGGGCCGCGTTGACGTTTTTGTAAAGCCCTGTCGGCAAAGGTGCCCGCTGCGGCAGGCCTGTGTTAGGCTCTGCGCGAAGGGAGCCGCGCGTGCACATCGACAAAAACATTGCCGATGCCCGGCTCGATGTCCCGCCCCGGCCCAGCGCGCGCCTTGCCCTGCCCGAATCTTTCGGGACGCGGTTTGCCCTTTTCGGCGATGCCGAAGAGGAATTCGACTGGAACAAGCCGTTCGACCGCAACGCGACCGGCACAACCACCATGTCGGCCCTGCCCGACGCGACGAGGCGCTT
>DDFE01000072.1 GCA_002336985.1 Sphingomonadales bacterium UBA1936
TCCCTATCTAGGCGTTCTGCCTGCTACCCTCAAGGGCATCGGCCATGGATTCGACGCGCGTCGCCAAGGCGACGAGTGCCTGGATCGTGGCGGGGTCGTGCGAAGTTGACACGGTCGGTGCGCCCGTTGCTGCATTCGTGCTTTCGGCGAGGTCGTCGGCCAGCAGGAGCGCGGCGAACAACAGCTGACGAACCTCGCTCGCCGTGCCGACGGCGCCCCGCGCCTCGTTGACCTTCGCATCCACACGCTTTGCCAGGCTGCGCAGGTGTTCTTCACCGCCGTCACGGCATGCAACGCTGTATTCGCGTCCGCCGATCGCAAGCGTTACCTCTGCCATCAGCGCACATCCTCACGCGTGGCGCGTGCGATCACGGTATCGAGCTGCGCCAGCGCCGCCTGCGTGCGGGCGCGCAGCCGTTCATAACGGCCGTCGACCGCAGGCGCCATCGGCCGTGCCGTCGCGACTTCGATGCGGGACAGCGCCCGGTTGATTCGCGTCAGCGCGCTGGAGATTTCATCATTCATAGATGTGTCACGAAATAGCAGCGCGGGCGGCCGTAGCAAGGCCTCCACGGGTCCCCTTCAAGTTGACGGCTGCGCTCCATCGCGACAAAGGGGCGTCGCGTCGCGCAACCCCGCGACTCGCCTCAAATCAAGCCTTCATCACAAGGAACGCTGCATGACCGCCTCGCCGCTCGAAATGGCTAACGCGATCCGCGCGCTCGCGATGGATGCAGTCGAAGCCGCAAACTCCGGCCACCCCGGCATGCCGATGGGCATGGCCGACGTGGCGCAGGTCCTGTTTTCGAAATATCTGAAGTTCGATCCGTCCGAGCCGCGCTGGCCCGACCGCGACCGGTTCATCCTGTCGGCCGGTCACGGGTCGATGCTGCTCTACGCGCTGCTCAACCTGACCGGCTATGCGCAGCCGACGATGGATGACATCCGCAACTTCCGCCAGCTCGGCAGCCCGTGCGCCGGTCACCCGGAAAATTTCGACATGCCCGGCATCGAATGCACGACCGGCCCGCTGGGTCAGGGCTTTGCCATGGCGGTCGGCATGGCGATTGCCGAGCGGCATCTGAACGCGGGCTTCGGTGATGATCTCGTCGATCACAAGACCTGGGTGATCGCGGGTGACGGATGCCTGATGGAGGGCATCAATCACGAAGCGGTCGGGCTGGCCGGACACCTGGGCCTCGGCCACCTCAATGTCCTGTGGGACAACAACAAGATCACCATCGACGGCGCGGTGTCGCTGTCGTCGTGCGAGGACATCCTCGGACGTTATGCGGCGAGCGGCTGGCATGTCGACAGCTGCGACGGGCATAATCCGGACGATGTTTCGCGGGCGATGGAAGCGGCGCTCGCTAGCCCGCTGCCCAGCCTGATCGCCTGCCACACCATCATCGGCAAGGGCGCGCCCAACAAGCAGGGCACGTCGGCCACGCACGGCGCGGCACTGGGCGAAAAGGAAGTCGCGGCGGCGCGCGAAACGCTTCATTGGCCCTACCCGCCCTTCGAGATTCCGGCCGAAATCCGCACCGCATGGGAAGCAACCGGCAAGCGCGGCGCCGAAGCGCGCACGGCGTGGGAAGCGCGGCTGGCCGCGTCGACGGACGGCGCGGAATTCTCGCGGCGCATGGCAGGCGACCTGCCGGCCGGTGCGCCCAAGGCGATCAAGGATTACATCGACGGACTGATCGCCAAGCCCGCCAATGTCGCGACACGCAAGTCGTCGGAAATGGCGCTGGAGGCGATCAACATAGCGATCCCCGAAACCATCGGCGGATCGGCGGATTTGACAGGTTCGAACAATACCAAAACTTCGTCCACCAAGCCGTTGACGAAGGACGATTATTCCGGCCGATACATGTACTACGGCATCCGCGAGTTCGGCATGTCGGCGGCCATGAACGGCATGGCGCTCCACGGCGGCGTCATCCCCTATGGCGGCACGTTCCTGGTCTTCTCCGACTATTGCCGCAACGCGATCCGCATGTCGGCGCTGCAGCATGCGCGCGTCGCCTATGTCATGACGCATGACTCGATCGGCCTCGGCGAAGATGGCCCGACGCACCAGCCGGTGGAACATTTGATGTCGCTGCGCCTGATCCCGCAACTGGACGTGTATCGCCCGTGCGACGCGATCGAGACTGCCGAGTGCTGGGAACTGGCGCTGAACAAGAAGGACGGTCCGTCGCTTCTCGCACTCAGCCGTCAGAACCTGACCCAGCTGCGTGTGGACGTGTCGGAGAACTGGAGCGCAAAAGGCGCCTATCGCCTGCGCGCCGCCAATGCCGCCCGGCGCGTCGTGATCGTTGCGACGGGGTCCGAAGTGGACATCGCCATTTCGGTCGCCGACCGGCTGGAACAGCATGGTTTCGGTGCGGATGTCGTTTCGATGCCCTGCTGGGAACGGTTCGACGAACAGCCCGTCGAATACCGGTCCGACCTGTTCCCCCGCGGGACGCTGATGGTCTCGATCGAGGCGGGCGCGACGATGGGCTGGGAACGCTATGTCGGCACCACCGGCCTGCGCTTCGGCATCGACCGGTTCGGCGCATCGGGCAAGATCGACGATCTTTATAAATATTTTGGCCTGACCGCGGACGCCATCGCGCCGCAGATCGTGGCCGCACTCGAAGGGGAATAAAATGACGAAAGTTGCCATCAACGGCTTCGGCCGCATCGGGCGCAATGTCGCGCGTGCCATTCTCGAGCGGACCGATCACAACCTTGAACTGGTCTCGATCAACGACCTGGCCGATGCGAAGGCCAATGCCCGCCTGTTCCAGCGCGATTCGGTCCATGGCCCGTTCAACGGCACGGTCGAAGTCGACGGCAACGACCTGATCATCAACGGCAAGCGCATCCATGTAACCGCCGAGCGCGATCCGGCGAACCTGCCGCACGCCAAGAACGGCATCGACATCGCACTCGAATGCACGGGCTTCTTCACCGACCGCGCGGGCGGCCAGAAGCACATCGACGCGGGCGCCAAGCGTGTGCTGATCTCGGCGCCGGCCAAGGAAGTCGATCTGACTGTCGTCTTCGGTGTCAACGACGACAAGCTGACCGGCGATCATGTGATCGTCTCGAACGCATCGTGCACGACCAACTGCCTCGCACCGATGGCCAAGGTGCTGCACGAAAAGATCGGCATCGAACGCGGCCTGATGACCACGATCCACGCCTATACGAACGACCAGAAGATCCTCGACCAGATCCATTCCGATCCGCGCCGCGCCCGTGCCGCCGCGATGTCGATGATCCCGACCAGCACCGGCGCGGCCGCCGCGGTCGGCCTCGTCCTGCCGGAGCTGAAGGGCAAGCTCGACGGTTCGTCGATCCGCGTGCCGACCCCGAACGTCTCGGTCGTCGACCTGACCTTCACGCCGAAGCGCGACACGACCAAGGACGAAGTCAACGCGCTGCTCAAGGCCGCGGCCGAAGGCGAGTTGAAGGGCATCCTCGGTTTCACCGACGAGCCCCTGGTCTCGATCGACTTCAACCATGACGCGCACAGCTCGACGATCGACAGCCTGGAAACGGCGGTCATCGACGGCAAGCTCGTCCGCGTGCTGTCGTGGTACGACAATGAATGGGGCTTCTCGAACCGCATGCTCGACACCGCGGGCGTGATGGCGAAGTTCCTCTGATTTGACGGGACGGCTCGCCGGCATTGCGCGCCATGCGCGGCCGAAAGGGCCGATGGAGACGGTCGGTCATGCCACCGTCTCCCCCGAAGCGGGCATTGCCGGCGATTTTCGCGGTGCGATGCGGCGCGGACCGTACAAGCGGCAGGTGACTGTCCTCGAACGCGAGGACTGGGATGCGGCAACGGCGGAAGTCGAGCGGACGATCCCGTGGGAGGAACGCCGCGCCAATTTGCTGGTCGAAGGGATCAACCTGCCGCAGGTCAGGGGCAAGCGGCTGCGCATCGGCAGCGATGTGGTGCTGGAAGTGACGCGCGAAACCGATCCCTGCGAACGCATGGAGGCGCTGGCGCCGGGACTGAAGGCTGCGCTGATGCCCGACTGGCGCGGCGGCGTGTGTACATTCGTGGTGTCGGGCGGCGAGATCGCCGTCGGCGACCCGGTTGAAATCGAGGAAATTCAATGACGCAGTTCCGGACGCTCGACGACATGGGCGATGTGCGCGGCAAACGCGTGCTGGTTCGCGAGGACCTGAACGTGCCGATGGCCGACGGCCGGGTCACCGACGACACGCGGTTGCGCGCGACCATCCCGACGGTGACGGAACTCGCCGACCGCGGCGCGATCGTCCTCGTCCTCGCCCATTTCGGCCGCCCCAAGGGGCCGAGCGCGGAATTGTCCTTGTCGCACATCACGGACGCCTATGCGTCGGTCCTGGGTCGTCCGGTGACCTATATCGACTGGGAAGGCGATGCGGATGCCGTCGCGGCCCTGTCGCCCGGCGATATCGCGGTGCTGGAGAACACGCGCTTCTTCGGCGGTGAGGAAAAGAACGATCCCGCTGTCGTCGCGCGCTTCGCCGCACTCGGCGATCTCTACGTCAACGACGCCTTCTCCGCCGCGCACCGCGCGCACGCTTCGACCGAGGGGCTGGCGCATACCCTCCCCGCTTTCGCCGGCCGCGCAATGGAGGCGGAACTGACCGCGCTCGACAAGGCGCTGGGCAACCCCGAACATCCGGTCGCGGCGGTCGTCGGCGGCGCCAAGGTTTCGACCAAGCTCGCCGTGCTCGAACATCTGGTGAAGCAGGTCGATCACCTGATCATCGGCGGCGGCATGGCGAACACATTCCTTGCCGCGCGCGGTGTCGATGTCGGCAAGTCGCTGTGCGAACACGATCTGGTCGATACCGCCAATGCGATCTTCGACGCGGCGGACAAGGCGGGTTGCACAATCCACCTGCCCTATGACGTCGTGACGTCACGCGAGTTCCGCGCCAATCCGCCGACGCGGACGGTGAACGTGCACGAGGTCGCCGCGGACGAGATGATCCTAGATGTCGGTCCCGCCGCCGTCGAAGCACTGGCCGACGTCCTCAAGAATTGCCGCACGTTGGTGTGGAATGGCCCGCTCGGCGCGTTCGAGACGCCGCCGTTCGACACCGCCACGGTCGCGCTCGCGCGGACCGCAGCCGCGCTGACGACCGATGGCAGCCTCGTCTCGGTCGCCGGCGGTGGCGACACGGTCGCGGCGCTCAATCATGCGGGCGTGGCCGACGAATTCACGTTCGTCTCGACCGCAGGCGGCGCGTTCCTTGAATGGATGGAGGGGCGCGAGCTGCCCGGCGTCGCGGCACTGGCGATCAAGGGCTAGGGCATGAGCCTGCCCGCCGTCACCCGCGAAGGCGATGGCTTTCGCGCCACGCTGGGCGATCATTGGTTGCAGGGCCGCACGGCATATGGCGGTGCCTCGGCTGCGGCAGCCCTGACGGCGGTGAAAGCGGCCTACCCCAGCCTGCCGCCGCTTCGTTCTGTCCAGATCGCGTTTGTCGGGCCTTTGGCCGGTGACGTGGCCGTCACGCCGATGCTGCTCCGCCGCGGCAAGAACAGCGCGTTCGTCGGATGCGATGTGACCGGTGCGGATGGCGTCGGCTTGCGCGCGCTGTTCCTGTTCATGGCATCGCGGGAATCGGCCATTGCGCATGCCGACCTGCCCGCGCCGCCGCACGATCCGCCCGAAACGGATCCGGTCGATCCCGCCAAGCTGCCGCAGGGCTTCCTCAGGAACTTCGACCTGGCGGGTGCCGCAACGCGCGAGGCGGGCTTCATTCGCTGGGCGCGGCTGCGCGAGCGGTCGGGCATCGATGCCGAGGTCGAGTTCCTGGCCATTGCGGACGCCCTGCCCCCGGCGGCCATGCAACTGGCAAAGACTTGGGGTCCGATCTCTTCGGCGACATGGCAGATCAACCTCGTCACCGACGCCCCCGCGACGCGCGACGGCTGGTGGCTGCTCGGCGCGGACACGCTCCATGCCGGGCATGGCGCGTCCAGCCAGTCGATGACCATCTGGAACCGCGATGGCGAGGCGATCGCCACCGCGACCCAGAGCGTCGCGCTGTTCGTCTAGCCCCCCTTAATCCGCATCGGCTGGACCTTCGCCGTGGCTCGCCGAGAAGGTCGCGCCGGCGCCTGAATTGCCGCCGGCCATTTCCCACCAGTAGGGCGCGCGCGTCCGTGTGCCCGTCACGACTTCGTTCATCGTGACCGGATCGTACATCCGCCCGCCCAGCATCACGCGGTAGATCTTGTCGCTGTTGCGGATGTCGACCGTGGGATCGGCATCGAGCACGACGAGGTCGGCCAGCTTACCGACTTCGAGCGAGCCGATATCCTTCGAATAGCCGAGCGAGGTCGCGGGCATGATCGTGCCCGCGCGCAGCGCCTCGATGGGCGTCCAGCCGCCACGGACGAACGACCAGAGTTCCCAGTGCGGCCCCAGCCCCGCCTGTTGCCCATGCGCGCCGATCGACACCTGGATACCGCGGTCGGCGAGCTTTTTCGCCTCGCGCGCGCTCGCGGCATCGACATAGTCTTCCTCGGCCGCGAGCGTTCGCCGGGCGTTCTGTGCCTCGAGCAATGCAGGCGGAGCGTGCTTCGACAGCAGCGGGTGTTTCCACACCTCGGTATGTGCGCGCCAGTACGGATCGCCCGCCGGGCCGCCATAGGTGACGACCAGAGTCGGCGTGTAGTTGGTCTTGGTCTGCGCCCACAGGCTGACGAGATCGTCGTAGAAATGCTCGACCGGGATGTTGTGTTCGACCGTCGAATTGCCGTCCTGAACCAGCGAGACGTCCATGGTGTAGAGCGACCCGCCCTCCGGCACGACGTGCATCCCTTCCGCCTGCGCGGCCGCCACGACCATCTGGCGCTGTTCGCGGCGCGGCTGGTTGTAGTTCTTGACGCTGTGCGCACCCTGCGCCTTCAGGCGGCGGACGTCGGCCAGTGCATCGTCGTAGCTGTTGATCTCCGCATAAACGTCCGCGGCCTT
>DDFE01000154.1 GCA_002336985.1 Sphingomonadales bacterium UBA1936
AAGGGCGTCAGCCACGTCTTCAACTATGACGTGCCATGGCATCCGGATGATTATGTCCACCGCATCGGCCGCACCGGCCGCGCAGGCGCGACCGGCAAGGCATTCACGCTGGCAACACCCGACGACGCCGAAGCGGTCGCGAACATCGAAAAGCTGACCGGTACGAAGATCGAGCGCGTCGCGACCAAGGGTAAGGCTGCAGCCGAACCGGCTGCCGAAGAGAAGCCGAAGCGCAGCCGCGCCAAGGCCGAGCCGAAACCCGCCGAACCCAAGGGCGACGCACGTCCTGCGAAAGCGGAACCTGCGCCACGTCCGGAACGAGCCGCAAAACCTGCGCCTCGTCCTGCCCCGGCCCGTGCAGCGGCCGATGAGGACGACGATGGGTGGAACGGTCCCCTGCCCGGCTTCCTGAGCGTTAAACTCGGCAGCTGACGGGTTCGTCAGGCGGCGGCGCGGTTCGCCGTATTGGCGCGCATCATCGCAACGAACGGCAGCACATCTTCGTCCTCGTCGTGCCCTGCAAAAACGGCCGCACTGTTCTGAACGAAAGCCCGGCTTTCCCCCGCACTCGCGCTGGCGCGCTTGGCACGTTCGCTCATCATCGCTTCCGGGTCGATCGCCTCATCGAACTTCACGCCGAAACAATTGTCCTTGGCCCAGACGATCTGTCCGGAAAGCTGCCCGAGGTGGCGGATCGACAGTTTGACCGGTCCCGACAGGTCCGTGCCCATCGGAGCGACGATCATCAGACCGCCCGCGGAAATATTGATGACGCGGACCCAGACGTGTTCTTCCGAACCATCCGTCGAAACCTCTGCCCGCAGCACGACGCTGTAGCGTTTCTCGGTCGCTGCATAGCCGACGGCCTCGGGCGCATCCGGCGATCGCACCAGCTTCATCATGGTCCTTGTCCCCCTCGCCGCAGACAAATGCCTGCGTCTCGACAGGGTTATCGGCGCGGTAAGGTTAAATTTTAGTCATTTCGGTTCGAATTTATCACGGCCGAAACGAGTGCCCCGCCGCGCATTAGGCGCTAACACGATCCCCATGCCCTTTTTTCCGGCCCCCTGGCGCTCCGAAGCGCACGCACTGATGACGCTCGCGATGCCGCTCATCTTGGGCAATCTGGCGCAGTCGATGATCTATGCGACCGATCTGGTGCTGCTGGGACGGCTGAGCGCCGACGCGCTCGCGGCGGGTTCGCTGGCGGTCAATATCTATGGCCCGTTCCTGATGTTCGGGACCGGACTGCTTTCGGCACTCGCGCCGATGATCGCGACCGAGCGTGGACGGAAAAAGCATTCGGTGCGCGATGTGCGCCGGTCCGTGCGGCAGGGCCTGTGGGTCGGTGCCGCGATCACCGTCCCCAGTTGGCTGATCCTGTGGCACGGTGAGGAGATCCTGATCGCCTTCGGGCAGGAACCTGCCCTCGCGGCACAGGGCGGCCTGTTCCTGCAGATCGTGATGTGGAGCCTGCCCGCCTATTTCATCCATCTGGCGTTGCGCTTCTATATCTCGGCGATGGAGCGCGCATTCGTCGTGTTCATCGTGCTGTTCGCGACAGTATTCGTGAATGCCATCGCCAGCTGGGCGCTGATCTTCGGTCGGCTCGGCATGCCCGCGATGGGCTTTGCCGGTGCACCGCTGGGCAGCCTGATCTCGACCGTTTTCCTGTGCATCGGCCTCGTCCTTGCGATCGTGACCAGCCGGCATTTCCGCCGCTATCACCTGTTCGGCCGCTGGTGGCGCAGCGACTGGCAGCGCTTTGCCGCGATCTGGAAACTAGGGCTGCCGATCGCAATCATGATCCTACTGGAAATCGGCGTGTTTAACGCGGCGGTCTTCGTGATGGGGATGATTGACCGCACGTCGCTGGCGGCGCACGCGATCGCTATCCAGATCGCGGCGTTCGCCTTCATGGTGCCGATGGGCGTGGGTCAGGCCGCGACCGTGCGGGTTGGACTGGGTGTGGGCATGGGCGACCGCGAGTTGATCACGCGCGCCGGCTGGCTGGCGTTCATCATCGGTGTCGGATTCATGTGCACGACCGCGCTGACCCTGTTGCTGTTTCCCCGTGCCCTCGTCGGTATTTTCCTCGACCTCGCCGATCCGGCGAACGCGGCCATCATTGCGACTGCCGTGTCGTTCCTCGCGGTCGCGGCGCTGTTCCAGATCGTCGACGGCGCGCAGGTCGTGGGTGCCGGTGTCTTGCGCGGCCTGCACGATACGCGCTGGCCGATGATCTACGCGGTGATCGGCTATTGGGTCATCGGCGCAGGCATCGGGATCACACTCGCCTTTCCGCTCAACATGCGCGGCGTCGGGATCTGGCTGGGGCTGGCGAGCGGGCTGGCGGTCGTCGCGGTGCTGGTCCTCATCCGCTGGGTCAATCGCGAGAAGCTGGGTCTTGTCCTCGATACCGCGCCCGAAATGCATTAGCCCAGTCGGTCAAACCACCCCTTGCGATGGCATCGCGCAACCCGGCCATAACCTGCTGGTAAAACCACAGATTATGTTCGGTCATCAGCATCGCGCCGAGCATTTCGCCGGACCGGACGAGGTGATGGAGGTATGCCTTGCTCCATTCGGCGACCGGCGATTCCGGATCGAGCGGCGTCAGGTCCTCGGCGAACTTCGCGTTGCGGATATTGATCGGTCCGTCCCAGGTGAATGCCTGGCCATTGCGCCCTGACCGCGTCGGCAGCACGCAGTCGAACATGTCGATGCCGCGCTCGACCGCGCCGACGATATCATCGGGCTTTCCGACTCCCATCAGGTAGCGAGGCTTGTCCGCCGGCAGCATCGGCACTGCGAAGTCGAGTACGCGGAACATCTCTCCCTGCCCTTCGCCTACCGCCAAACCGCCGACGGCATATCCGTCGAAGCCGATGTCGGTCAGTGCGGCAGTAGATACGGCGCGCAGGTCTTCGAACATCGATCCCTGCTGAATGCCGAAGAGTGCCGCATTGTTCGTCAATGCATCACGCGAGCGGCGTGCCCAGCGCATCGACCGCTCCATCGACGCCTTGGCCACCTCGTGCGTTGCAGGAAACGGCGTGCATTCGTCGAACGCCATGACGATGTCGGCCCCGATCGCCGTCTGGATTTCCATCGAGCGTTCGGGGCTCAGCATATGCCGCGACCCGTCGAGGTGCGATTTGAACGCGACCCCCTCTTCGCTTTTGGTCGTCAGGTCGCCGAGCGACATGACCTGGTATCCTCCGCTGTCGGTCAGGATCGGCCGGTCCCATTTCATCCAGGCGTGAAGCCCGCCCAACCGTGCCAGCCGCTCTGCGCCCGGACGCAGCATCAGGTGATAGGTATTACCCAGGATGATGTCCGCGCCCGACGTACGCACATCGGCGGGTTTCATGCCCTTGACCGTCCCCGCAGTACCCACGGGCATGAATGCGGGCGTGCGGATCTCGCCGCGCGGCGTCGTGATCGTCCCGGTGCGGGCAAGGCCGTCGGTTGCTGAAACAGAGAAAAACAACGCGGTCACCATCGCCGTTCCGTCGATGCCTAGCTGCACACTGTCAATAAGAAGCCGCCTGACCCTTCAAAACGGGACAGGATTTACTGCAACAACCAACGCATTTCGTCACTCGGTCGCTGTTCAGGTGTCCGTAAATACCTATAACTCCTTCCGAATCAAAAATTGGACCGATGGGGTGACAGTTGTGGCGGCAGTGAGGCTGGGAAGATGCGTATCTTATCTGAGCGCGTCTGCATTGGCGTTGGCGCTCTCGGGTTGTGGGGGTGACGGAAGCTCTTCACCATCCACTCCTGCCAATCGGCCTCCCGCTTTTACCTCTGCTGCCACGGCCAGTGTGGTCGAAAATGTCGCGACATCCGTTTACACAGCCGTTGCAACTGATCCCGAGGGGTCAGCAATCACATATTCGATCAGTGGAGGTACTGATGCAGCGGCATTTGTCCTGTCCGGCAACGTCCTCACCTTTGTCACTCCGCCAAATTTCGATCTTCCGACCGATACTGACGGCAATAACGTCTATCTCGTGCAAATCCGTGCCAGCGACGGACAGGCCAGCAGCACAATCGACGTTCAGATAACCGTTACCAACAGCCGCGAGGGCATTGCGGTCAAGCGGGTCGCATCAGGATTTAACGATCCAGTTTGGGTTACCGCTATTCCCGGCGACAACCGTCTGTTCGTCGTAGAACGTGCGGGCCCGATCTATTTGGTCGACCCCTCGAATGGGCAGAAAACGCTCTTTCAAACACTCTCGCCGAATGTGGCTGGTGAAGATGGCATGCGCGCCATTGCGGCGGCGCCGGATTATGCCGTTAGCGGGCGTTATTTTGTCATGATGACGGGTTTCAACGGATCGCTGGTTGTTGCGGCCTGTGTACGGCGCGGGACTTTCGGGTCGCCCGAATGTAACGAGAACGTCGTTAACCAGCCTAAGGCGCAGACCGCCAATACCGGCGCATTCATGGCCTATGGGCCCGACAACAAACTATACGTCGCGACCGGCGATGGTGGATCGCCTTCGACCGCGCAGTTGGACACGTCAAATCTGGGGAAGCTTATCAGGATCGATAACAATCCCGATCCGTTCGCGGGGGCCGCGCCGTTGTACTTCATCGCAACGCGCCTTTCGAAAGGTTTCAGGGATCCTCGCGGCGGGACATTTTTCAACGGTCAGCTTCTAGTGGCGGACCGTGGCCAAACCGCGCGCGACGAAGTCAGTCTGGCGAGCCTGAGCGGGAATCAGAACCTCGGATGGCCATTCAAGGAGGGGACGACCGTTGTTGGCACAACACCTCCGGCAGGACTGACAGATCCTGTCATCGAATATCCAAGGGCCGCCAATGGCGGAATTATCGGCGGCTTTGTTTATCGGGGCCAGATTACCTCGCTCCGAAACCAGTATATCTTCGGCGATTTCAGCGGTTTGATCTTTTCTACGCCGTCCAGTCGGATCACTGCCGGGCAAACGTTGAGCACCCAAGCCATCGAACGTCGCACTGCTGACTTTGCGCCTGATGTGGGAACACTCAACGCGCCGGTTTGCTTTGGCGAAGACCGCAATGGCGAGTTGTACATCCTTGACGCATCGGGCGGCCTATTCATGGTCGTCAATGAATAGAGGCAGTGAGGTCGCCGGATAGATGTCAGGGGCGGAGTTCGGCGCGCTTCTTGCCCGGTGCCTGGTTGTTGACCGCCACTTCGACACCCTTGCCGGTGTTTTCGATCGGTTTGTCGGCGTAGACCCGCATGGGTGCGGCCGGCTCTTCATATCCGAGCAGGTAGACGACGAGCACCTTGACCAGCGATTTCGATTCCGGTGCGTAGTTGCGCACCGTCTGGGCGAGCGCGGGGTGGCCGATCAAGAGCAGCGCGGCAAACGCCAGCCGCTTCACGGCCGCTTCCTTTCGGACCCGAAAATCGCCGAGGCGGCGATGCTGACCAGCAACGACAGCGCGATGACCATCGTCATGGCCTGTGCGACAAGCTGTTCGGTCAGCTTACCAAAATAGTAATCCATTCCAAGCAGTTGTACCGCGACGTTGAAGCGCAGGCGGATGCTGGCGTAAATCGACAGGATCGCGAAGAACGCACAGGTGATCGTCACGAACAGGAACCGCCGGGATAGGGCACGCTTGGCACGTTCGCGCGCGAGGACGCCCAGGCCAACGAGTACGGCAACCGCAATGGCTGCAAGATCCTTGGACAGGTCGCCCAGCACCTTAGCCGCTTCGTGAAGATCGGCGGCCGAAGCGGAAGTCCCTGGTGATATCCCCTGCCATCCGAAGATGACCGGCGCCGTCATGACGATGACCAGCGGCAGGACCGCCACCAGCGCGACGCGCGTCAGCCGTGCGTCCAGCAGGCGCCGGACGCCTGTTTTACTCCTGATGGTGCCAGACCCCCGCCGTGCCATGGTACACAGCGTAACAGTCGCGTTTCAGGGCAGCAACAGACTCGCATCGCCATAGCT
>DDFE01000031.1:0-17578 GCA_002336985.1 Sphingomonadales bacterium UBA1936
CCTCCAACGGATGCGCGAGCATGAACGAGCGGAATACCGGCGTGTCGGCGGTGGTAGGCTGTTCGCCGCGCCCCTCGGCCCAGTCGAACAACGTCCTGTAAGGCGGGGAAATCCCGTGCCAAACCTCCTCGACCGCCTCGACATCGAGGTCGAAAGCCTGGGCAAGCGCGGTCTTCGCCAGCCGCGCCGTGACGCCGACACGTAGCGCGCCGGTCGCCATCTTGAGCAGGGCGAACCGCTCGTTTTCGTCGAGGGCGTCGAGCATCGCCGCAAGCGCCGCCGGTGCCTCGCTCTTGCCGAGGGTCCGCAGCCGCTCGACGATGGCGCCAACGGACAGGTCGAGTGTCGCGCCCTCGCGCGCGGGCCAGAGCAGCGCGATCGTCTCCGCGCTATCGCCGACGAAGTCGCGGCTCATGCGATAGAGTACCGGGTCGACCCTCTCCTCGACCATCGCGCGAATGACGGCGGGCTTGATACCGGGCAGGTCGAGATCGCCCGTCAACGCCGCGAGCGCCCAGCCGCGATCGGGATCGGGTGTAGTGCGCAGGTAATCGCCGATCAGGCGCAGCTTGGTATTGCGCGACCGCGTGTAGATCAGCCGGTCGAGGAGTGCTGCGAAGGCCTTCATGACAAAGGCCTAACGCACGAACGTCAATCCCGCAGCAGTTCGTTGATCGCAGTCTTTGCGCGGGTCTGTGCATCGACGCGTTTCACGATGACCGCGCAGGCGAGATTCGGCCCCGGCTTTCCGTCCGCCAGCGGCTTGCCGGGCAGTGTTCCGGGAACGACAACGGAATACGGTGGCACGCGGCCCACGAAGACTTCGCCGGTCTCCCGATCGACGATCTTGCTGGTCGACGACAGGAACACGCCCATGGCCAGCACAGCGCCACGTTCGACGTGGACGCCCTCGACCACCTCCGACCGGGCACCGATGAAGCAGTCGTTCTCGATGACGACGGGGTTGGCCTGCAGCGGTTCGAGTACGCCGCCGATGCCGACGCCGCCCGACAGATGGACGTTCTTGCCGATCTGCGCGCAGCTGCCGACGGTCGCCCAGGTATCGACCATGGTGCCGTCGCCGACATAAGCGCCGATGTTTACGAAGCTGGGCATCAGCACGACGTTCTTGCCGATGTACGATCCGCGCCGGACGACGGCGCCGGGCACCGCGCGGAAACCGGCGCTGCGGAAGTCGGCATCGCCCCATCCGGCGAACTTCGACGGCACCTTGTCGAACCAGTTGGTGCCGCCCGGGCCCGGCATCACGCTGTTGTCGTTCAGGCGAAAGCTCAGCAGCACGGCCTTCTTCAGCCACTGATCGACCGTCGATCCGCCGTTGCCGTCGGGCGTCGCGACGCGCAATTCGCCCCGGTCGAGCGCCATCAACGCCGCTTCGACCGCCTCACGCACTTCACCCTGCGTCGTGGTGGACAGTGTGTCGCGTGCCTCCCATGCGGCGTCGATCGTCGCTTCCAAACTCATGCCATTTCCCTCGTCAGTTCGTGCAGCCAGTCGGTCAGGTGACTGGTTTCGTAATCGATGAAGCTTGCGCAGGCCTGCCCTGCGGCCTGGTCGGAACCGTTGTTCACCCACAGGGTTGTCATGCCGATGTCTTTCGCCGGCTTCAGGTTCCGCGCCATGTCCTCGGCAAACAGCGCTCGCGCCGGGTCGATGTCCCAGCGCGCGCACATCGCGGCGTAGCTGGC
This sequence comes from Sphingomonadales bacterium UBA1936, assembly GCA_002336985.1. Classification (GTDB taxonomy): domain Bacteria; phylum Pseudomonadota; class Alphaproteobacteria; order Sphingomonadales; family Sphingomonadaceae; genus Sphingomonas_O. Next base: position 1,710 of record DDFE01000031.1, read on the forward strand.
CGGTGCGGGTTTCGGCACGTAATCCATCGCGTGGATGTCGTGAATAGCCTCGAAGCTGTCGCCCAAACCGATCCGGTCCAGCACGCGCCCGGCGTAATTCACATCCCCGTTGGTGAAGACCAGCTTGCGGCCGGGCAGCCGGGCGATGGCGTCCACCAGCCGTGCGTCGTATGCGAGGCGGTCGAGTTCGATGTCGTGGACATAGTCGAGGAATTCGTGCGGATCGGTGCCGTGCAGCGCCATCAGGCCCGACAGGGTCGTGCCATGGTCGCGGAAATAGCGTTTCTGGATCGCATGGGCCTGCACCGCATCGCAGCCGACGAGTTTCTGGATAAAAGCGCCCATGCGTTCGTCGATCAACGCGAACAGGTCGCATGACGCCGGGTACAGGGTGTTGTCCAGATCGAAGATCCACGCGTCGATATGGGAAAGGTCGGGCGCGGATTCGTCGACAGACATGGTGAACGTTCCTTACCGGCACTGTCCCTTGGCGCAATCAACTTCGGTCTGTAAGCGTGCCTAACAAATGCTTACCTCCAGCTCATGACTCGGAAGGTAGCCGGTATGCGTAGATCGCTGTTCTTGATTGGAATGACGTTGCCCCTCCTGGCGCTGACCGCCTGTGGCGGCGACAGCGCGGGCGGTGTGGCATCGACACCGACGCCATCCACGCCATCGAGCGTGCCGACGCCGGTTCCCGCCATTCCCAATCCGGCGATCGATTACGACACTGCCGAATACCGTCTTTCTGGAGCGGCCAAGCAGGCGCAGGCAATCGCGGCGTATAATGCGGGCGCAACGGGCGCTGGCATCACGGTCGGCGTGATCGATTCGGGCGTCAATTCATCGAGTCCCGAATTCGCCGGCCGCATCAGCACCGCATCGCGCGATTTCGCCGGCAGCCGCGGTATCAACGACGAAGGCGGGCACGGAACTGCCGTCGCCGAAGTCCTGCTGGGTGCGAAGAACGACAGCGGTGTGCAGGGTGTGGCGTTCAATTCGACACTACTTGTGCTGAAGACCGATACGCCGGGCACATGTACGGCGGGCACTGCTGGCAGTGGATGCAGCCACAGCGATAACAATATCGCGACGGCGCTGGATGCGGCGGTCGCCGCGCAGGCGCGGGTCGTGAACCTTTCGCTCGGCGGATCGGCGCCGAATTCCAACCTTCGTGCAGCGGTCGGCCGCGCGACGGCGGCAGGCACGATCGTCGTCGTTTCGGCGGGTAACGAAGGCACAGCCGATCCGAGCGCGCTGGCGCAACTGGCAAATGACCCCGCCAACCGGGGGCTCGTCATCATCGCGGGCGCGGTGGATGCGAATGGCGTAATCGCCGATTTCTCCAACCGCGCCGGTGGCAGCGCCGCCAACTACCTGACCGCACTGGGCGTCCGTGTGCAATCGGTCGACCAGACGGGGACGGCGTTCCTGTTCAGCGGGACATCGTTTTCGACGCCAGTGATTTCCGGCGCGGTCGCGCTGCTGGCCCAGGCATTTCCCAGCCTGACGCCCGAACAGATCGTGGCGCTGCTCTATCGCTCGGCGACCGATCGCGGTGCGACGGGGATCGACGCGATCTATGGCAACGGAGAACTGAACATCGCGCGTGCGTTTTCGCCCATGGGGTCGACCTCGCTTTCGGGTTCGGCAGTGCCGGTTTCGCTGACCAGCAACGCGACGCTGGGCGGCGCGATGGGCGATGCCGCGAAGTCCGGCATGAGCGCGGTCGTCCGCGACGAGTTCGGGCGCGATTTCAACACCGATCTATCGGGCACGATCCAGCGCACCGGCCTGACCCAGCCGTTGAGCGCAGCGCTTTCGGCCAACACGTCGCGCGGTTTCTCCGCGGCAGGACGGCGGACGAGCTTCGCCATCTCGATCGACAACAGCGGCCAGAGCGAGCGCATGATGCTGACGTCGGGGCAGGCGGAACGCGCACGCGTTCTTGCAGGCGCCATGTCGTTCGCGGTTTCGAAGACGCTGAAGTTCGGCTTCGGCGCCGGGCGCGGTGCCGACGGGCTGGTTCCCTCATCGCAGGATGCTGGCGACGCGCCGTTCCTGATCGTCGACCGCAGCCTCGACCGTGCGCCCAACGGCGCTTTCGCGGTGCGCCAGACCCTCGGCCGCATGAGCCTGACCGTTTCAGCCGAGAGCGGCGACATGCGCCTGTGGGAACGTGGCCTGACCGGCCCGCGCGGCGACGGTTATCGCCGTTATGGCTATGGCGAGATTTCGACAGCACTCGACTTTGGGGCCGGACCGTTCGCGATGACCGCCAAGCTGACCCGCCTCGACGAACAGTCGACCGTGCTCGGCAGCCGTTTCGATGCGGCGCTCGGCGGTAATGGCGCGGTAACCTGGTTCGGCGATGCCAATGTCGCGTTCGATGCCGGTAACAACTGGCGGATCACGGGGCAGTTGCGGCAGGGCTGGACGTTGCTCGGCGCCAATGCAGTGCGCGGTTCTTCGACGCTGGTCAGCCGGTCGCTCAGCGCCGGTGTCGAGCGGCACGGCCTGCTGATGGCCGGGGACAGCTTCGCGTTCCGCTACGCAGAGCCGCTGCGGGTGACGGGCGGGGCGCTGGCGCTCAACCTGTCGGGCGCCGGATACCAGTCGTTCTCGCTCGCGCCGCAGGGCCATGAGCGTGACTGGGAAGCGGTTTATGCCCGCCCGCTCGGAACCGGCTGGATCACGGCCAACGCCTATTTCCGCACGCAGCCGGGCCATTATGCCGCGGCCCCGAACGATGTCGGTGCGGCAGTGCGTTATTCGGTCAGCTTCTAGACCGTAAAGCTCTCGCCACAGCCGCAGGCACCCTTGGCGTTCGGGTTCTCGAACACGAAGCCTGCGGTGAAATCGTCCTCGACCCAGTCCATCCGGCTTCCGATNNTCCATCGGGTTTGCCGCGTCGACATAATCGACCGAATAGGCGAGCCCCGAACAGCCGCGGCGCGGGGTCGACAGCTTCACGCCCACCGCACCCTCGGGCGCCTTCGCCATCAGCTCGGCGATGCGTGCCTCGGCACCGGCGGTCAGGTTAAGCGCAGCGGGACGGGCGCGGGTAGTCGTGGTCATTACAGCATCCCCAGTTCGAGGCGGGCCTCGTCGGTCATCTTGCTCGCATCCCACGGCGGATCCCAGACGAGGTTGACGTCGACCACGCCGACGCCGGGTACGCTGCCGACGCGCAGTTCGACTTCCATCGGCATCGATTCCGCGACCGGACAATGCGGAGTCGTCAGCGTCATGTTGATGTGGACATGACCTTCATCGACCTCGACGCCATAGATCAGGCCAAGGTCGTAAATGTTGACCGGGATCTCGGGGTCGAAAATCTCTTTCAACGAAGCGATGACCGCTTCGTACAGGTCGCCGCCCGGTTCGCCCGAGGCCAGTTTCGGCGGCTCGGCCTTCAGGAACCCTTCGAGGTAGTCGCGCTTGCGCTCGAAGCTTTCGCGCGGGCTTTCGTCCACGACATCGCTGACCCGCGCCTTGGGCGGAGCATCGACATGGGTGACTTCCTCGGCTCGTATCTCGCTCATCCGAACAGCTTCCTTACGCGTTCGATGCCGCGCACCAGCGCCGCCACATCGTCCGGTCCATTGTAAATCCCGAAACTCGCCCGCGCGGTCGCATCGACGCCCAGATGCTCCATCAGCGGCTGCGCGCAATGGTGCCCTGCGCGGATCGCCACGCCTTCCTCATCCAAGATAGTGCCGACGTCGTGCGGATGAACCCCTTCGACGTTGAAACTGACGATCCCGGCCGCATCCTCCGGCCCGTAGAGGACGACCGAATTGATCGACCGAAGTGCATCGCGGCACTGGGCGACGAGTGCCGTTTCATGCGCATGGATCGCGTCGAGGCCGATGCTTTCGACATAATCGATCGCGGCATGAAGACTGATGACACCGACGATGTTGGGCGTTCCCGCCTCGAACCGGCCGGGCGCCGGGGCATAGGTCGTTTTCGCAAAGGTGACACGGTCGATCATCGACCCGCCACCTTGCACCGGCGGCATCGCGTCGAGCAGGTCGGCCCGGCCCCACAGCACGCCGATACCGGTCGGGCCGTAGAGCTTGTGACCGGAGAACGCGTAGAAATCGCAGTCGAGATCGGCGACGTCGACCGGCAGGCGCGGCACGGCCTGGCACCCGTCGAGCAACAGCTTCGCACCGACCGCGTGCGCGAGCTTCGCGGCGCGCTTCGCGTCGAGAACCGAACCCAGCACGTTCGAGACATGCGCGAAGGCAACCATCGTGTGCGCAGGCGTCAGCATCGCCTCCGCCGCGTCGAGGTCGATCACGCCGTCGGCGGTCAACGGACAGACATCGACCTGCCAACCCGCGAGTTGCCACGGCACGATGTTGGAATGATGTTCGAGCTGCGAGACGAGGACGCGGCCCTTTTCGGGATAGCTCTGCGCGACGAGGTTGATCGCCTCGGTCGCGCCGCGGACGAATACGATCTCGTTTTCAGAGTCCGCACCGATGAACTGTGCGACGCGGCGACGCGCGGCTTCATACGCAAGCGTCATGTTCGCCGAGCGGGCGTATACGCCGCGATGGACGGTCGCGTAATCGGGGCCATAGGCACGCGCGATCGCGTCGATCACGGCCTGCGGCTTTTGCGCTGTCGCGGCGGTATCGAGGTAATGCCAGTCGCCCATCCCCGGAAAGTCGGCGCGGCTGTCGAGCGGGCGGGCCAGAGTGGCAGTCGTCACGACAGCTTCTCCAATGCCGCCAGCGCCGCCGCTTCCAGTTCCTCCTGCGCCGCAGCGCCCGTGAACACCTCCGCGACGAACGCCTGCAACAGCAGCGTCCGCGCTTCGGCGGGCGGCAGGCCGCGCGCTGCGAGGTAGAACAGCGCCGTCTTGTCGAGTTCTCCGACCGTTGCGCCATGCGCGCACTTCACGTCGTCGGCGTAGATTTCGAGTTCGGGCTTCGCGTTCGCAGTCGCGGTGCGGTCGAGCAGCATCGCCTTCACCGACTGGACGCTGTCGGTCTTCTGCGCATCGCGGGCGACGGCGACCTTCCCGAGGTAACTGCCGACTGCCGACCCGCCGAGGACCGAGCGGACGACCTGGTTGCTGGTCGCATTCGGTTCGATGTGGCGGACGGTGGTGACCACCTCAAGATTCGCCGACCCGCCTCCGACCTGAACCGCGCCGAATTCGAAATGCGCACCGTCGTGGAGCGTCACGTCGATCGCGATCCGGCCATAAGCGTCGCCCGCATTCAGGACGTGGAAATCCATCCGTGCGCCAGCGGCAAGCGTGATCGCGAAGTCACTGACCCCCTGATTACAAATCAGGTACTCTGCCCGCGTCTCACCAGCGGGCACATCGATGATGATCGCGGGTGGCACTGGCCACAGCCGCGCGACGGCATCGATATCGCTATACCGCCACGCCTCGTCCTTGCGGGTCGGGAGGGCGGTCACAACGCGCTCCCCTTCGCGGCTTCGCGGCTTCGCGTGAGATTTGCGGTTTCACGCGAAGCCGCGAAGCCGCGAAGGAAGGAAGGGTGACCTGTGGCGCTCATCACGCAGCCAGCTCCCGGTATCCCTCGCGCTCCAGTTCGAGCGCGAGTTCGGGGCCGCCGCTGCGCGTGATGCGGCCATCGGCGAGGACGTGGACAAAGTCGGGGCGGACATAATCGAGCAGGCGCTGATAATGGGTGATCAGCAGCACCGCCTTATTGGGTTTCCGCATGATGCGGTTGATGCCGTCGCCGACGACGCGCAGCGCATCGATGTCGAGGCCGCTGTCGGTCTCGTCGAGGATCGCGAGCGCGGGGTCGATGATGCCCATCTGCACCATCTCGTTCCGCTTCTTCTCGCCGCCCGAAAAGCCGACGTTCACCGGGCGCTTCAGCATGTCCATGTCCATGCCCATCGCGTCGGCCTGTGCCCGCGCGGTCTTCAGGAATTCGGCGCCCGACAGCGGCTTTTCGCCGCGCCCCTTGCGCTGCGCATTCAGCGCCTCGCGCAGGAACTGGACGTTCGACACACCGGGGATTTCGACCGGGTACTGGAACCCGAGGAACAGGCCCGCGGCGGCGCGTTCATGCGGTTCGAGGGAGAGGAGGTCTTGCCCGTTGAACGTCACCGACCCATCGGTCACCTCATACCCGGGCCGCCCGGACAGCACATAGCCCAGCGTCGATTTGCCCGCGCCGTTCGGTCCCATGATCGCATGGATCTCGCCAGCGTTCAGCGCGAGCGTCAGGCCCTTGAGGATCGGCTTGTCGCCGACGGTGGCGTGGAGATTTTCAATCTTGAGCATGCTCTATCCGTGAATTTGAAACGCAGCTAAAATTGCGCACAAGCCGGCAATCAAAAATCCGGCACAATCAAGCGCAACGATCGACAAAAACCTAGTAGGAGACTGGGTTCGATTGACGGCGCCGAGCATCCTAAAATGTGCGTGGCCGTTACGGACGGCTTTTGCACCGCTGAACGCAAACACACCCGCAATAATAGCGGCGATGAAGGCGACGATCCAATTCACCCCACGCTGCCTTCAAGCGAAATCCCCAGCAGTTTCTGCGCCTCGACCGCAAACTCCATCGGCAACTGCTGCAGCACCTCCTTGGCGAACCCGTTAACGATCAGCGCCACCGATTCCTCTGCATTCAGCCCGCGCTGCATGGCGTAAAACAGCTGGTCGTCGCTGATCTTGCTGGTCGTCGCTTCGTGTTCGATCTGCGCGGTCGGGTTGCGGACTTCGATATACGGCACGGTGTGCGCGCCGCACTTGTCGCCGAGCAGCAGGCTGTCGCACTGGGTGAAATTGCGGACGTTTTCCGCGGTCGGCCCCACGCGAACGAGGCCGCGATAGGTGTTGTTGCTGTGCCCGGCGCTGATCCCCTTCGACACGATGGTCGACCGGCTGTTCTTGCCGAGGTGGATCATCTTGGTGCCGGTGTCGGCCTGCTGGAAATTGTTGGTGACCGCGACCGAATAGAATTCGCCGACACTGTTTTCACCCGACAGGACGCAGCTGGGGTATTTCCAGGTGATGGCGCTGCCGGTTTCGACCTGCGTCCAGCTGACCTTGGAGTTCCGCCCCTGGCACAAAGCGCGCTTGGTCACGAAGTTATATATACCGCCCTTGCCGTTCTCGTCGCCAGGGTACCAGTTCTGCACGGTCGAATATTTGATCTCGGCATCGTCGAGCGCGACGAGTTCGACGACGGCGGCATGCAACTGGTTCTCGTCGCGCATCGGCGCGGTGCAGCCCTCGAGGTAGCTTACATAGCTGCCCTTGTCGGCGACGATCAGCGTGCGTTCGAACTGGCCGGTGTTCTCCGCATTGATGCGGAAATAGGTCGACAGCTCCATCGGGCAGCGGACGCCCTCGGGAATATAGACGAATGTCCCGTCGCTGAAGACCGCGCAGTTGAGCGTCGCGAAGTAATTGTCGTGCATCGGCACGACCTTGCCCAGCCAGCGCTTCACGAGGTCGGGATATTCGCGGATCGCCTCGCTGATCGACCGGAAGATGACGCCCGCGCGTTCGAGTTCTGCGCGGAAGGTGGTGGCAACGCTGACGCTATCGAACACGGCATCGACCGCGACCTTGCGGCTGCCTTCCACGCCCGCGAGCATCTTCTGCTCCTCGATCGGGATGCCGAGCTTTTCGTAGACGCGCAGGATTTCGGGATCGACTTCATCGAGACTGCCGAGCTTCGGTTTCGCCTTGGGCGCGGCGTAATAGTACGCGTCCTGGTAATCGATCGGCGGCACGTTGAGCTTGGCCCAGTCGGGCGGCGTCATCGTCTGCCACATGCGAAACGCCTTCAGCCGCCAGTCGAGCATCCATTCGGGCTCATTTTTCTTGGCACTGATGAAGCGGACCGTGTCCTCGGTCAGACCCTTGGGCGCGAAGTCGGTTTCGATGTCCGACGACCAGCCGTGTTCGTAATCGGCGACCTTGTCGGCGGCGGCGAAGGCTGCGGCGTTCTTGCTGGTCATCGGCGCGCCTCCGCCAGCTGAGTCAGCGGCACCGCGGCGAGCGCACCGCGCACCGCGCCATTGACCACGCTCCAGTGCGACTTCGTCTGGCAGGTTTTTTCCAGCCCGCAGTCATGTCGCCCGGTCTCGACGCAGGCGGTCATCGCGATGGGGCCTTCGATCGCCTCGATAATATCGGCGAGCGTGATCGCGGCCGCCGGACGGGTCAGCTTGAACCCGCCGCCCGAGCCGCGCAGCGACGACATTAGCCCCGCCGCGGCAAGCTTCTGCATCAGCTTCTGCGCAGTCGGCAGCGGAACGCCGGTTTCGTCCGCCAGCAACGTCGCCGACAGGCGCGCGCCGCAGCCATGACGGGCAGCAGCGCTCATCATCACGACGGCATAATCGGCAAGGCTGGAAAGCTTCATCAGTCCAATCAGATCAAATTAGTCTGATTTCAAATGGGGTCCGGCCCGCGATTCGTCAACCTCAAACCTTTGTGATCCGGGGCGAGAGGTCCCGTAACTCTGTCCGCTTGAGCGTCAGGGCAACCAGCGTCGGCAGGTCATCGGTGATCGTCGTGGGCGTGATGCCGGTGAACGCCTTGATCTCGCGGATGAAGTGCGACTGGTCGTAGAAACCCTCGGTCAGCAATGTCGTCGCCTCGGCATCGCCCCGCGCCAGCGCGATCGTCGCGCGAAGCGCGCGATATTTGCGGGCGAGCTGCTTGGGCGGTGATCCGTAATATGCGTTGCAACGGCGCTCGACCTGGCGGCGGGACAAGCCGGTCGCGATCACCAGATCGTCGATGTGGGGACTGGGCGATGACTCGAGCCAGTCGTCGACGATGCGCGTGAAGTCGAAAGCTGCCGAATTGCCGCGCGCCATCAGCTGGCGTGTAAGGGCCGACCCGATTTCCACCTTCTTTTCGATCGTCGATGCCGCCAGCATGGCATCCGCGACGCCGTTCAGCGCATTGCCGAACAATTCGGTGGCGTCGATCACGCGATTGACCAGCAGGGATGCCTCGAAATCGAGCAATGTGGGCCAGCCCGCGGGAAGGATGCCCACGCCGAACATGTGCACTGGCCCCTCGACTCGTACGTGGGTGGGACCGGTCGTTGCTCCTACGATCTGGATGGCCGGTGCGCGCTGTTCGTGGCCGTCGGCGAAGCGATAGGTTCCCGAACCACTGAACAGGAACCGGAACTGCGCAAAATCCGCCTTGTCCGTGTCTTCGAAAACCGGAACGTCGGCGCGAAACTCGTAGAAAACCGACAGATGTTCGCGCAAATCCTCTGGCGGAATCGCATAGTCGAGCGTCACCGCTCCGGAATGTGACCCATTTTCAGCCATATGCGCGCCCGAGTCGTTCTATCTTTGATACGATGCGGCGGACCCAAAAGAAAGCGGTCCGGAACGTTGCCGCTCCGAACCGCCAGGAAAAGGTTTCTGGACAAAAAGCCCAGAGCCCTTCGGGTCGCAAGAACGCCAATACGCAGCTGCAGCATGAGTCGTATTGGATAGAATCGACATCAAGGCGCGAATTAATCGCAAATGAATGTCCTTTTTTGACGCAAGGAACGCGACCGCATAGCGCGAACCGCATGACATTGTTCGCCCTTGCCCGCCCGATCCTGTTCCAGATCGACGCCGAACGCGCGCACCGAATGACGGTTGCGGCCCTCCGTTTCGCGCCTCAGCGACTGCCCGCGCACGATCCAACGCTAGCGATACGGGTCGCGGGCCTCGACTTCCCGTCGCCTATTGGGCTTGCCGCAGGGTTCGACAAGAATGCCGAGGTTCCCGACGCCATGCTCGGCCTTGGTTTCGGGTTCGTCGAGGTCGGCTCGCTGACTCCCTTGCCACAGGACGGCAATCCCAAGCCCCGTGTGTTCCGCCTTGTCGAGGAGGAGGGGGTTATTAATCGGATGGGGTTCAACAATGACGGTCACGTCGCTGCGCACGTGCGGCTGGCGCGTCGGGCCCGGCGGGGGATTGTCGGGGTCAATGTGGGGGCGAACAAGGATGCGGCGGACCGGGTGGCGGATTATGTCACGGGGGTCCGGGCGATGGCGGATGTCGCGGATTACCTGACGATCAACATATCATCGCCGAACACTCCGGGCCTGCGCGGGCTGCAGGATGCGGGGGCGTTGCGCGAGCTGCTCGACGCGGTGGGCGAAGCGCGCCGGGCGGGCGATCCGCCCCTGTTCCTGAAACTCGCGCCTGACCTGGAAAACGACGAGATCGATGCCGTGATCAAAGTGGCGGCGGGACGGGTCGATGCGCTGATCATCGGCAACACCACCCTGTCGCGCCCGCTGCTGACGTCCCGCGACGCAGGGGAAGCGGGCGGATTGTCCGGCAAGCCGCTCCGCCACCTGGCGCATGAAAAGCTCCGGGCATTCCGGCGCGCGTCCGGCGGCGAAATTCCCCTGATCGCGGCGGGCGGTATCGACAGCGCGGACGAGGCCTATCACCGCATCCGCGCGGGGGCGTCGCTGGTCCAGCTCTATTCGGCGCTCGCGTTTCACGGTCCGGGCCTTGTCCGCCGGATCGCAGCGGGGCTGGTCAAGCACCTGCACGACGACGGATTTGCAACCGTCGCGGAGGCGGTGGGAGTCGACGCCTAGGGCTGGGGCGGCGTCTCGATCACGAATTTGCCCTCGCGCCGCGGATCGAACCCGCCGTCGATGCGGCCGTCGCGCACGATGACGCCGTGAACCCCTGAATCCTCACCCTGGCCGGGCTTCAGGTCGACGCCGCGCGCCCGCAAGCCTTCGAGGGCAGCGGGCGGAAATCGGTCGACTTCGCCCTGGAAGTTCGGCCCCCTTGCCACGAGATTGGGCAGCGCGATCGCCTGTTGCATGGGCAGGCCCCAGTCGACCGCCGCGACCAGCGACTTCGCGACATAGGCAAGAATGGCATTGCCGCCCGCCGACCCGATCGCACCGGCGAACTCATGCTTTGCATCGAGCAGGACCAGCGGCGTCATGGAGGACCGCGGACGCTTGCCCGGCGCCACCGCATTGGCCGCGGTGCGCCCCTGGTCGTCGCGCGGGCTGAACGAGAAATCGGTCAGCTGGTTGTTGAGGAAGAACCCGTCGACCATGCGGCCGGTGCCGAAGATCGATTCGACGGTGGTCGTCATCGACACGACATTGCCGTCGGCGTCACCGATCACGATGTGCGAAGTGCCGGTGGGTTCGAACGTCGCATCACGCGCGGCGAGCGTCGCCCCTGCGGGCGTGCCGGGTGCGGGCGGCGTCGCGGCGGCACGCGGTCCGATCAGCTTGGCACGCGCCGCGACATAGGCGGGGTCGAGCAGGCCGGTGACGGGAACGGTCACGAACGCCGGGTCGCCGACATAACGGTCGCGATCAGCATACATCAGCCGGCTGGCCTCGGCGAAAAGATACCATGCCTGCGGATCGTCCGGCGTGCGCGACGCGATGTCGGTGTGGGCGAGGATGCCGAGCAGTTCGAGCGTGCCGACGCCGCTGGCGGGCGGCGGCGGCGCACACACCAGGTACACGCGATACGGGCGGCACAATGCTTCGCGCTTGACCGGGCGATAGGCGGCAAGATCGGCGAGGGTCATCGTACCCGGCAACGGATCGGCATGCGTGCGATCAACGATTCTCCGCGCGGTTTCGCCGGCATAAAGCGCGGCGGGCCCCTCGCTCGCGAGACGCGTCAGGAAAGCGGCATAGGCCGGATTGCGCAGGCGATCGCCCGCCTGCAGCCAGCTTCCGTCCGGCTTCATGAAATAGGCGCGCACGTCCGGCATCGCGAGTTCGGCAAAGCCATATTTGAAGAAGCGCGCGAGCCGCGGTGAAACGATGAACCCGTCGCTCGCCGTCTGCCGGGCGTCGCCGAACAGCGCGTTCCAGGGCAGCTTGCCATGGTCGCCGTGGACCGTCGCAAGCATCTTGACCGCCCCGGGGACGCCGGTTGCCCGGCCGCTGACCACGGCCTGGTTGAACGGCAGCGGTTTGCCGTCGGGCCCGACGAACATATCGGGCGCGGCGCCGGCGGGCGCCATCTCGCGGCCGTCATAGACAGTCACGGATTTTGCCTTGCCATCGTACCAGGTCAGGAAGGCGCCGCCGCCGATCCCCGAACTCTGCGGTTCGACGAGCGACAGCATCGCCTGGACCGCGATTGCGGCATCGACCGCACTGCCACCGCGGCGCAGGACCGCCATGCCGGCGTCGGTCGCAAGCGGGTTGGCGGTCACGACGAAGATTTGCGACTTGTGTGCGGATGGCTGCGACGCGTGGCCCTGTACCGGCGCTGGCGCCGCGACCTGCTTCGGCGTCGCGGCGCAGGCCGTCAGCGCCGCGAGACACAGCACCATCCACACTTGCCGAACTTGCTTCATCGGATTCCCCAACAGATATCGGTGGATGGCCATAGCGAAGAATGAGAACTCGTCCATGCGGACATCATCGGCTACTCATTCGCGCGGCTTGCATCTACAAAGAAGAATAAACGTAAGGGCGCCAGGAGAGACATGCGGACGTTCGAACATTTCCCCAATCTCGTCACGATGTTCTTCGCGCGCGCGCAGGAGAACGGCAGCAAGCCATTCCTGTGGGCGAAACGCGATGGTGCATGGCGGCCGCTGAGCTGGACCGAGACCGCAAAACAGGTGGCCTCGATCGCCACGGCGTTGAAAGCGCTTGGCCTGGAACCCGGCGACCGTGTGGCGCTGGTCAGCGAAAACCGCCCCGAATGGTGCATCGCGGACCTGGCGATCATGGCCGCGGGCTGTGTGACGGTTCCGACCTATGTCACGAATACCGAACGCGACCACGCGCATATCCTTGGCGATTCAGGCGCGCGGGCAGTCATCGTATCGACGGCGAAGCTGGCCCGTACGCTGGTGCCCGCCGTGCTGCGGTCAGTGCATTGCAAACTGGTCATCGGCATCGAGGATATCCGGATCGGCCAGTCGGGCGATGTCGCGCTCCACGACTGGAAAAAGATGATCGCCGACCACCCCGGCGACGTTGCGGCGGTCGCCGCGCGCGCGACCTTCAAGCGCGACGACCTTGCCTGCCTGATCTACACCAGCGGTACGGGCGGGGCGCCGCGCGGCGTGCGCCAGCATCATGGCGCGATCCTGCACAATGTGGCGGGATGCATCGATATCATCTCGAACGATTATGGCTGGGATGATGAGGTTTTCCTGTCCTTCCTGCCGCTCAGCCACGCCTATGAACATTCGGGCGGACAGTTCCTGCCGATCTCGCTCGGCGGGCAAATCTATTATTCCGAGGGGCTGGAGAAACTCGGATCGAATATCGAGGAGGTTCGCCCGACCCTGATGGTCGTCGTGCCGCGCCTGTTCGAAGTGCTGCGCGCGCGCATCGTGAAGGGCATCGAGAAACAGGGCGGACTTGCGCCCAAGCTGTTGCAGCGCGCGATTTCGCTCGGTGCCAAGGATTTGGGCAGGGGCATTCCCTTCTGGGACAAGCCGGTCGACCTTTTCATCAAGAAGACGCTGCGGCCGAAGGTCCAGGCCAAGTTCGGCGGACGGATAAAGGCGCTGGTGTCGGGCGGCGCGCCGCTCAACCCGGATATCGGCGTGTTCTTCCATGCACTGGGGCTCAACCTGTTGCAGGGCTATGGCCAGACCGAAGCGGGTCCGGTCATCAGCTGCAACCGGGCCAAGGCCGGCATCAAGATGGACACCGTGGGCCCGCCGATGAAGGATACGGAAGTCCGCATCGCCGACGACGGCGAAATCCTGGTCCGCGGCGAACTTGTCATGCACGGCTACTGGAACAACCCCGCCGAAACCGCGCGGGTGTTACAAGATGGATGGCTGCACACCGGCGACGTCGGCCACATCGATGACCGCGGTCGTATCGTCATCACTGACCGCAAGAAAGACCTGATCGTCAACGACAAGGGCGACAACGTCAGCCCGCAGAAGATCGAAGGGATGCTGACGCTGCAGCCCGAAATTCTGCAGGCGATGGTCGTCGGCGACAAGCGGCCGCACCTCGTCGGCCTTGTCGTGCCCGATCCCGAATGGCTGATGGAATGGTGCGTCGCGCAGGACATGAAGCCCGATTGCAGCCAGCTGTGCAGTGATCCGGCGGTGATGCGCGCTGTACAGGCGGCGGTCGACCGAGTGAACGCCGACCTGTCGGTCATCGAAAAGGTGCGCCGCGTCGTTTTGACGCCCGACGCGTTCACCGTCGACAACGAGATGCTGACACCGTCGATGAAGATCCGCCGCCACAAGATCCGGGAAGTTTATGGCGAGCGGCTCGACGCGCTTTACAAGGCCTGACCGTGGCGCCGGCGATGCTCTCTCGCCGCATGTTCGTCGGTACCGGCGCCGCGTGCCTTGCCATGCGTGGTGAAGCCGCGACCGGCTCGCTGCTCCCTGCGGCACAGATCAAACCCGATCGTGAGGTCATGGTCCCGGTCCAGGGCGGCCGGGTCTATGTGCGGATCAATGGGGATGTCGGGAACGGGCGACCGCCGATCGTCTTCCTGCATGGCGGGCCGGGCAGCGCGCACTGGTATTTCCTCAACGCGACCGCGCTGGCGAACGATCGCGCTGTCATCCTCTACGACCAGCTAGACAGCGGGCGTTCGGATCATCCGGGCGATCCGGCGAACTGGACAGTCGCGCGCTTCGTGTCCGAACTCGATGCGATCCGTACGGCGCTCGGCGTGAAGCGCTGGCATGTGCTGGGGGCGAGCTGGGGCGGGACCGTTGCCCTGGAATATGCGGCGCTTCGCCCGCCCGCACTGGCCAGTGTCATCCTTCAGTCACCGCTAGTCTCTACCGAAATCTGGCTGCGCGACGCCAAGCGCCTGAAGGACGCCATGCCGGCCCCGATCCGAAAGCTTCTCTACGAATGCGATACGCAGGGCGCGCACAGCCAGGCGGAATGCAATGCGGCGACCGACGCCTTTTACAATCGCCATGTCCATTTGATGGATCCGCCGCCTGCGATCGCGGCGTACAAGGCGGCACTGCCGCGCAGTTTCAGCGCCGACGTGTACAACCATCTCTGGGGCCGTGCGGAATTCACGGCGAGCGGCGTGCTGAAGGACTATGACGGCCGTCCCCTGCTTGGAAAGCTCGACGGGCGACGCACGCTGTTCGTGGCTGGCGAGCATGACGAGGCCATTCCGGCGACGGTGGACGGCTTTGCCAAATCGGTGCCGGGCGCGACATTCCGCGAAATCCCGCACGCCGCGCACACCATCATGAACGACAATCCCGCAGCGTTCCTCGCGGTCCTGAGACCCTGGCTCGCGGCGCACGATTAGGACATCGATGTGCCTACCGTCCGCGCGAACGGCGTCGATCTCTTCTACAAGGACAGGGGCGATCCCGACGCGCCGGTGATCCTGCTGATCATGGGTGTCGGGACGCAGCTGATCGGATGGCCCAAGTCGCTGGTGAAATCGCTGGTGAAGGCGGGCTTCCGCGTCATCCGTTACGACAACCGCGACATCGGCAAGTCGACGCATCTTCACGAAGCGCCCGCACCCAATCTGCTGTGGGCGCTGGCGGCGAAGCGGCTCGGGTTTTCGGTGCCCTTGGGCTACACGCTCGACGACATGGCGGACGATGCCGCGGGGCTGATGGATGCGCTCGACATCCCGGCGGCACATGTGGTGGGCGCGTCGATGGGCGGCATGATCGCGCAGATTCTGGCCGCGAAGGCGCCGGAACGTGTCATCAGCCTGACGTCGGTCATGTCGTCGAGCGGGGCGCCGGGATTGCCGGGGCCTGCGCCGCAGGTGCGCAGGGTGCTGCTCGAACCGCGGTCGGCCTATCCGCCGCGCGAAGTGTCCACCGCCCGGCGCGCCCGCACGCTGGAACTCGTATCTTTCCCCGATGCAGCACGAAAACCGGATGCGTTTCAGGC
>DDFE01000031.1:17676-25875 GCA_002336985.1 Sphingomonadales bacterium UBA1936
CATGCGCGCTCGGCGGAGGCCAAATAGGTCTCAGGCGCGTTCGACGTCGGTCTTCAGCCGGTCCAGCAGCGCCACAGCGCCCTTTGCATGCGGGCCGATCCAGCGTTCGTGGATGTCGTGGATGGGCAGCGGGTTGAGGTAGTTCCACCGCTCGCGCCCGCGTCGCACCACCGTCACCAGATCGGCATCCTCCAGCACGCGCAGGTGCTGCATCACCGTACAGCGATCGAGTTCGGGGAAGTGCGCGCACAGCGTGCCGGTGGTCAGCGGCTGGTCGCGCAGATCATCCAGGATCTGGCGGCGGACACCGGCCGACAGTGCCTTGAAAACCCGGTCGTGCGTGTCCGTGATTGACATGTTATATTTCTATAACATAAAATCGAGCGACTCAAGAGGAGATCGTTCGTGGATCAGACCTTCAGTGTGTTCGCCCGTATTTCGAAGCCCGTGTCCGAAGTGTTCGAGGCGGTCGCCGATCCCGACACGCTGTCGCATTATTTCACGACCGGCGGCGCGAAGGGGCGGCTGGAAACAGGCGCGACGGTGACGTGGGATTTCCACGATTTTCCCGGCGCCTTCCCGGTCGAGGTGGTTCGGGTCGATCCGGACAAGCATATTCATTTGCGCTGGGACGCGAACGACCAGGGAGCGAAGGGCGATGCCGCCTACAGGATAGACGTGACGATGGACTTCGAGGACCTGGGCGACGGCCGCACGCTGGTGACGATCAGCGAGGCGGGCTGGCGGGACACGCCGAGCGGCGTGAAGGGATCATATGGCAACTGCATGGGCTGGTCGCAGATGCTGTGCGCGCTGAAGATGTGGGTCGAACACGGCATCAACCTGCGCGAGGGGATGTATAAATAGCGGCCGGGCCACGGTTGGCACACCGGATTTCGAAGTCCAGTCCGTCGGCAACTTCCATCGCCTGATCGGCCAGCGCACGTCCCATTGTCGCAACGAAGTCCAGATGGCCGCGTCTCAGAAACGGCACGACACGCGAGAAATAGTGCAGCAGCCCCGCATAGGCTTGCTGGGCCGAATAGCGTTCGAAATCCGGCGCCTGGATGCCAGCATTGCTGAACGCCTGCGCAATCTTCCTGCCGTCGTCTGCCAGAAAACCACAGTTCCGAGATCCGGCCGGATCACGTGATTTACTGCCATGGGATCGCCCGCGACGGGCCCGCTTCAGCCAATCGTCGCCGTCCAGCACAAGTTGTACCAAATTATTGGACGTGAGGTATAAGTGCGCTTGCCGTCCCTCGATATAAAGACGCAGGCCGGAAAGCAACGGAATCCGGGCTGAAGATCGCGCGCTGGTCTTAAATATAAATCGAAAATATGAACTACTCATAGAATATCTTAGTGTTGTAAAATAGTTCGTTTGGTTTTCAAAGATCATGAGAGATTTACCCATCTTGACTGATAAACCGGATTGATTCGATATGAATTCGGGGGAGTCGGATAATTAATTACAACATATCTGTGAATATTTTAGAGATATATCTCCATAGTCAAGTATATATGCAATATGTCCGTCGGTGTATGTCGACATACTGTCGATCAAATATCTAGATGTTAAACATTCATTTATGGCATAATGTCAAATGATGAACGATATATCGAACGGTATATATCAAAAGATATACATCTATCCGTTATATTGTGATTGCTCAAGAATCAGTATTAAAGTGATACACAATAGCTCATCGGGTCGCACTGATTGTGCTTGGGTAATATATTACTAATCTGGTACGGCACTTTCAGAGGACTCTCACGAGAAGGGTCTGGAGTCGCGGAACTGGGTTAGGGAGTATTGTATGCCTTGCCACCGGCCCTGCATCAGGTCGGGCTGCGATGCCCCGGGGCTCCGCCTCGGACGCTTGTGAATATCGTTCTATCAGGCCGGCCACCGCGCTATGTAGGCGTGGTGGCCGATCGCGATTTTCCGGCAGTGACCAAGGGGCGCCGCATTATCCGGCAGGCCTGGCTGCGTTTCGGTCAGAATTACCGGATATCCCTTGCCGCCGCGCGCATCCTGCTGATCGCGGAAACCTTGTCCGGATCGCTGGCGGACTCTCGGGCAAGCAGTGTCTATCCGGCCCAATGGCTGATGCTGGCCTGGTCCATATGTGTCGCACTGGAATTGGGCCTGCCCCGCATGTCCTGGCGGCAGGCTGTTCGCCTTCAACCGATGTTCGGCGCACTGGATTGGGGCATCATCGGTGCCCTGATCGTCATTCACCCGGTGATTTCGCCCGCGTTCATCATCCTCGTGCCATTGCTGGCGGTGGCCAATCACCTGCCGCACAATGCCAAGGTGATCGTGATCGTGGGCCTGCTTTGCCTGGCCGCGCTGGTCGGCGTTTCGATCCGCCCGTTCGGCAGCGCGGCGATCGGCCCGCCCTGGTTGCTGATGCCCGCAGTTCTGCTCGTTGCGGCGCTGGCGCTGGCCAACTGGATTGCGCATCAGGCCTGGCGGGCGCGGTTCAGCAAATGGAGCGATCACCTGACGATCGCGGCCGTTTCCGCCGGTGAAGGCGTGGGCGACACGACCATGAGTTGCCTGAGAGGCGCTTATGGCAGCCAGGATGTCGTCTGGCTGGGGCATCGGAATACCGAAGAAAATCTGGAAACCATGCCGTTGACCCGTTCGGGTTTCGATTCCAGCGGCTCCGGCAGCAGTTTCGACACCCATTCGCTGGCCACCGAACTCGCGGGCTCGGCAGCGTTCGCATATGAACGGGGCTGCTCGTCGACGGTTCATATTTCGGCGCGGGGCGTGGTGCGTGAAGCGGATACACCGATCCTCGCCGAAGCGATCGCGGCGGACGTGCCCGAACAACGGTTCGTAAGCGGCGGCGTTATACGGCTGGAACACGGCCTTATCGTTTTCCTTGTCCCCTGCCGCCATGCACCGTCGCGGGCATTGCTCGAAGAAACGCTCGAGCGGACGCTGGTCGTCATCACGGCGTTCGACCGTTTCACGCAGCAGGAAATATGGGAGGCACAGAACTTCCTGTCGGCCCGCAAGGCGGTGTCCCGCGACCTGCACGATACCGTCCTGCAAACCCTGGCGAGCCTGCGGATGCGTATTTCGACACTCCTTGCCAAGGCGGGAACGTCCGACCCCGCAACCATCAGGCGGGGACTCGAAGACGTCCAGGCGATCGTGTCGGACGAGCAACGAACGCTGCGCGAAGTCATAGAGGGCGCGCAACGCGACGCCTCGCTGGACCGGAACCTGAACGACGTCATCGCGCAGACGGTGAAGACTCTGAGCGCGCAATGGGACGTCGATTGCGCGTTTGCGCCGCTCGACAGGTCGGTCGTCGTCGACGAGCACACGTCCAACCAATGCAACCAGATCGTCCGCGAAGTGGTCTCCAATGCCGTCCGGCACGGGCGGGCGTCGCAGTTCTCGGTCGCCGCTTCGATCGATGGGGACACATTGATGATCGCAGTCCGCGACGACAGTGCCACCGGCCATCCGGACATAGCCTTCGACCGTGGCATCTCGTCGAAATCGGTCGCCCAGCGGCTCGCCTATGTCGGTGGATCGGCCTATGTCGATCGCGCTGAAACCGGCTCGATTTTCGCAATCCGCATTCCCCTTACCGAGGGTCAGCATGGCTAGATTGTTCATCGTCGACGACCATCCGATTTTCCTTTCGGGCCTGTCGCAATTCATTTCGGAAAATGGCCATGAGGTCGTCAATTCGGCGAGTTCGGTGGCCGAGTGTCAGCGAACGCTGAACCTTCAGCCGGTCGATTTACTCATTCTCGACGTCACAATGAGTGACGGGTCAGGCGTAGACCTGCTGATGGAACTGCGTGCGAACGACAACAATATCCCGATTATCCTGCTGACGGCAGCAATCGACCCCGCCTCGGCTGTTCTCGCGATCAAGCATCGGGTGAATGCGATCGTGCTGAAGGACAGCGCGCCGGAAGAAATCGTCCGCGTGATAAACCAGGTCATGGAGGGTGACACCGTCATCGATGACTATGTTGCCGAGCAGATGGAACGCTACTCATCGGGGCGTCAGGTCGAAGAGGAATTCGTCGACCAGCGGCTGACCCAGCGGGAGAACCAGATTGTACAGCTGGTGCGCAACGGTTTGCGGAACCAGGAGATTGCGGCGCGGTGCAACCTGACGGAAGGGACCGTGAAGGTTCACCTTCACAACATCTTCCGGAAACTCAATGTGAAGTCGCGCTATGAACTCGTCGTACGGCGCGCGCCGTCCAGTGGTCAGGCATTTCCCTCGGTCTGGTCCGCCTGAGCGACGATCATACGACCAGGACGCCGCCGACGCCAAGGACCGACGTCGGGTCCGGAACCGGCTGATATCGGTATTGCCAATGAGCGGCCTTGAGGTCGTCGTTGTCGATCGACCGGGCATCGTTTTCGGCCCACGACTTGCCGTCGCGCATGACGGCATCGACCAGCGGCCCGATCATGCCCCATGTCGATTTCCAGGCGTCACGACCGGGACGTCCCAGAACCTCGCCCGATGCCGGATCGAGAAATTCCACATAGCCGTCGTTGTGCAGACACACATGGTCCGCCCCCCAGAACACGAAAACGGGATGGCGCGTCGTAAGCATGAAACGCACGATGGATTTGAGGGCTGGAGACCAATGTTGCGGTTTGCCCAGCGGCGTTTCTTCCCAGGCGACTTCGCGAAGCGCCTTGCCAGCGTCTCCGCCCTCGCGCAGGAAGGAAAGGTCTTCCGGCCGGAGGCCGGTCGTGTCGGACTGGGCGATCAGCGCCGGATCCATGCCGTGCATGTCCATCAACGGTAACCAGTACGATTGCGTAACGTTCCGATTGCCCTCTAGAGACGCGGTCGCCGCCGTCCATTTATCAACCGATATACGGCCCCGCCGGTATTTTCGTGGAAAGTTGCGGGAGATGGGCGGCCTGACCGGAACTTAAACCTGCATTAACCTATTTCCCGCACTCCGCAGTCTTGCGTGGCGGAAGGACGCAGATATGTTTCGTGTCATGGTTGATCATGTCGGGACCTCGCTGCAGATACGGAGCGTGGCGCTCGTGCGCCGCCTCGACCTCGACCTGAACAGGATCGTGCTCGCCTGGGTCGGTCTCGCCAGTTTCTTTTGCGGACTGCGTGCGGCTTTTCCGGCAAGTCAGGTCCAGGCGGCCGGAATCGACCTTCATGCACTTGCGCCCTACGTCTTCGTGATCGGCGCGCCTGTTGCGGCACTGCTGTTCACCGCAGCACTCTTCCCCTCGGGCGCCCTGCATTCGCAGCCTCAGATCCGGCTGGCGCGTTACGGACGCTGGCGGACGCTCGATTGCGTGTCGGCGCGCACGCTGCCTTTTTACGGCGCGACCGGGATCATGGCATCCCTGTTGCTCGGAATGCTGATCAACGTACCGGTGAGGACGGGCGAATTCCTGGTCGCGGTTCCTGCACTCGGCGCCGACGCGCCGTCGTGGTTTCGCGTCCTGTTCTACGCCATGATGGCCGACGTCACCGTGATGTCGAGCCTTTATGCCGTCGCGTTCGTGATGGCGCTGCGCAACGTGCCGTCATTCCCGCGCTTCCTCGTCATGGTGTGGATGTTCGACCTCTTGGCGCAGGTTTCGATCGCGCAGGCGGCGACCCATCTGGTCGACCTGCCCGCCGATATCGCCGCACCGCTGCAGTCGCTGCTGGTCGGCAATTTGAAGAAGGTCGGGATCAGCCTTGTGCTATGGCTTCCGTACCTGCTCCTGTCCGACCGGGTGAACCTGACCTACCGCCGCCGGGTGCGCGCCTGACAACGTAAGATCGAGCCCAGCGGTCCGTTCACGCGAGACGTGAATGACAGCGTGATCATCTGCGTAGATGCGTCGCCATTGCGGATCGGCATCGATGATTTTCGTGATCGCGCCATCGGGTGGAAGGATGGTCCAGGCGATATTCCACTTCTTTTGGGCTGCTTCCCAACGAGCGCGGTCTCCCCCAAATATAGCGACATAATTCGTCGCGTGTGCATCGCCGTACATGTCGTTCCTGCCATCAATATATACAGGAATTCCTTCAAGAATTAGCGAGCCGCCGAAACTCCATTCGTTAAATACTGGCTTACTGCGCAGTGCTGCGGGAATAGCGCTGATGGCGTTCAGAGGTGTATTGAAAGTATTTAACCGGGTCTTCTGCATGGTGAGAGCGAGCGCTATCACCCCTCCGAAAAGCGCAAAAACAACCAAAAAGATTGGCACAAACTCCCGCGCATGACTCGCGATTTGCTCCTTTAACTTAAACCTCTGTTGATCTGCGCCAGAGTAAGCTTTTGCCATGGGAGCAGCGAGTATGATCGTCGCAATGATGGAGAAGATGGCTTGATGTCTCCATTGGCTAAGAGCCATATGCAATACACCCAACAGAACAATCAGGCGTATCCAAGGCACCTGAACAGGTTTGTATAAGCAAAAAAACAGGCCCGACATCAGAACAATCTCGAACGAGGTGATCTGGCCAAATTTCGTTGGTTGCCAATCATTGATAAATTTCAGAGATGACATGCCTGCAACCTGAAAGGGATAAAGGATAGTCTGATAGCCTGAAGGCGTCATTATCGCGGCTGCTCCGCAGAGAATGATGAATGCCACCCACTTTAATGATATCGAGCGCCTTTGGCCGCCCTTGGTTCTTATGACACCTTCCAGCGCAAATGGGCCTATCAAAAGCAGACCAAAGATACTGCTAGCATGGACGTTGGCCCAAACGACCATCAGCAGTGCAAGCCACAACGGCGGCGATTTCCGGTTATCAACCGCGCGCATCAGATTGATCAACCACAGCGTCAAGAATATCCAGCCAAACACATGCGGTCGTGCAAGAAGCGATTGCTGAATTCCAACTGCGCAAAGCATCAGTAAGACTAAGGCTTTAGGTGGTGTCACCCAACTGCGTAGATATCCGGCAAGAAGGCCAAACGTCGCCGCTAAGGCGCCGGCATAGAGAATCATCACGCCGCTCCATCCCGCAGCGCGATATGCCAAATACATGGCGACCTCGGTCAGCCATTCTTGCGTTGTCCAAGCGCGCCCATGCGCAGTAAACGAAAACGGATCGGTTGTCGGGACACGTCCATGCTTGATAATCCATTGTCCGGCCGCGACATGCCATGCAGTATCGCCGTCGATAAGCGACGCCGTATTCATGACCATTAGGCTACCGGCTGCCAAGCCCGCCATAGTGATCAGCATGATGTCGTAAGCCGTCGCGTCGCGTTTCGTCATATGCCCCTTCCGTGCATTTATGCGTGATAAGTATGACGCACGGCTGACCGTTTTCAACGGCTCGAAATTCCTAACGCCTAAATCCAGAAATAACGCAAATCTTGACAAGTATTGAGCACTCAAAATCATCTATAACTTTAGATATAATTCTACTCAATTTTTGATACAACTTTAGATATATACTTCGATTCGTTCTAACTCACTGATTCGCGGCGATTTTACGGTTAATGACAGCATTGTCAGCTTAACCATCATTTACTGCCGCCTAACCCACTGTAAATAAAACGTAAAAAAACACGATTGACAGCCTGTTAGGAAAGGCGGCGATTGTTCGTGTCGGAGGTTTCCGTCGAATGGGCAGGCATCGCAAAGAGCCGCCCCGGTCGCAGCGACTGAAATCCATAGTTCGGCTTAAGGGGCGCGGGCACCCGCCCGCGCGAGCAATGGGGTACGGAAAATGAAGAAACTTATTTACTCTTTGATGAATGACGACAGCGGTGCGTCCGCTGCCGAATATGCTTTGATCCTCGCCATCGTCGGTTCGACGATTGCCCTCGCTGCAATCGGCTTGGGCGGCGCGATCAGCACCCGCATGAATGCCGCTAGCAACTGCATCGGCGCAACTACGAGCGCTGCATACACGACCAATTGCGTCTAACAATTGCGGTTAACTTCAAACATTGCATCACGGGGTATGAACAATGAAAATCGTAAAAAATCTTCTCGCAGACAACAGCGGCGCATCGGCGGCTGAATACGCACTAATCCTCGCCATTGTGGGTTCGACCATTGCTCTGGCAGCAATCGGCCTCGGCGGCGCGATCAGCACTCGTATGAATGCAGCCAAGAACTGCATCAGTGCGACGACGAGCGCTGCGTATACGGCTAACTGCGTATAACATTGGCGTTGACATCTCCGGGGCACCCAAGTGCTCCGGGGC
>DDFE01000032.1 GCA_002336985.1 Sphingomonadales bacterium UBA1936
CATCATAATGGTCGCCGTCGGACACAAGCGGGTAGCCGTAGTTTTTGCCCGGCAGGATGAGGTTGACCTCGTCCCCGCCCTTCGGACCCATTTCCTGTTCCCACAAATTGCCCGCCGCATCGAATGCCAGACCCAGGATGTTGCGATGCCCATAGGACCAGACCTCCGGCTGAAAACCATCTTTTACCAGCGGGTTGCCCGGTGCGGGTTTTCCATCGGGCGTCAGGCGCAGGAGCTTGCCGAGCGTCATCGACTTGTCCTGCGCGGGGTCGAATTTCTGCCGCTCTCCGTTGGCGAAGAACAGGAACCTCATGTCGGGCGAAAACACGATGCGGCCCGAATAATGGCCGTTGCCGGTCACGAAGGGGCGTGCGCGGAAAATCGTTTCGAAGCCCTGGAGTTCGGCGACCGGCGGACAGGGCGCCCGGATACACTGCACCTGCTTCTCGACCAGCTTGCCGCGGCCGAGCGCTACGCCCTTGCCGCCCTCGCCCGCCTCCGACCAGCTGAGATAGACGATGCGGTTCTGCCCGAAATCGGGATGCAGCACGACATCCATCAACGCGCCCTGCCCGGCGTAATCGACCACGGGCGTGCCGGACACGACCGTCATTGCCTTGGCATCCGCGCTGACGAGTTTCAGTTGTCCTTGCTTTTCCGTCACCAGCATCCGCCCGTCGGGCAGGAAGGTCATCGCCCAGGGCGCATCGAAATCGGCGGCCGTGGTGACGGTGAATGGCGCACGCTGCGACACAGCGGGGGTGCTGGCCGAACAGGCCGCGAGTGCGATCAGGGCAGAGGCAGTGAACAGCTTCATCTCGGTCTCCGGAATACGTCTTGCCGCGCAACGCCTGTCGGCCTATATGGCTCCCAGTCTTCCTTACATCACTGGGTGTTTGGGTTCGGGGCCGCAAGGCTTCGGACACGGAAGACGGCTGGTTTTGTTTCTGGAGAGACGCTTGGCGAATATCGCCGCATTGACCGCATTGATCGAGCCCGAGGCGAAGGCGCTCGGGCTGTCGCTCGTGCGCGTCGGTTTCTTCGGCGGCAAGTCCGACCCGACACTGCAGGTGATGGCCGAGCGGCCTGATACTCGCCAGCTGACCCTCGACGACTGCGCGACGCTGTCGCGGCGGCTGTCGGAAATCCTCGATGCGCTCGACGGTACGCCCGACGATCCCATCGACGAGGCATATCGGCTTGAGGTATCATCGCCGGGAATCGACCGGCCGCTGACGCGCCTGTCGGACTATGCCGACTGGGCAGGACACGAAGCGCGGATCAAGCTGGTCGAGCCGATCGAGGGACGCAAGATGTTCGACGCGGATCTGGTTGGCGTGGAAGGCGATGACGTGAAGGTCGTCGCGAAGCACGGCGCGATGACAATTCCGTTCGCGGCGATCGCGAGCGCAAAACTGGTTTTGACCGACAAACTCATCAAGGCGACCAAGCCGCTCGACGCGGAAGGTGCCGACAGGATTATCGAAGAGGACGTAAACTGATGGCCACGACTGCCCCCATCTCCGCCAACAAGGCAGAGCTGATCGCGATCGCCGATTCGGTCGCGAAGGAAAAGCTGATCGATCGCGAAATCGTGATCGAGGCGATGGAAGACGCGATCGCGCGTTCGGCGAAGACCCGGTACGGCGCCGAGATGGACATTCGCGCGAAGCTGGATCCCAACAACGGCGACCTGCGCCTGTGGCGCGTCGTCGAAGTGGTCGAGCAGGTCGACGACATCTACAAGCAGGTGAACGTCGACCAGGCCCAGAAGCTGCAGAAGGGCGCCGTCATCGGCGACTTCATCGTCGATCCGCTGCCCCCGATCGAATTCGGCCGCATCCAGGCGCAAGCGTCGAAGCAGATCATCTTCCAAAAGGTCCGCGATGCAGAGCGCGAGCGTCAATACGAAGAGTTCAAGGATCGCGCGGGAGAGATCATCACCGGCGTCGTCAAGCGCGTCGAGTTCGGCCATGTCGTCGTCGACTTAGGGAGAGCCGAAGGCGTCATCCGCCGCGACGCGCAGATTCCGCGCGAAGTGGTGCGTGTCGGCGACCGCATCCGGAGTCTCATCCTGAAGGTCGTGCGTGAAACGCGGGGCCCGCAGATTTTCCTCAGCCGCGCGCACCCCGACTTCATGAAGAAGCTGTTCGCGCAGGAAGTGCCCGAAATCTATGACGGCGTGATCACGATCATGGCCGCCGCCCGCGACCCCGGTTCGCGCGCCAAGATCGGCGTCATCAGCCGCGATGGCAGCATCGACCCGGTCGGCGCGTGCGTCGGCATGAAGGGCAGCCGCGTGCAGGCCGTCGTGCAGGAAATGCAGGGCGAGAAGATCGACATCATCCCCTGGTCGGCCGACACCGCGACCTTCGTCGTCAACGCGCTTCAACCCGCGAACGTCAGCCGCGTGCTGATCGACGAGGAAGAGGATCGCATCGAAGTCGTCGTTCCCGACGACCAGCTGTCGCTCGCCATCGGTCGTCGCGGCCAGAACGTCCGCCTCGCCAGCCAGTTGACCGGCAAGGCGATCGACATCCTGACCGAGGCCGACGCGAGCGAGAAGCGCCAGAAGGAATTCGTCGAACGTTCCGACCTGTTCCAACAGGAACTGGACGTCGACGAAACGCTGGCCCAGCTGCTGGTCGCCGAAGGCTTCACCAGCCTCGAAGAAGTCGCCTACGTCGAGGTCCAGGAAATCGCGCAGATCGAAGGGTTCGACGAGGAACTGGCCGCCGAACTCCAGAGCCGCGCCTCGGAAGCGCTGGAACGCCGCGAGGAAGCCGCGCGTACGGAACGCCGTGAACTGGGTGTCGAGGACGATCTCGCCAACCTGCCGCACATGACCGAAGCGATGCTGGTCACGCTGGGCAAGGCGGGCATCAAGACGCTGGACGACGTGGGCGACCTTGCGACCGACGAACTGGTCGAGAAGCGCCGCGTCGAACCGCGCCGCAAGGCCGAGACGCGCGCTGCCGAACCCAAGGGCGGCGTACTTGCCGCGTACAACCTGTCGATGGAACAGGGGAACGAGATCATCATGGCCGCGCGCGAAGCGGCCGGATGGTTCGCAGAGGAGGACGCTGTTGCGGACTCCGCGCAATGACACGGTAAGCGAACGACGCTGCATCCTTTCCGGCGACCGCGCACCTCGCGCGGCGCTGATAAGGCTGGCGCTTGCCCCCGACGGGCAGGTGCACCCCGACGTGCGCGCCAAGGCCCCGGGCCGTGGGGCGTGGATCGGCGTGACGCGTGTCGAGCTCGAAACCGCACAGGCGAAAGGCAAGCTGAAAGGCAGCTTGGCGCGCGCGTTCAAGACCGGCGACGTCCGCATCCCCGACGACATGGGGGCACAGATCGAGGCGGCCTTGTCGCGCGCGGCGCTCGAACGGCTGGGGCTGGAGGCACGCGCGTCGACCCTCGTCACCGGCAGCGACCGGATCGAGGACAATGCGCGCAAGGGCGGTCTTTACGCGCTCTACCATGCGTCCGACGCAGGCACCGACGGTAACCGCAAACTTGACCAGGCGTGGCGCGTGGGGATGGACGAGGAAGGATCCGGTCGTGCGGGCTTGGTCCTCGCTGCCGACCGCACTATGTTGTCGGTAGCGCTGGGGCGCGAAAATGTTGTACATATCGGTTTGATTGACGCGCGCGCCGCAGAACGGGTGGCTGCCGCGATCGACCGGTGGCACGGTTTTATCGGTTCCGCATCTAGGGCCAAGCCTTGTGAAAGTGGTTCACAAGGTTCAGGGCCGCGCGACGCGGTGAATGACGAAGGGCGTTAAGGTTCGAGAATGAGTGAAACGGAAAAACCGAAACTGGGCATGCGCGCACCGCTGGGCCTGAAGCGCACCGTCGAAACCGGCCAGGTGAAGCAGAGCTTCAGCCACGGCCGGTCGAACACGGTTGTCGTCGAGGTCAAGAAGCGGCGCTTTGTGCGTCCCGGCGAAGAAGCTGCTGTGGAAACGCCGGTCGAGGCCGCACCCGCACCGGCACCCGTCGTCGCAAAGGCACCTCCGCCGCCGCCGACAGCACCCGCCACACCGCGTCCGATGACCGCGCTCGAACGCCGCGAACAGCAGGAACGCCTGCTCCGCGAAGCTGAGGAAGCGCGCATGTCGTCGCTCGAGGAAGCGCGCCGCCGCGAAGACCGTGAAAAGGTCGAGACCAGCGAAGAAGAAAAGCGTCGCCTGGAAGAAAAGCGGATTGCGGATGAAGCCGCTGCTGCAGCCGCGGCCGCAGCACCGCCGGAACCGGAAACGGTCGAGCCACAGCCCGAACCCGAAGTCCGCACCGCACAGGAACGCGACGACGAGCGGCGCTTTGCAAAGCCCGCCGCCGCACCGTTGCGCCGCCCCGAACCCGCACGTCCGCAGCGTCCGCGCACCGACGATCGTCGCCAGTCGGGCAAGCTGACCGTCACCCGTGCGCTCGACAGCGATAACGAAGGCGCGCGCGCGCGCTCGCTCGCCGCACTCAAGCGTGCCCGCGAAAAAGAACGCCGCCTGCACGGCAGCGGCCAGCCGCAGGCCAAGCAGATCCGCGACGTGGTGATCCCCGAAACGATCACCGTTGCCGAACTCGCCAACCGCATGGCCGAACGGACGAACGATCTGGTTCGTGCGTTGTTCAAGATGGGCATGCCGTCCGCATCGGGCGACACGATCGACCAGGACACGGCGGAACTGCTGGTCAGCGAATTCGGCCACAATTTCACCCGTGTGTCGGACAGCGACGTCGAGATCGACGTGGCACAGGATGTCGACGCGGACGAAACACTGAAGCCGCGTCCGCCGGTCGTGACCATCATGGGCCATGTCGACCACGGCAAGACGTCGCTGCTCGATGCCCTTCGCGGCACCGACGTGGTACGCGGCGAAGCCGGTGGCATCACTCAGCACATCGGCGCTTACCAGGTAACATTGAAGTCGGGCGAGAAGATCACCTTCCTCGATACCCCGGGCCATGAAGCGTTCGGCGAGATGCGCCGTCGTGGTGCGAACGTCACCGACATCGTCGTGCTCGTCGTTGCCGCCGACGACAGCATCAAGCCGCAGACGGTGGAAGCGATCAACCACGCCAAGGCCGCGAACGTGCCCATGGTCGTCGCGATCACCAAGTCGGACAAGCCCGAGGCGAATGCGCAGAAGGTGCGTGAGGCGCTGCTGCAATACGAAGTCATCGTTGAGGAAATGTCGGGTGACGTGCAGGACGTCGAAGTCTCTGCACTCAAGAAGACCGGCCTCGACGACCTGACCGAAAAGCTGCACCTGCAGGCCGAACTGCTCGAACTGAAAGCGAACCCCGACCGCATGGCCGAAGGTTCCGTAATCGAAGCCAAGCTCGACAAGGGCCGCGGTCCGGTCGCGACCGTCCTCGTCCGCCGCGGTACGCTGAAGGTCGGTGACATCATCGTCGTCGGCCAGCACTCGGGCAAGGTCCGCGCAATGATCGACGACAAGGGCCGCCAGTTGAAGGAAGCTGGTCCCTCGATGCCGGTCGAAGTGCTCGGGCTTTCCGGTGTCCCTTCGGCGGGCGACCCTATGTCGGTCGTCGAGAACGAGGCGCGTGCCCGCGAAGTTGCGCTTTATCGTGCCAACCTCGCCACCGAAAAGCGTACGGTTGCGGCACCGGTGGATATCGAAAACGTCTTCGCGGCGCTCACCGCCAAGAAGGCGATGGAATATCCGATGGTCATCAAGGCCGACACGCAAGGGTCGGTTGAAGCGATCGTGGGTGCGGTCAACCGCATCTCGACCGACGACATCAAGGTTCGTGTCCTGTCGTCGGGCGTGGGCGGCATCACCGAAAGCGACGTGCTGACCGCCGCCGCTGCAGGATGCCCGGTTGTCGGCTTCAACGTCCGGCCGAACACCAAGGCCGCCGCGCTCGCCAAGCGCGACCGCGTCGAGTTCCAGTATTTCGACGTGATCTACCAGCTGACCGACATGGTGCGGAATGCGATGGCTGGGCAACTGGGTCCGGAACGCATCGAACACGTGGTCGGCCGTGCCGAGATCCGCCAGGTCTTCCCGGCGGGCAAGACCGGCAAGGCCGCAGGCCTGCTCGTCACCGAGGGCGTCATCAAGAAGGACCTCAAGGCGCGCATTACCCGCGACGACGTCATCATTTACAACGGCAAGGTCAACTCGTTGCGCCGCTTCAAGGATGACGTGGCGGAAGTTCGTGCCGGCCTCGAATGCGGTGTGACCTTCGACGCGACGAACGACATCAAGGCGGGCGACTTCCTCGAAACGTTTGAGGTCGAGGAACGTGCCCGCACGCTCTGATCCCAAGGATCAGGAACGCTCGGTCCGCACCCTTCGCGTCGGCGAAGCGGTGCGGCACGCGCTGTCCGAAATTCTGCAGCGCGGCGAGGTGCATGACGAGGTGCTGGCGTCGCACCCGATCAGCGTGACCGAGGTACGCATGTCGCCCGACCTGCGCCATGCGACCGCGTTCGTGAAGCCGCTGCTGGGCCGTGACGAGGAGTCGGTGCTGAAGGCACTGCGCACCAACACCGCTTTCCTGCAAAGCGAAGTCGCGCGGCGCGTGAACGGGAAATACGCCGCGAAGCTGAAGTTCATCGCCGACGAAAGCTTCGACGAGGGTAGTCATATCGACAAGCTCTTGCGCGCGCCGGGTGTCGCCCGGGACCTGGGCGAGGGCTGACGCGGGCGCCGCGTTAACCCGTTACGG
>DDFE01000234.1 GCA_002336985.1 Sphingomonadales bacterium UBA1936
AATGGTCCTCCAGCGCCCAGGCCGCCCGCATCTGGCGCAGCTTGTCCCGCCATCCACGTGTGCCGGGGCGAGCAAGATCGGGGGCGAGAAAGCCCGCAACCTGCATCGAAATGGTGGATGCCCCGCGCGAGTGTTCGCCCGAAAGTCGCGCGCGCATCGCGCTGCCCATGGCGAGCAGGTCGACGCCGCCATGATCACGGAAGCGGCGATCCTCGCTCGCGATCACGGTTTCGACCAGCGCGGGTGACATGTCCTTGAGCGGTACCCAGGCAAGACGACGCGCCTTGAACGCGACACGCTCGCTGTCGAGCAGGGTGCCGTCGCGGTCGTAAAGCCAGGCTTCGGACGGTTTCCATGCGGCGATGACGTTGGCGGCAGTGGGAAGCGGTGGAGGAAGGGTGAGGAGAAACAGGGCGAGGAACACCAATCCCGTCATTCCCGCGCACGCGGGAATCCAACTCCTGAACATTCGGCTGGTGATTAGATCGGGAGTTGGATCCCCGCCTTCGCGGGGATGACGAATAAGCATTACAACCCGACCTCAAGCCCCTTGTTCGGGAGCGCCGCACGGATTTCCGGCGAATACATCGCCTCGACTCGTGAGGGCGGCAGGCTGAACCGGCCGACGCCGTTCAACCGCACGACATAACTGATCGTCGCCCGTCCGCGCGGCATCCACTGGAAGTATCCGCGCCAGGCATCACGCCCGCGTTCGACATAGCTCGGCTGGGTACCATCGCCGCCCGCAAGATTGCCGAGGATCGACGACTGGCCACCAAGGCCACCCACGATCGTCGCGCCCGGCGGCACGGGGTCGCTGATCANNNNCGTCGCCCCGCGTCAGCCGTCCCTTGACCTTCTGGCTGACCATCTCGGTCGTCTTTTCCATGCGGTAACCGGCATAGAGCGGCTGCACGAGCGGAACGGCCGCGCTGACCGAGACCATGGCCCATGGCCCTGCCCCGCCCGACTGGCTGAGCGTCAGGGGCGCGGCCATTGCCGGCAGGCGCAGCGGCGCAGCACTCGCCGCCATGGGCCAGGCCTGCGTCCGGCTTACACCGCCGAGCGCGACCGTCGTGACGCCAGTGACCGCGCTCGCCGGATAGAGCGCCGCGAACCGCCGCGCCGCGACCGTGCCCCAAGCGTTGGCCGGGGTCGTGTCCCAACTGCCCTTGTACTGGCGCAGCGCCACGCCGACCATCATCTTCGGCCCTTCGCTGTCCCAGCCGGGACGACCAAGGATAGCGCCCAGCGCCTTCAGCACCATTTCGTCGTCGCTGGTCATCATCCACCACGGCGCATTCTTCGCGTCGGTCAGGTCGATCCGCGTGCCTTCGTAGACCAGGCGCTTACGCAGTGTGGCCTCCGCCGTAGCGCGCAGCGCAGGCGCGTTCTTGAGGCCCGGCGTGCGGTCGATCGCGACCATCCAGTCGGCGAGCGCGCCAGTCGGCATGTCGGCGGGCGCGATGTCGATTGCGCCGAGCAACGCGGGCGTGGACGCACCGTTGCGGGCAAGCGCCGCGAGCGACGCAACCTTGAGCAGGCGGTTGTCGACGGGACCGTATTTGTCCTGCTTCAAGCGACCCTCGATCACGGCCTTCAGCGCTTCGATGGCCTTGGCCTTTCCAGCCTCCGGCATCGCGAAGCCAGCTTCTGCGGTCATCGACAGGGCATAAGCGGTCAGCGCCTCCGACCCCGGCCATTCGCCCGGGAAGTATCGGATCAGGCCGTCACCATCCTGATAAGTCGGCAAGGCACCCGCCAGCGTGTTCCAGCGCGCCGTATCGCCCAACACGACCGCACGGCTCAGTTGCTGCTCGAAGCAGTTGTACGGATAGGCCGCCATATAGGCGCGCACGCCGGCGAGTGGCGGGGCGAGCGTGTCCGACAGTTTCACGTCGATATAGCTGCCGGGCAGCGCGCCAGCGGGCGGGCTGATCGGGATGCTGGTGCCCGTCCCAACGCGCGCGAGCGTTGCGGCCCAGACCTCGAAGGGCACGGCAGGCACGATTTCCTGGGACGCGGCGATCCGGTCGATCGCCTTGCCGTCAGCTGACTTTGCCTCGACCGTCCAGTCGAGCTTTGACAGCCCCTCCGGCGCGGTCAGGTTCCACGTCACAGCCTGCGCGCTGCCAGGCGCGAGATCGACGGTCAGCGGCTTGCCCGATGCAATGCCCGGGTTGACCTTGACCGTCGCCGTCACGCGCATCGGCTTGTCGCTGCTGTTGCGAAGCGTGAAGCTCGCGCCAAAGAAGTCGCCGGTGCGGACCAGTGGCGGGAGCGCCGAAAACAGTTGAAGATCCTGGCTCGTCCGCACGCTCGCCATGCCGGTGCCGAACAGGTTCGTTCCCGACGTCGCGATGGCGACCATCTTGAACGACGACAGGGCATCGGACAGTTGGACCGGAATGCGGGCATGGCCATTGGCGTCGAGGGTGACGCGGCCCTTCCACAGCAGGACCGGTTTGAAATCGTCGCGCGTAACAGCGCTGGCGTCACCGCCGCCGCCGCCCGCCTCAACGGCCTTCTTGCCGTAATGCCGCTTGCCGACCACTTGCGTCTGATTGGTGGACGTGAGGACATCAAGTGTGCGGTCACCCATCATCGCATCGAGTATCTGCCAGCTGTCGTTGGCCTGCAGTTGGAGCAGCGCCTCATCGACGGCGGCGAAGGCGATCTCCGCCGATTTCGCGGGCTTGCCGTCGGGCTCGGTCACCGCGACATCGATCTGCGCGGTGTCGCGCACAGCGTATTTCGCCTTATCGGCGGTAACCTTCACGCCGAGCGTATGGCCTTCCCAGCCCACCTTCACCTTGGC
The DNA here is from genome assembly GCA_002336985.1 of Sphingomonadales bacterium UBA1936. Classification (GTDB taxonomy): domain Bacteria; phylum Pseudomonadota; class Alphaproteobacteria; order Sphingomonadales; family Sphingomonadaceae; genus Sphingomonas_O. The sequence goes on from DDFE01000234.1 coordinate 2,819, forward strand.
GATTCCGATGCGGTAGCTGGGTTTGGCAAGGTCGACGAGCGCGGTCGGCGAGGCACCTTCGCGGCTGAAGAACGGCAGGTTCCACCGCCGCGCGAGGTCCGCCCACCACAGGCTCCAGCCACCGATGCGCCCACGCACCGCCATGACCGACACATAGACGTCGGGTGCATAGGCGCCGGGCATCGGCACCTCGACGACGGGATCCTTGCCCGACAAATTGGTCACGAAGCTCGACAGCACACCTTCACGTTCGACGGTCACGAGCGCTGTCGCTTCGCGGAAGGGCATGCGGACCTGGAACTTGGCGGTCTCGCCCGCTTTATATTCCTTCTGCTCGGCGATCAGGTCCATGCGGTCGCCATTGTCGCCGCCGAACCACCAGTCATCCTCGCCCGCCAGCCACACCGTGCGCACCGCACGCGCGACATTGCCGTCGACATCGGTCGTGGTTGCGACCGCGACGACTTCGCCCGAAACGCCGGGGTCGAGTTTGCAATTCGCCAAGCCCTTGTCGTCGGTCGTCGCGGAACAGGTTGACGAAATCTTCGTCACTTTCGACTGGTTGTCATAAGCGTAGAAGCCGCCGATCAACCGCCGCCGCGCGGTGATCGTCTCGCGCGTGTAGAGTTCGACCGAGATCTTTTGGCCCTTCTTGACCTTGTTCTCGGCATCGAGCGCGACGAACTGCAGCCGCAGGTCGCTGTCGCGCATCAGCCAGCCGTCGGTCTTCATCCCGATCTTCACCGCGGCGGGATTGAGCAGCAGCGTGCGCGACGCCGTCAGCGTCTCGCCATTCGCGTCCTGGTAATCCATCTCGACCGTCATCGCGGTCGTCGCATCGACGGTCTGGGCGATCTCGATCTGGGTCTTGGCGGTGCCATCCTGACCGAGGGTGACCGGCAGAGTCTGCGACAGGGGCAGCGGCGTGTCGGGCGCGTGGCCTTCGCCATCGAGCGAAGTCGTCCCTTCCTTCAGCGCCTCTCCGCCGAAGGTCCAGCCATCCCAGCCGGACGGATCGACATAACCGGTCGAAAACGCCGTGCGGATCGCGACGGGCAAGTTGGACGCGCCACCGCCGGAGAGGTACCCGACGAACAGGTCGAGCGGCACGATCTTCGGCCTGACCAGCGCTTCCTTCGGCCCGGTCACCGTCGCGCGCATCGTCGGCAGTTTGTACTCATCGACCCGGATCGACTGGTTGGTATAGATCGTCTTCTCGTTGCCGCCCTCTCCGGGCACGATGATGCGCAGGTCGTAGTCACCCATCGGCGCGGCGGCGGGCGCGGTCCAGCTGCTCTCACCCACGCCATCCGCACCGATCGTGATCGGCATGTCGAACTGCGTGTCGGACCCGCGATGCGAGAGCCGCAGCGTCCCAGTGATCCCCTGCGCCAGCGCGAAGCCCGCACCTACAGGCTTGCGCAGGATATGCTTCATGTTGACCGTCTCGCCCTGCTTCATCAGCGTCCGGTCGAACACGGTGTGCAAGATGTTGTCGCGCTCCGAATAGCCATAGGGCAAGTCGAAGTCATAGGGGCGGATGCCCTGCCCCCACTCGGTCATGGTGAAGCTGAAATCATCACCCGCGCGCGCCGACACCATCAGGGCATGCGACGATGAATTCTCGTCGCAACTGCCGTAGGTTTCGGGTTGCGGCAGGCCCGAGGTGACGAGCAGTCGCCCTTCGCCATCGCTCTTTCCGCGCGCCAGCACTTCGCCCGTGCAGCTATCGGTCACGCGGACATCGGCGCCCGCAATCGCCTTGCCGCTATCGAGCGCGGTCACC
>DDFE01000045.1:0-5582 GCA_002336985.1 Sphingomonadales bacterium UBA1936
GCGGTCGACGGCCAAGGCAGAGGTCGTGGAAACGCCCGTCGCTCGGCCTGGCTGGCTGGACAGGGCAGCACCTCCCGAAGCACGACCGCCGCGCCCGCTAAGCCCCTCCTCGCTCGGTGAGGACACCGTTGCCGACCCGCCACCGGATGCGGCGGTAAGGGCAGCGTCCGATCGCGGGCGGTTGATTCACGCGCTGTTCGAGAGATTGCCATCTTTGCCGGTGGATCTGCGCGCACGCGCCGCCGAACGATGGTTGGAGCAATCGGCTGGAGTTGACGATGCCGCACAACGCGCGGATATCGTCCAGGCGGTACTAAGCGTCCTCCAACATCCGGATTGCGCCCATCTGTTCGGAACGAACGGCCTGTCGGAAGTGCCTGTCGCCGGCGTGGTCGATGGCCTTGTGATTTCGGGCACGGTGGATCGTTTGATCGTTGGTGAACATCGCGTGGACGTCATCGACTTCAAGACCGGACGTCGCGTCCCTGCCGGTACCGGTTCGGTGCCCGACACGTACAAGCGACAGCTGGCAGCTTATGCGGCTGTCCTGCGCGGCGTCTTTCCCGGGCGGGAAGTCCACGCCGCGCTGCTTTACACCGCCGGGCCGAAATTCATTACGCTCGGCGAGGACGACCTGGACGCGTACAAGCCGCGCTTTTCCTCTGAACAGCAACCATTGCCGCTACCGGCTTGAGTCCGGCGTACGGCGCCTTACCTTAGCATTCGACACATAGGAGATTCTCATGGCCACCAAGGCAGTTACCGACGCCAGCTTTGCCACCGACGTGATCGGCGCTGAAGGGCCCGTTCTTGTCGATTTCTGGGCGGAATGGTGCGGACCGTGCAAGATGATCGGGCCGAGCCTGGAAGAATTGTCTGACGAACTCGGCGAGCAGGTGACGATCACCAAGCTGAACATCGATGACAACCCGGATGCGCCGGGCAAATACGGCGTGCGCGGTATTCCGACGATGATCCTGTTCAAGAACGGCCAGCCCGCCGCTACCAAGGTCGGCGCGGCGCCGAAGTCGCAGCTGAAGGCGTGGCTCGAAAGCGAACTCGCCTGAGGTTATTCGGCAGTTACGTCAGCGGGATCATCACCTGGCTGGCGTAACCGCTGCGGCCGGTGAGACGGCGGTACCAGTTGCTGACGTTCGGCAGCGCCGGACGCTCGATATCGAGCGTGAAGAAACTGTGGGCATAGACGCCCATCGGGATATCGCCGATGCCGAAATCTTCGCCGGATAACCACGGCGTTTCCGTCAGGTAATCCTCGAGGATCGCCATCTGCCCGGCCGCCGCAGCGGCCGAGCGTGCGACCGCACTCATGTCCCGGTCCGGCGCTGCACGACGGACGAGGTTTACGAACGCGTCATACTGCGCCTTTGCGTAGCCGAACTGCCAGTCCATCCAGCGATCCCCGATCGCGCGCTGTTGCGGATCGGCGGGCCAGTACCGCTCTCCCCCGTACCGGCTGGCGAGGTAGCGCAGGATCGCGTTCGATTCCCACAACACCAGCCCCTCGTCTTCGATGGTCGGGATCAGGGCATTGGGATTTTTCGCGAGATACTCGGCATCCATGCCGAACTTTCCGCCAATGTCATGCCGTTCGTAAGGCAATTCCAACTCCTCGGCGAACCACGCGACCTTTTTCACATTGTGCGAGTTCAGCCGGCCCCAGATCGTCAGCATGCGCCTAGCTCCGGTAATCGGCGTTGATCGAGATATATCCGTGCGTCAGGTCGCACGTCCAAACCGTCGCGCGGCCCTCGCCGAGGCCGATGTCGGCAAGAATGTCGATATCGGTTCCCTTCAGATGAGCAGCGACCGGTGCCTCGTCATAGGCTTCGACCACCAGCCCCTCGCGTGCGACCTCGACGCCGCCGAAGCTGATCGACAGCTTGTCGCGCTCTGCAGGTTCGCCCGCCTTGCCGACTGCCATGACCACGCGGCCCCAGTTGGCGTCCTCGCCCGCGATTGCGGTCTTCACCAGCGGAGAGTTGGCGATGCTGAGCGCAATGCGATGGGCGCTGGCGTCGCTCGACGCGCCCTCGACCCGCACGGTGATGAACTTCGACGCGCCTTCGCCATCGCGGACGACGAGGTGCGCGAGTTGGCGGCACAGGTCGCTCAGTGCCGCCTGGAATGCGTCGGCGCCCGCATCGTCGAAGCTCGCGAGTGGCGCATTGCCCGCCATGCCGGTTGCGAAGGCCAGCACCGTGTCGCTGGTCGATGTGTCGCTGTCGACCGTGATGCAGCTGAACGTCCTGGCGTTTGCGGTGCTGAGCATCGTCTGCAGGAAGCCCGCATCCACCGCCGCATCGGTGAAGATGAACCCCAGCATCGTCGCCATGTCGGGCGCGATCATACCGCTGCCTTTGATGAAGCCGACCAGTTCNNACCGTGCGGTCACCGATCACCGCGCGCGTGCCGGCCGCCTTGGGGAAAGTGTCGGTCGTGCCGATCGTATTGGTCGCATCTTCCCAGCTTGCGACGGGTGCGGCGAAAGCGGCGTCGAGCCCGGCCTCGGCCTTGTCGATAGGGAGCGGCACGCCGATGACGCCGGTCGACGCCACGAACACGTCGGATGGCTGGCATCCAAGGTGTGCTGCCGTACGCGCGGCAATCGCCTCGACCGCTGCGCGGCCGCGATTACCGGTGAAGGCATTCGAATTGCCGGCATTCACAACCAATGCGCGTGCATTCCCCAGCGTCAGCGCCGCGCGGCACCATTCCACTTCTGGCGAGGGGCATTTACTCTGTGTCGTGACGCCCGCGACCGTGGTGCCGGGCACCAGTTCTGCGTAGGTCAGGTCACAGCGGCCCCAGTTCTTGTAGCCTGCGCGCGCGACGCGGATCGTCACGCCATCGACGGCGGGCAGGGCGGGGAAGGGCGTTGCGAGGGGCGATATCGTCATGCGCGCCCTCATAGTTTGCTGTGCCGTGTGCGCAAATGGGATCGGCGATTTACGCCGTCGAGGTGGACGAAACGGCCGCGCAGCATTACATGCGCCGGACCATGCGTTTGCTGCTTGTCCTTTCCGCCTTTCTGACCGCACTGGTCGGACTTGGCGCCGTGCCCGCAGCGGCACGTCCGGCGAGCGAAGTCTGCGTATCGGCGACCGTCAGAACGGATCGCCAGGCACCGCAGGTCGTGGCGGTTTCGCCCTTCGAAATGCGTGCCCTGGACCGTGTCAACTTCGGTCCGCTTCCGGTTGCCGAGGCGCCGGCGCGCACGATCCCGCTCTATGCGGAGCGGCTGCGGGTCTAGGTCCCGCGCGCCTATATTTTTTCTACTATTACTCGGCGTATATGCCGTGTTTCTCATTGATTTATACAGGAATTCTCTATGCTGGGCGGCATTGCCAAGGCCATTTTCGGCTCTTCCAACGATCGTTATGTCAAATCCCTGAGCGGCGTGGTCGGCAAGATCGCGAGCTTCGAGCCCGCGATTTCGGCGATGACCGACGCGGAACTCGCAAATCAGACCGTGTTGTTCCGTGAGCGCCTGGCCGAAGGCGAAACGCTCGATCAGCTTCTTCCCGAAGCGTTCGCGACCGTGCGCGAGGCGGCGAAGCGCGTTCTGGGCCAGCGGCATTACGACGTGCAGATGGTCGGCGGCATCGTGCTCCACCGCGGCGAAATCGCCGAAATGCGCACCGGCGAAGGCAAGACGCTCGTTGCGACGCTCGCGACCTACCTGAACGCGCTGCCGGGCACCGGCGTGCACGTCGTAACGGTCAACGATTACCTCGCACGGCGCGACTCCGAATGGATGGGACAGGTCTACAAGTTCCTGGGTCTGACGGTCGGCGTCATTATCCCCAACCTCGCCGATCACGAACGCCGCGAAGCCTATGCCGCCGACATCACTTACGGCACGAACAACGAGTTCGGCTTCGACTATCTGCGCGACAATATGAAGTACGAGCGCGCCGACATGGTGCAGCGCCCGTATAATTTCGCGGTCGTCGATGAAGTCGATTCGGTTCTGATCGACGAAGCGCGGACGCCGCTGATCATTTCCGGTCCGACCGATGACAAGTCTGAACTTTACATGCGCGTCGATGCACTGGTGAAGCAGCTTGTCGCCGAGGATTACGAGGTCGACGAGAAGCAGAAGTCGGTGATCCTGACCGAGGATGGCACCGAAAAGGTCGAGCGCATGTTCGAGGCGGCCGGCCTGCTCGAAGGAGACAACCTTTACGACTTCGAAAATACGCAGGTCGTCCACCACCTGAACCAGTCGCTGCGCGCGAACGTCATTTTCCGCCGTGACATCGAATACATCGTCAAGGACGGCAAGGTCATCATCATCGACGAGTTTACCGGCCGTATGATGGACGGGCGGCGCTGGTCGGACGGCCTTCACCAAGCGGTCGAGGCCAAGGAGGGCGTCGAGATCGAGCCCGAGAACCAGACGATGGCCTCGATCACCTTCCAGAACTATTTCCGCATGTACCCGAAGCTGGGCGGCATGACCGGCACCGCCGCGACCGAGGCGAACGAATTCCACCAGATCTACAAGATGAACGTCGTCACCATCCCGACGAACGTACCGGTGCAGCGCGTCGACGAGGAAGACGTGTTCTACAAGGATACCCGCGACAAGTTCGCCGGCATCGCCAAGTCGATCGCCGAACACGCGAACAAAGGCCAGCCGGTGCTGGTCGGCACCGTGTCGATCGAGAAGTCCGAATTGCTCAGCGAATTCCTGAACGCCGAGGGCGTCGAGCACAGCGTGCTGAATGCGCGTTTCCACGAGAGCGAAGCGCATATCGTTGCACAGGCGGGCCGCCTTGGCGCGGTCACCATCGCGACCAACATGGCGGGCCGCGGTACCGATATTCAGCTGGGCGGAAACGTCGAGTTCCGCGTCGAAGACGAACTGAAGGATATGCCGGAGGGTTCGCAGCGCGACGCCGCGATCCAGCAGATCAAGGCCGAGGTTGCCGCCGAAAAGGCGAAGGTGCTGGAGGCCGGCGGCCTGTTCGTGCTCGGCACCGAGCGGCACGAAAGCCGCCGTATCGACAACCAGCTGCGCGGCCGTTCCGGCCGTCAGGGCGACCCGGGCCTGTCGCGTTTCTACCTTTCGCTCGATGACGAATTGCTGCGTATCTTCGGCCCCGACACCATGTTCGCCAAGATGATGCGCGCGAACCTGGAGGACGGCGAAGCACTGCCCCCGTCGCGCTGGATGTCCAAGGCGATCGAGACCGCGCAGAAGAAGGTCGAGGCGCGCAACTACGACATCCGCAAGCAGGTCGTCGAATACGACGACGTGATGAACGACCAGCGCAAGGTCGTTTACGAACAGCGTGCCGACATCATGGATTCGGAGACGGTGGACGACGTCGTGATCGACATGCGCACCGAGACGGTCAACGGCCTGATCGCCGACGCATGCCCGCCGAACAGCTATCCCGAAACCTGGGAAGCGGCGGCGCTCAAAGAACGTGTCACGGATATCTTCGGGCTCGACCTGCCGATCCAGGACTGGGTGAACGAGGAAGGGATCGAACCCGAACTCCTTGAAAACCGCGTGCAGGAAGCGGCCGATGCCACGATCGCGGCAAAGAAGG
>DDFE01000045.1:5630-6823 GCA_002336985.1 Sphingomonadales bacterium UBA1936
GCCTTCGCCCTGTTCGAACGCATGCTGCAGTTGATCCGCGAAGACGTGACCAGGATCCTGGCGCACGCCCAGTTCATGGCGCCGCCACCGTTGCCCGAGATGCCTGACATCTTCACCAACCTCGACGCGTTTTCGGACGGGCCGCAGGCGATGCCGCAGTTCGGTGACTTGTCCGGGGGCGGTGCCGGATCGCTGAGCCTGGCTTATCCGCCGGGCGCTGCCGACCCGACTGCCGATCCGGCAACATGGGAGGGCAAGGTCAGCCGCAACGCGGATTGCCCGTGCGGATCGGGCAAAAAGTACAAGCATTGCCACGGGGCGCTGACCGCCTAGACTGCTGTCATGATCGCGCTCGCAGCCGGATTTTTCGCAACCGCGATCCTGTATGCGAGCGTCGGTTTTGCGGGCGGGTCGACCTACACGGCCCTGCTGGTGCTGGCAGGGACGAACATCGCGATCCTTCCCGTTGTGTCGCTGCTCTGCAACCTGATCGTTGCGAGCGGGGGCGCTTGGCGGTTCCACAAGGCCGGGCTGATCCCGTGGCGAAGGTTGTGGCCGTTGCTGGCCGTGTCCGTGCCCGCCGCCTTCGTGGGCGGTGCGCTGCACGTGCCGAAGCCGGTCTTCGTTGCCCTGCTCGGCGGATCGCTGCTGGTGGCGGGCCTTGTGCTGCTCTTCCAGCGTGAGCCGGTCGACGCGGGCGAGCATGCTGCACGGCATCGTTTCACCGGGCCGCTGATCGCCTTGCCGCTCGGACTGCTGTCCGGCATCGTCGGGATCGGCGGCGGCATTTTTCTGGCACCGGTGCTGCATTTGATCGGCTGGGACCGCGCCAAGCGGGTCGCGGCGTCGGCGACGATCTTCATCCTTGCCAATTCGATCGCAGGGCTGGCCGGACAGGTGACCAAGCTGACGGACCCTGCGTTGCTGGCCGGGGTCGCACACTATTGGCCGCTCGCATTGGCCGTACTGGTCGGCGGCCAGATCGGAAGCCGCATGGGCGTCCAGATCTTGCCCGCGGCAATACTGCGGCGCGTCACGGCGTTGCTGATCCTGTTCGTTGCAGGTCAGCTGTTGTGGCGTAGCTTTGCCGCTTGACGCGGCCTGCGTTCGCACTGACAATCATGTAAATAAGGGGAGGGCCAGATGGAGCATGTGGACGTCCTGATCGTCGGAGCGGGCCTTTCCGGCATCGG
>DDFE01000014.1:0-7158 GCA_002336985.1 Sphingomonadales bacterium UBA1936
CTGGTCGTGCGGTCGATCAGGTGGATCAGGCGACGCCCGGGCGCGAGGGTCGAAACCTGCATCCGGATGCGCTGGTCCCGCCCCCCGAGCCCGACCAGTTCGGTCGCGCCATCGGGTGCGGTGGGGATCAGCCGTTCGGCGGCGGCGGGATGCCGGATCGCCAGTCGTACATCTTCGCCCACGACATGGGTGCCGAGCAGCGCGCGCGCGGCGGTGTTTGCGATGCGAACGCGGCCATCGACGACCAGCAGAATGGGCTCGCTGATCGACTGGATCAGGGTTTCTTCCACGGTATCCGGCAACGGCTCGGCAGCATGGGGCCGCGTGACGGCGCCGCGCGCCGTAGCAAGGGCCGCCACGAATACGGCGGCCGCGCCGCCGGCGACGACGATGACCGTCTGGGCATCCGGAAAGATCGTCGCCAGCCCGGCCGTCGCGATCACGATCAACAATGCGAAGGCGACACGCAACATAAGCAAATTCCGGCACGACCGAGAGGAACTACACGAGTCGTGCAGAGCGATTACGTCAATGGCCCATGTTAACCAATGATCATCGCCACGACGACAATTCGCGGTTATGGAAGGGCAAAGTTACGGGGCGAAGACGCATGGCGGAACAGGGCGGCAGCGGAACGGACGATGCGACAGGCGGGGGCGATGCACCCGACCGTCGTGCGCTGTTGCGTCTCGGCGGCCTGGGCGTCGCAGCCGTCGTAACGATCCGCCCCGCGATCGCGCAGGCGGCGACCTCCGTCATCAATTGTGAAATTCCCGTGCCGGATGCGTCGAAGCGAAGCGCCTATATCGCAGCGGACGGGTCCACAGTGGCGGCCAACACACCGGGTTCGTTTCCGGGTTCGCCCGCGCCCCTGCGCGGACAGGATGTCAAAGCCGCGCTCAATGGCCGGTCGTTCCCGACCGCATCGTCGCCCGAGCAGAGCCAGGCATGGACGAACTATATCCGCCGCCTGCAGCGCGGACAGAGCGGCTTTACCTGTTACGCATCGCTCCAGATGCCGGGGCGCTCCTGAGTCAGGATCGGTCACGCGAGCGGCAGAAATTTCGTGCGGCGGCACCTGCGGTGCTGCGCCGCGTCCCGCTCGATGACATGACCGCCATTTACGACCGCCGTTCCGGACAGACGCATGTCGTGGCGGGCGCCGTGCCTGCAATTCTCGACGCCATGGGCGATGCTGCGGTCGATGCGGTAACGATCGCCGCCGCACTGGGCGTTGAGGAGGACGTCGCGCTGGTCTGCGAACGCCTCGACGAATTGCTGGCGATCGGACTGGTGGAGCGAGCGTGAAACATGCGTTCCAGGTCCAGGTCGGCCCGGTTGCATTCCGGATCGGTTCGGCCTGGCGGCAGCCCGTCGATGCGCTCGAACGGCTTTATCGCGCTTATCCGAAACCGCGGGGCATCTGCGACTATACCGTCCGGCTCGAACCCGCGCGGCCATGGCGAAAATGGCTGCGGCCATCGGTCATGATCGCTGGCGATTTCACCCTGCCGGAAGCAGCGCCTTTGCCACTTCCGCTCGGACTGCTGGCGGCGGAAATGGGGATGAACCTGCAACTCGCGCTGGGCGAACGGCGGTTCCTGCTGCTGCATGCGGCGACGGTCGAGCGCGACGGCAGGGCGCTGATCCTGACAGGCGAAAGCGGCGCGGGTAAGTCGACGCTCGCGACATTGCTGGGATCGGACGGCTGGCGGTTCATGGGCGATGAGTTCGCGCTGATCGAACCTGAAACCGGGCTTGCCCATCCGTTTCCGCGCCCGTCGAGCTTGAAGAATGAATCGATCGCAGAGGCGATGGCGGTGATCGATCCCGCGCAGTTCGGGCCGTTGCTCGCTAATACGCCGAAGGGCGACATCCGCCATGTCGTGCCCTCGGCGCATGCGTTGGGAGCCATGGGGAAGCCCGCGGCTCCCGCACTTATCCTGTTCCCCCGGTTCGGCTTGTCTGAGGCAGCACGCCCCGTTCCGCCAAGCGAGGCATTCGTGCGCCTGACACAGGCGTCGACCAACTATGTCACGCTGGGCGAGCGCGGGTTTTCCGCGCTGACGAACCTTGTCGAAGGTATCCCTTCGGTCGCGCTCGACTATCCCGACATGCCGACCGCGCGGCGCATGATCGAAGACCTGTGGAGCGCATTGTGAGTGCCGCTGGCGCCGCGATGCTGCTCGCCGATCCGTCGCGGGCGCTGACGCTCGATACAGCAACATGGGACGGAATTTTGTGCGCGGCGCGCGCCGAACGCTTGCTCGCCAGCCTGGCGTGGCGGCTGAGCGGGCTGGACCTCCCTGGCGACGTGGCCGCTGTCCTCGATAGTGCGAAGGCTGATGCGGAGGTCGGGCGAACGGCGGCGCTGTGGGAAGCCGAAATGGCGCGGCGTGCGCTCGCGCCGCTCGACGTGCCGGTCGTGCTGCTGAAAGGAACCGCCTTTGCCGCTGCCGGACTCGATGCGGGCCGGGGGCGGCAGATCGGCGATCTCGACATCCTCGTGCCGCGGGACCGGCTCGACGAGGTAGAAGGCGCGCTGCTGGCGGCAGGCTGGGAATGGGTGAAACCCGACCCCTATGACGACCGGTACTATCGCCGATGGATGCATGAACTGCCGCCACTCATCCACCGCGACCGCGACCGGATGATCGACGTGCACCACACGATCCTGCCGCTGACCGCACGACCGACGCCGGACGCAGGCGCGTTGATTGCGGAAAGTGTGCCGCTGGAGAACGGGCTGCGGGTTCTGGCGCCGGAGGATATGATCGTGCACGCCGCCGCGCATCTGCTTGCCGATGGCGATCTGGCGGGCGGCCTGCGTAACCTGTGGGATATCGACCGGCTCGTGCGTGACCATGATGCGCCAGAATTCGTTGCATCAGTCCGTGATCGTGCTGCGCACCACCAGTTGACCGGCGAAGTCGAACGCGCACTCCGCCTATCCCGGGTCTTGTTCGCAACCCCCGTCACGGCGGGCGATCTGACCTTGGCCGATCGCTTCTATCGCGCGCGCCTCCTCGCCCGCGATGGCTGGGGCCGCCAGCCGCGACCCTTTTTGCGTCTTGCCTTTTACATCCGCTCGCACTGGCTGCGCATGCCGCCCTTCATGCTCGCGAAACACTTGTGGACGAAGTGGCGCAAGGGGTAGGGGCCCTGTGATCGTGAAGGAGAGTATGGCGTGCGGCAGGTAGCGGTAATCGTGCTGGCGGCGGGACAGGGCACGCGGATGAAGTCGGACCTGCACAAGGTCCTGCATCCGATCGCCGGACGGCCGATGCTGCTCCACCTTCTCGCAAGCGCGGCTGCCCTTAGCCCTGCGCGCACGATCGTCGTGTCGGGTGCCCGGCGCGAGCAGATCGAGGCGGCGGTCGCGCCGCTGGGCGTGGAAGTCGTGCTGCAGGCCGAACAGCTCGGGACCGGCCATGCCGTGCTGCAGGCGGCGGACGCGCTGAAGGGGTTCGATGGCGATGTCGTCATCCTCTATGGCGACGTGCCGCTGGTGCGCAGCGAGACCATGACCGCGCTGGTCGAGCGGCTCCATGGCGCAGACGCGCCTGCGGCCGTGGTACTCGGCTTCCGGCCTGCCGATGCCGGTGCCTATGGCCGCGTCATCGCGCAGGACGGCGTCATCGAGAAGATGGTCGAGTTCAAGGACGCGTCGGATGCCGAGCGCGCGGTAAACCTGTGCAACTCCGGCCTGATGGCGGTCCGCGCGGCCGACTTGTTCGCGCTGCTCGGCCGCGTCGGTAACGCCAATGCCGCAGGCGAATATTATTTGCCCGACATCGTCATGCTTGCCTCTGGTGACGGCCGGGCGAGCGCGGTGATCGAGGCCGATGCGGACGAGGTTGCGGGCGTCAACAGCCGCGCCGAACTCGCCGCTGTCGAGGCGCAATGGCAGGGCGTGCGCCGTGCACAGGCGATGGCCGATGGCGCGACGCTGATCGCGCCGCATACCGTCTGGTTCAGCTGGGACACGAAGCTCGGCCGCGATGTCGTGATCGAGCCCGATGTCTTCTTCGGCCCCGGTGTGAGCGTGGCCGATGGCGCGACGATCCACGCCTTCTCGCATCTCGAAGGCGCGACGATCGGCCCGAAAGCGGAGATCGGCCCGTTTGCCCGCCTGCGCCCCGGCGCGGTGCTGGGCGAGAGGACGAAGATCGGCAATTTCGTCGAGGTGAAGAAGACGGTCATGGGCGCGGGCGCCAAGGCGAACCACCTGACCTATCTGGGCGATGCCGAAGTGGGCCCCGGGGCCAACGTGGGCGCGGGCACCATCACCTGCAATTACGACGGCTTCTTCAAGTACAAGACAGAGATCGGCGCTGGCGCCTTCGTCGGCTCGAACAGCGCGCTGGTCGCCCCCGTCACCATCGGTCCCGGCGCGATCGTCGCGGCGGGTAGCGTCATCACTGCCGACGTCGCCCCCGATTCACTGGCCGTTGCACGGGGCAAGCAGGAATCGAAACCGGGCTGGGCGGCGGGGTTCCGCAAGATCATGGTGGCGCGCAAAAAAACCTTGAAATGATATCGTGATATGATATCGGTATATCAATGAAACGCATTCTCGCCGATTTGCCCGATGAAGATATCGAGTGGCTGGATAGCAAGGCTGCCGAAGAGGGCCGGTCGCGCGCGTCGTTAGTGCGGGAAGCTGTGTCGAACTATCGCGCACAAGCGCCGTCGGCCGGAAAGATGGATTGGCTAGAAGCCGGGTTCGGACTGTGGGCACGCGAAGGGATTGCATACGACCCGCACGAATATGATCGCCTGCGTCGAGCGGAATGGACCCGCCCCTGGGATGACGATTACGAGGAGGTGCGCGCCGAATCGCCTGATTGTTTCGATGAGGAGGATGATCGTCAGCGCCAGATTTACCTCGACATGGTTGCGGGCAAGATGCCGCCGTCCAAGCCGCCCGCATGAGCGGTTTCGCATTTGATGCGAATATTCTGATCGACGCGCTGGGTGGCATTGCGTCCGCCCGGCACGAGATCGTTCGCGCCATGTCGACAACACCGCGCGCCTGGATCAGCAGGATGGCCTGGGTGGAAGTCATGTCCAAGGGAGCGCCCCATGTTCTTCCCGGAATGGAGCGTTTCCTTGCGAGCTTCGACGTCGATGAACTCGATCCGGAAATCGCCCGCCGCGCTGCCGCGCTTCGGCGCGAACGGCCGCGCCTCAAATCACCCGACGCCATCATCCTCGCCTCCGCGCAAGTGCGCGGGCGCATTCTCGTAACTCGTAACATCAAGGATTTCCCGGCGAACATGCCGGGTATCCGTGTTCCCTACACCCTCTAGGAAAAGGCCAGTTCCACCATGTGCGGCATTATCGGTATCGTCGGGCGTGACCAGGTTGCGGATCGTCTGGTCGACGGTCTCAAGCGGATGGAATACCGCGGTTATGACTCCGCGGGCATCTGCACCGTCGAGAACGGTCAGCTGATCCGCAGGCGCGCCGAGGGCAAGCTTATCAACCTGGCGCGCGTCCTTGCCGCCGATCCCGCACCGGGCCTGACCGGCATCGCGCACACGCGCTGGGCGACCCATGGCGTGCCGAACACCGCGAATGCGCACCCGCATGCGACGGGCGAAGTTGCGCTGGTGCACAACGGCATCATCGAAAACTTCAAGCCGCTGCGCGAGGAACTGGAGGGGCGCGGCCGTGTGTTCGAAAGCCAGACCGATACCGAAGTGGTCGCGCACCTCGTCAGCGAACAGGTCGAATCCGGCAAGTCGCCGCAGGACGCGGTGAAGGCCGTGCTGCCCCGCCTGCGCGGGGCCTTCGCGCTGGCCATCGCGTTCCGCCAGAACGCCGACATGCTGATCGGTGCGCGGCTCGGCTCGCCGCTTGTGGTGGGCTATGGCGACGGCGAAACCTATCTGGGGTCCGATGCGCTGGCACTGGCACCGCTGACCCAGAAGATCGCTTATCTCGAGGAAGGCGACTGGGTGATCATCACGCGCGACGGCGCCGAGATTTTCGATGCCGACAACAATCCGGTCACGCGGGAAATCACCACCTCGGGCGTCACGGCCGCATTGATCGAGAAGGGCAATTACCGCCACTTCATGCTCAAGGAGATTTACGAGCAGCCGACCGTCCTCGCCCAGACATTGCGCTCGTACCTGCGCCCGCTGGAGGAACAGGTCGGCCTGCCGCAAATGGATTTCGACCTTTCCTCGATCGAACGGGTCGTCATCGTCGCCTGCGGCACGGCATCCTATGTCGGCATGATCGGCAAATACTGGATCGAACAGCTCGCGCGTATCCCGGTCGAGGTCGATGTCGCGTCGGAATACCGTTACCGCGATCCCGTCCTGCTACCGAACATGTTGGGTGTCGTCGTGTCGCAGTCGGGCGAGACGGCCGACACCCTCGCGGCGCTGCGCCACATGAAGGCGGGCTGGCTGACGACCGCGGGCATCATCAATGTCCCGACCAGCAGCATGGCGCGCGAGGTCGACCTGCTGATGCCGACGCATGCGGGGCCAGAGATCGGCGTCGCCTCGACCAAGGCGTTCACCTGCCAGCTGGCCGTGATGGCCGCGCTCGCCGTCAATCTCGCGCGTGCCAAGGGCAAGTTACCGGCGGGAGAAGAGCGCGAGATCGTCCAGCACCTGACCGAAGTGCCCGCCGCCATCAATGCAGCGCTGGAACATGATGCCGAGATCGAGGCGATGGCGCACACCATCGCTGGCGCGCGAGACGTGCTCTACCTTGGGCGCGGGCAGGATTATCCGCTTGCACTCGAGGGCGCGCTAAAGCTGAAGGAAATCAGCTACATCCATGCCGAGGGCTATGCCTCCGGCGAGATGAAGCACGGGCCGATCGCACTGATCGACGAGAACGTACCGCTGATCGTCATCGCGCCTGCCGGCCCGTTGTTCGAAAAGACGGTCAGCAACATGCACGAGGCGATGGCGCGAGGCGCGAAGGTCGTGCTGATCTCGGACGCCGAGGGGATTGCCGAGGCGGGAAGCGACGTGATGGCGACCATCGAAATGCCGAAGGTTCACCCGCTGATTTCGCCGCTGGTCTATGCCATCCCGGTCCAGCTGCTCGCCTATCATGTGGCAGTCGCGAAGGGCACCGACGTCGATCAGCCGCGCAATCTCGCCAAGTCGGTCACGGTCGAATAATGCA
>DDFE01000014.1:7203-9500 GCA_002336985.1 Sphingomonadales bacterium UBA1936
ACGCGCCGGTCGAGCGCGCAGATTACGGAGCATTCCACGCTGGAAACGTTGGTCGGGCGACAAGTGGCGGCGGTCGTCAACTTCCCTCCGCGCCAGATCGGCAAGTTCATGTCGGAAGTGCTGACGCTCGGCTTTCCTGATGAGAACGGGCACGTGGTCCTGTTCTCTCCGGACGTGAGAGTGCCGAACGGCGCCCGGCTGTTCTGAAGGATCGCTTTCGCATTCCCCAGGCTGTCCTACACGACATCGTTCGGCCATGTGATGACGATGAAGCCGCGCCCGTCACCTGCCATTTGGAACCCTGTCAACTTCGCGCCGCGGCTTGGCGTCGCGGACCCGGTCGCTTTGGCAAAAGACATTTGGACCGTGTCAACTTCGCCATCCGCCGTCTTGCCGCAATGACTTGCCCGCAGGTGCACGCTCGCCCTAAGGTCATGGCGGGGGAGAACATATGACCGAAACAGTCATCGCTGCGGACGCAAACGGCGAAATCGAACCGAAACGCGATCGCCTGGTCATCGTGGCGTCGTCGCTCGGGACCGTGTTCGAATGGTATGATTTCTTCGTCTACGGCATTCTGGCGGCCCTGCTCGGACGGCTCTTCTTCCCTTCGGACAATGCGACGGCCGCGACCCTGGCGAGCCTTGCGGCATTCGGCGCGGGTTTCGGGGTGCGGCCGCTGGGCGCAATCCTGTTCGGCTATTTCGGTGATAAGATCGGGCGCAAATACACGTTTCTGGTCACCATCACCCTGATGGGCGGTGCGACCGCCGCGATCGGATTCCTGCCGACCTATTCAAGCGCAGGACTCTGGGCGCCTGCTCTACTGGTGTTTATGCGCCTGCTTCAGGGATTGGCGCTGGGTGGCGAATATGGCGGTGCCGCGATCTACGTCGCCGAGCACGCTCCGCAGAACAAACGCGGTCAATATACCAGCTGGATCCAAGTGTCGGTCGCGGGTGGTTTCCTGCTCAGCGTCATCATGGTGCTGGGTTGCCGGACGGCGCTCAGCCCGCAAGATTTCGACAGCTGGGGCTGGCGCATCCCGTTTGTGGCTTCGCTGCTGATGCTCGCGATTTCGCTCTACATCCGGATGAAGTTGAACGAGAGTCCCGTGTTCCGGGCGATGAAGGCTGCTGGAACGACGTCGAAAAATCCGCTGGTCGATTCATGGCGAGAGCCTGGCAACAAGGGGCGCATTCTTACCGCGCTGTTCGGCGTGGCTGCAGGCCTGACGGTTGTTTATTATACATCGCAGTTCGGCACGCTTTACTTTCTGAAGGACACGGCGCGGCTGCCGGAAGCGGATGTGCTGCTCTACATGATGGTCGGTGTGGTGATTGCAGCGCCGTTCTATGTCCTGTTCGGTGCGTTGTCGGACCGGATCGGACGCAAGAAGCTGTTGCTCGCCGGTTATGCACTAACGGCGGTATCCGTCTTTCCGATCTTCCACATGATGGCGAACGCAGCGAATCCTGCGCTCGAACGCGCGACCTTATCGTCGCCTGTACGGCTGGAACTGCCGCCCTGCGACTTCAGCGTGTTTGCGCCGAAGCAGGAAACGACGTGTGGCAAGGCGCTGGCTTACCTGGCGAAGCGGGGCGTCAGCTATCAGAAGATCCAGCCCTATTCGCCGGGGGAAGTCGCATTGACCGTCGGCAAGACGCGGATCACCGGGTTCGATGACAAAGCCTATGCTGCGGCACTGATCGCCGCAGGTTATCCGGACAAGGCCGACCCGAACGAGAAACAGCCTTGGAAGATCATCCTTGCGGTCGCGCTGATGGTCGGGCTGTCGGCCATGACCTATGGCCAGGTCGCGGCGATCCTGGTCGAGATGTTCCCGGCGCGCATCCGCTATACCTCCATGTCGATTCCCTATCACATCGGCTCGGGCTATTTTGGCGGTTTCCTGCCGCTGATTTCGCAATATATCGTCGTGCGGACGGGCGACGCCTATGCCGGCCTGTGGTACACCGTGGTCGTCGTGATCATGGCGTTTCTCGTCAGCCTGTTCTTCCTGCCCGAGAATTCGGGCAAGCCATTGGACGAAGACATTTGAATCCACCGCTTCGACTGCGGCTCGACGGCGATGCACTGACGGCAAACTGGCGCTGGCTTGCAGGCAAGAGCGGTGCCGCCGCTTGCGGTGCCGCGGTCAAGGCCGATGGCTATGGCCTGGGCGCATCGGGCGTCGTGGCGCGCCTCGCCAAGGCCGGGTGCCGCGATTTCTTCGTTGCGACATGGGCAGAGGCGACGGCGCTCGGTGCGATGCCGGATGGCTGTACGCTGTCGGT
>DDFE01000267.1 GCA_002336985.1 Sphingomonadales bacterium UBA1936
TCCGCGCGCCGGTATGGCATGCCGGCCCTGCAGGCTCAGCCTTGATCCACAGTGCGTCCTGGTCGCAATCGATCCGCAGTTCCACGACCCGCAGGACGTTTCCCGACTCCTCGCCCTTCTTCCAGATCCGCCCGCGACTCCGCGACCAGAAGTGCGCCTCGCCTGTGGACTGCGTCAGCGCCAGCGCCTCGCCATTCAGATGCGCGACCATCAGCAACTCACCGCTGTTCGCATCCGTGACGACGCCGATGATCAAGCCATCCGCGCCCCATTTGGGGTTAAGCGCGGTGCCCGTTTCACGCCAAAAAACGTTATCTCCGGCCATCGGCGCATTTTCCTGTGACAAAAGCGAGACAGCGCGCCTCTCCCTCCCTATATGCGCGCCATCCGACGCCGACAACGGACGCCGCAAACATGCTCACGACACATCCTTTCGACGACGACAAGCTCCGNNNNCACACCCATCGTGCGATGGGTCATGTCGCTGGAAACTTCGACCGCGACGATATCATCCGCGCACTTCCCGGCAGCGTTGCTTGCGGCCATGTGCGTTATGCGACGACGGGTGAAACGGCCCTGCGTAACGTCCAGCCGCTCTATGCCGACCTCGCTTCGGGCGGGTTCGCGGTCGCGCACAACGGCAATATTTCGAACGCGATGACATTGCGCCGCGAACTCGTGCGCCGCGGATCGATCTTCCAGTCCACCAGCGATACCGAAGTCATCATCCACCTGGTCGCGACCAGCACCTATCGCACCTTGCTCGACAAGTTCATCGACGCGCTGCGCAAGGTCGAGGGCGCTTATTCGCTGATCTGCATGACGACCGAGGGCATGATCGCCTGCCGCGACCCGCTCGGCATCCGCCCGCTGGTGATGGGCGAGTTGAACGGCGCGACGATCTTCGCGTCGGAAACCGTGGCGCTCGATGTTTGCGGTGCGACCTATATCCGCGCGGTCGAGCCGGGCGAACTGGTCATCGTATCATCGTCGGGCGTGCGGTCGGAGAAGCCCTTTCCCAAGAGCTTCGCCCGCCCCTGCATCTTCGAACACGTCTATTTCAGCCGCCCCGATTCGATCGTCGACGACAAGAGCGTCTACGACGTCCGTAAGGCGATCGGCGCGCAGCTTGCGATCGAAAACCCGGTCGAAGCCGACCTTGTCGTACCGGTCCCCGATTCGGGCACGCCCGCTGCCATTGGCTATGCGCAGGAATCGGGCATACCGTTCGAACTGGGTATCATCCGCTCGCACTATGTCGGACGCACGTTCATCCAGCCGGGCGACCAGGTCCGCCATCTCGGCGTCAAGCTGAAGCACAACGCCAATCGCGCGCTGATCCAGGGCAAGCGCGTCGTGCTGGTCGATGATTCGATCGTGCGGGGCACGACGAGTCTCAAGATCGTGCAGATGATGCGCGATGCAGGAGCCAGCGAAGTGCATCTGCGCATCGCCAGCCCGCCGACCCGGCACAGTTGCTTCTACGGCGTCGACACGCCCGAACGCACAAAGCTGCTCGCACACCGGCTCGATGTCGGTGGAATGCAGGACTTCATCCACGCCGATTCGCTGGGCTTCATCAGCATCGACGGCCTCTACAAGGCATTGGGGGAAGCGCGCCGCGCCGACGTACGCCCGCAATATTGCGATGCGTGCTTCACGGGCGACTACCCGACACGTCTGACCGACCAGGATGAACTCGCTCCCGAAGATCAGTTCGAATTGCTCGCGGAGCGTGTGGTTTGAGCGACGCGAAGCTGGCGCTCGTCACAGGCGCCTCACGGGGTATCGGAGCGGCAACGGCCGAGGCATTGGCGTCGGCGGGCTATCACGTCGTCCTGACGGCGCGGACCGCGGCGGGCCTCGAGGAGGTCGAGAATCGCATTCATGATGCCGGCGGATCAGCAACGATTGCCCCGCTCGACCTGACCGACGGAGATTCGATCGGACGATTGGCGGCGGCGATCTCGACGCGTTGGGGTTCGCTCGACGTGCTCGTGCTCAATGCTGCCATGCTCGGCACGCTGACGCCCGTACCGCATATCGATGCCAAGGAATTCGGGCGCGTGATGACGCTGAACGTCACAGCACAGGCCGCGCTGATCACGGCGTTCGATCCGATGCTACGCGCCAGCCCTGCCGCCCGGATCATCGGGCTGACATCGAGTGTCGGCGCCGATCCCCGCGCCTATTGGGGCGCCTATGGCGCGTCGAAAGCAGCGTTCGAAAACCTCTTGCTGACCTACGCCGACGAAACATCGACCGCAGGCCGCATCCGGATCGCGCTCCTCGATCCCGGCGCAACACGTACGGCCATGCGGGCAAAAGCCTATCCGGGCGAAGACCCCGCCACTCTGAAGGCACCCGAGGCCGTCGGCGCGCGCATCGCGGCCCTGCTGTCCGAAGATTTCGCGTCGGGTTATCGCGAGCGCGTTAACTAAGTCCGGAAAGCCGTCGCTCATCCTTCTTCCGTACAGCGCATGCGGGGACCGGAGGATGATAAATGACTCTTGCTGTCCCTTATGACGCCTATGCGAAAGCCGCGCAGGAAGACCGTGCGTCGCCCCGCATCAAGCTCGACCTGTCCGCGATGCTGCGACCCTCGGGATCGCACGCCTTTCCAACCAAGCTGGTCGACCTGTCGCTGGGCGGTTTCGCGGCGCAGGCCGTTACCGGCATGCCCGCTGGCACGATCTGCTGGCTGAGCATTGGACCGCTGAAGGGGCTTCAGGCCGAAGTCGTCTGGAACGATGGACAGACAGTCGGCTGCGCTTTTGCGAACCTGC
>DDFE01000065.1 GCA_002336985.1 Sphingomonadales bacterium UBA1936
GTCGTGTCGGGCACGCCATAGATCGCGTAGTATTCCGGACGCCGCCCCTCGGCGACGATGGTGTCGTATAGGGCTGCCCGATCATCGGGCCTGGCACCGAACAGCCGTGCGAACAGGCCGGGGTTCCGCTCTTTGCTTGCCGTGGTCATCATCGGCGCATATTGAGGCGATCCCGCGCGGTTGCAATCACGCCCGTGCACCGGACGTTATTATGCCCCGTCGTATTGCGCTTACCGTTTCCGTCATCGCCATTGCCACCATCACCGCCGGATGCGCGCGCGTGCCGGGCCGCCAGGGGTTCGTCATCGATCCGCAGCTGTCCGCCGGGATCAAGGCCGGCGTGGACAACAAGGCATCGGTCCAAGGGACGCTTGGCCGCCCCAGCTTTGCCGGTCAGTTCGACGACAAGGACTGGTACTACGTCTCGCGCGAGACAAAACAGTGGGCGTTCCGCAACCCCAGGCCTTCGGCGCAGACCATCCTGCACGTCCGCTTCGACCAGGCCGGCAACGTGACCAACGTCGAACGCAAGGGCCTGGAACAGGTGGCCTCGATCCACCCGATCAAGGACAAGACACCGACGCTGGGCCGTCACCGCAGCTTCTTCCAGGAACTGTTCGGCAACATCGGCCAGGTCGGCAGCGTCGGCCGTGGCGGCGGCACGACCGACAATCCCGACGGAAACTGACGCCTAAATCAGCGAGCGACCCCGCCCGCTGCCAGCACTGCCAGCGTTACGAGTTCGCTCGCGGTCGAACCCATGGTCGCGATCTGCACCGGCTTTTCCATGCCGATCAGCATCGGGCCGATCACCGAATCGCCGCCCAGCTCGCGCAGAAGCTTTGCCGACAGGTTCGCCGACTGCAGCCCGGGCATGATCAGGACGTTGGCCGGCCCGGACAGGCGGCTGAACGGATAGTTCGCCATCACCTTCGGATTGAGCGCGGCGTCGGGCGCCATTTCGCCCTCGAACTCGAAGCTTACGTTGCGCGCCTCGAGCGCGGTCACGGCGTCGCGCAGGTTGGTGAGATACGATCCCTGCGGATTGCCGAAGGTCGAATAGCTGAGGAACGCGACGCGCGGCTCATGCCCCATGGCGCGCGCGACGGCTGCTGTCCCTTCGGCGATATCGGCAAGCTGTTCGGCGGTCGGGCGTTCGTTGACGGTCGTGTCGGCCATGAACACCGTGTGCGACTGGCCGACGAGGACGTGAATACCGAACGGGATCCGTCCCTCTGCCGGATCGAGCACACGGCGTACCTCGCGCATCGTCTGCGCGTAAGTGCGAGTGGTGCCGGTGATCATCGCATCGACTTCGCCCATCTTGAGCAGCAATGCGGCAAAGACGTTCCGGTCCTGGTTGACCATGCGCTCGATCTCGCGGCGCAAATATCCGCGGCGCTGGAGGCGCTCGTACAGCTTGTCGACCATCGCAGGCACCAACGGCGAGTTGCGGCTGTTGTGCACCTCGAACTGCTCGGGCTTGTCGACGCCCAGCGCCGAAAGCCGCTCGTGCACGTCGTCGCGGCCTACGAGGACCGGGATGCCATAGCCGCCGTCGCGGAACTGGATCGCCGCGCGCAGCACAACCTCTTCTTCGCCCTCTGCGAACACGACGCGCTTCGGATGAGCGCGCGCATCTTCATAGGCGAGGCCCAGCACCGAGGTCGTCGGATTGAGCCGGCTGCGCAAAGTGTGGCGGTATTCGTCCATGTCGAGGATCGGGCGCGTCGCCACACCCGAATCCATCGCGGCTTTGGCAACGGCCGCCGGCACCAATTCCATAAGGCGCGGGTCGAACGGCGCGGGAATGATATAATCGCGGCCGAAACTCTGTGCGCGGCCGCCATAGGCCATCGCCACTTCCTCCGGCACCTGCTGGCGCGCGAGTTCGGCGATGGCGTTGGCCGCTGCGATCTTCATTTCCTCGTTGATCGCCGTCGCGCGCACGTCGAGCGCACCGCGAAAGATGAAAGGGAAGCCCAGCACATTGTTGACCTGGTTCGGATAGTCCGAACGCCCTGTCGCGATGATCGCGTCAGGGCGCACCGCCTTCGCTGCGGGCGGCGTGATTTCGGGATCCGGGTTCGCCATCGCGAAGATGATCGGCTGGTCGGCCATCTTCTTCAGGAATGCGGGCGTCAGCGCATCTTTGGCCGAAAGACCTAGGAAAACATCGGCATCGACCAACGCTTCCTCCAAAGTGCGCCGGTCGGTCTTCGCCGCGTGCGCCGATTTCCACTGATCCATGCTGTCGGTGCGGCCCTGGTAGATGACGCCCGACCGGTCGCACATGATGACGTTGTCGGGGCGCACGCCCATGCCCTTGATCAGTTCGGTGCAGGCGATGGCCGCTGCGCCCGCGCCATTCACGACGACCTTGATCTCGTTCATCTTGCGGCCCGTCAGCAGGACGGCGTTGATCAGGCCTGCGGCGGTGATGATCGCGGTGCCATGCTGGTCATCGTGCATGACCGGAATGTTCATCCGCTCTTTCAGCGCCTGCTCGATGATGAAGCATTCGGGCGCCTTGATGTCCTCGAGGTTGATGCCGCCGAATGTCGGTTCGAGCAGCGCCACCGCGTTGATGAAGGCTTCGGGATCCTCGGTCGCGACCTCGATGTCGATCGAATCGACGTCAGCGAAGCGTTTGAACAGGACGGCCTTGCCCTCCATCACCGGCTTCGATGCGAGCGCGCCGAGATTGCCGAGACCCAGGATCGCCGTGCCATTGGAGATGACCGCGACCAGATTTCCCTTGGCCGTATAGTCATATGCGGTCGCCGGATCTTCCGCGATGGCGCGCACCGGAACGGCAACCCCGGGAGAATAAGCCAGACTCAGGTCGCGCTGCGTCGCCATCGGCTTGGTTGCGACGATCTCGATCTTGCCGGGACGTCCGTACGAGTGAAACAGCAACGCCTCGCGCTCTGAAAACTGGACGTTGGCTTCATCGGACATCGGCATTTCTCCTAATTCGAGGTGCCCTTACGTCATTCTAGCTTTCACGGAAATGTCGCGCGTGTATTCCGGGAATGTGACGACCACGCCCACTCCCATGATGGCCCAATATCACGCGTTGAAAGCAGAGGCGCCCGACTGCCTGCTGTTCTATCGCATGGGCGATTTCTTCGAACTGTTTTTCGACGATGCGCGGATCGCAAGCGCGGTTCTCGATATCGCGCTGACCGCACGCGGCGAGCATGACGGCGAGCGCATACCCATGTGCGGCGTCCCCGCGCATGCTGCTGACGCCTATCTCGCGCGGCTGATCAAGGCAGGGCACCGCGTCGCAATCGCAGATCAGGTCGAAACACCTGCCGAGGCGAAGGCGCGCGACGGATCGAAAGCGCTCGTCGCACGCGCCATCGTCCGTGTGGTGACGGCGGGAACACTGACCGAAGAATCACTGCTCGAAGCGCGCAATGCCAATTGGCTTGTCGCCCTGATCGCGATCGGCGAGGCCGTCGGCTTGGCAGCCGCCGACATATCCACCGGCGCATTCGAACTTTGCGAGATCGGCACCCCACAACTCGAAGCCGAAATAGCGCGCTATTCTCCTCGCGAAATCATCTGTGCTCCTGCGAAGGCAGGGGCCGTGGCCACCAGTGCGCCTGTCTTTGCGGGAGCACAATCAGTCGAACGAGACATCCGTGACTTCGACTCCGCGAGAGGCGAAGCGCGTCTGAAAAGCCTTCATGACGTCGCAACACTCGACGGGTTCGGCGCCTTCACGAGAGCTGAACTCGCGGCGGCGGCGGGCCTGCTCGCTTATCTCGACCACGCCGGAAAAGGCGCGCTGCCGTTCCTCGCAGCACCCGTCCGCCGGACGCCGAGCGGGCATATGGCGATCGACGCCGCCACGCGTGAGAGCCTGGAACTCACACAAGCAAGCGGTGGCGGGCGCAAGGGAAGCCTGCTCGACACGATCGACCGGACGGTCACGGGCGCGGGCGCACGGATGCTCGCCGCAGACTTGTCCGCGCCCCTTATGGATCGCGCGACGATCGATGGCCGGCTCGACCTCGTCGCGCACTGGCTCGGCGACGGCATCGCCCGCGAGGATCTGCGTGAGACATTGCGTCGCCTGCCCGACATCGCGCGCGCTCTGGCGCGGCTGTCCGCGGGACGCGGGGGACCGCGCGACCTGGGCCAGTTGCGCGATGGGCTGAACGCTGCATGGGAATTGCGCGAAACGCTCGGCCGGGCGTCCGATGTTCCGGCATTGCTGGCCGACCTGTTGCCGGCACTCGGTGGGCATGGCGCGCTGATCGACTTACTGACACGTGCACTGGTTGCCGAACCGCCCGTCGATCCAAGCGCTGGAGGCTATATCGCCGCGGGGTACGACGCTGCGCTCGACGACCTGCGCGACGCGGGCGGCATGGGAAGGCGTGAGATCGCCGCGCTCGAGGCGCGGTTCAAGGACGAAACCGGTGTCGCGGCGCTCAAGATCCGGCACAACAATGTGCTCGGCTATTATATAGAGGTGCCCGCACGGTCGGCCGATCCGCTGATGGCGCCCGGTTCGCCGTTCACCCATCGCCAGACCTTGGCTGGCGTCGTGCGGTTCAACGCGACCGACCTTCATGACGTCGCAATGCGCGTCACCCAGGCGGGCTCGCACGCCCTGACGGCGGAGGCCGCGCATTTCGAGGACCTGACAGCGCAGGCGCTCGCATCGGCGCGTACGATCTCAGCAACGGCCGATGCGCTTGCCCGGCTGGATGTCGCGAGCGCGAATGCGCAGACGGCGGTCGAGTGCGACTGGAACCGGCCGGCCTTCGTCGATCATTCCTGTTTTGAGGTAACGGGCGGGCGACATCCTGTCGTCGAAGCGGCCCTGACGCGAAGCGGCGACCGCTTCGTGGCGAACGATTGTGCACTCGATGCGGGCGACCGGCTGTGGCTGGTCACCGGGCCCAACATGGGCGGCAAGTCGACCTTCCTGCGGCAGAACGCGCTGATCGCGGTGCTGGCGCAGGCGGGATGTTATGTGCCCGCAAAATCGGCACGGCTTGGTCTCGTCGACCGGCTGTTCAGCCGCGTCGGCGCATCCGATAACCTCGCGCGCGGCCGTTCGACCTTCATGGTCGAAATGGTCGAGACCGCGGCGATCCTTGCGCAGGCGACGCCGCGCAGCTTCGTGATCCTCGATGAGGTCGGTCGCGGTACCTCTACTTACGATGGTCTCGCCATCGCCTGGGCGGTCGTCGAGGCGGTGCATGAGGTCAATACCTGCCGCTGCCTGTTCGCGACGCACTATCACGAGCTGACGCGGCTGGCGGAGAAGCTGAACGCATTGTCGCTGCACCATGTGCGGGCGCGGGAGTATAAGGGCGACCTGGTCCTGCTGCATGAAGTCGCATCGGGTCCGGCGGATCGCAGCTACGGCATCGCTGTCGCGCGGCTGGCCGGAATGCCGCCCGCCGTCCTGCAACGTGCGAAGTCGGTGCTGGCGAAGCTGGAAGCGGGGCGTGCCGCAACGGGTGGCCTTGCGGCCGGGCTCGACGACCTGCCGCTATTTTCGGTACTAGTCGAACAGGAAAAGGGCGACCCGCTGAAGGAAGCGCTGGCGGCGATACACCCGGATGCGCTCAGCCCCCGCGAGGCGCTGGAAGCGCTATATGCGCTCAAGAAGCTGACGGATTAGCCATCGTCATTGCGAGCGCAGCGAAGCAATCCACTTGGCCGCAAGCGTGCTGGATTGCTTCGCTACGCTCGCAATGACGGGTGATTACGCAACAACGTCCCGCATGCGCTTCAGGTAGCGCGCCAGCACGTCGATCTCGATATTGACCTGCTGCCCCTGTGCAAGGCTGCCGAGCGTCGTCACCGCCCAAGTGTGCGGAATGATGTTGACCGAGAAATGCGTGCCGTCGCCAGTTTCCGCCGCATCGCGCACGGTGTTCACAGTCAGCGAAACACCGTCGACCGTGACCGATCCCTTGGGCGCGATAAACGGCGCGATATCGTCGGGCACGCGAATGCCGACGCGGTGCGATCCACCCTCTTCGCAAACGCCGACGACTGTGCCCACGCCATCGACATGGCCCGTCACGATATGGCCGCCGAGTTCGTCACCCAGCTTCAACGCGCGTTCGAGGTTGAGCCGCTTTCCCGCATCCCACATGCCCGACGCCGTCTTCGATACGCTTTCACCCGAGACATCGGCAGCAAACCAGTTGGCGCCCTTGTCGACGACCGTCATGCACGCGCCCGAACACGCGATGGATGCGCCGATCGCGACGCCCGAAAGGTCATAGCCGCATTGCACGACGACACGGCGGTCGCCCTGCTCCGCGCTGGAGGTGATGGTGCCGATGTCGCTGACGATGCCGGTAAACATGCCCGTGCTCCTAACGCGTCCGTTCGTAGATATCGAGCCGGTCGCTGCCAAGGCGGCGGCTGTCGGCCAGAATCCAGCGCCCGTGCGCAGTGGCGAGGTCGGTGAGTCCGATGTCGCCCAGCGTCCGCCCGTCTCCGACAATGATCGGCGCACGGTAGATCAACAATGTGTCGACCAGATCGCGCGACAGGAATGCCGCTGCCGCGCCCATGCCGCCCTCGACCAGCAGCCAATTTGCGCTGAGCGATCCGATCGCGTCGGGGCTGGCAAGGTTCGTCCAGCCGTCGGGTGCACCTGGTTTGCGGGAAAGCACCACCCGTTTCGACCCGCGATCCTCGAGACCGGGCAAGCGAACGTCGAGGCGCGGCGCATCGGCATCGAGCGTGCCTCGTCCCACGAGAATGACATCGCTGCGCGCACGGAGCAGATGGGCATGCGCGCGGGCCGCATCGCCGGTGATCCAGCGGCTGGCACCCGACCCCATCGCGATGGCACCGTCGATCGAAAGCGCCAGCTTTAGCGTCACGTGCGGACGGCCATCGCGAACACGCGTCAGGAAACCGGCCATCGAATGGCGCGCTTCGGCGCTTCGCAGATCGGTGGTGACCGCGATGCCCACCGCCTTCAACCGCTCGATCCCCGCGCCATTCGTACGCGGATCGGGGTCGCCCGTTGCGATAACCACTCGCCCCACACCCGCGGAAATGATCGTGTCGGCACATGCCGGCCCCCGCGCACTGACGTGGGCACAGGGTTCGAGCGTCACGTAAAGTGTCGCGCCGCGCGACTTTTCACTCGCCTGCACCAAAGCCATTGCCTCGGCATGCGGACGGCCGCCTGGCTGTGTCCATCCGCGACCGACGATGCGGTCCTCGATGACAATGACACAGCCCACATTCGGATTGGGCCAGCTGTGCGCCCGCCCCCGTTCGGCGAGCGCCAGCGCCGCGCCCATCCACCGTGCGTCGTCAGTTGATGCCAAGTTGCTTGGCCAGTCTTTGGTATTTCGCGCGCTTTTCCGCTTCCGCTTTTTCCGCGAGGCGCTTCGCTTCGAGCTCTGCGGGCAGGTCTTTCGCTTGCTGCTTCTTGATTTCGTCCAGCGTCCGCGAGGCCGACCACTGCGTCACATACATGACCGTCGGCTGCTTGTACTCAGGCTTCGGGTAAAGCTTGTAGAAGATCGCGGCGAACCACGCGAAGGTCATGCCGGTCGAGATCAGCAGGATCACATATTCGTGACGTTGCCGCGCCTTGAAGAATTGCCACAGGTCGCCGAGTGCGCGGGTGGGGCGAACCGGGCGGGGAATGAATGCCATGTCCACAAGATAGGCCATTCCCCGCCGCAATCCAGCCGTGTCAGTTACCCGGCATTTTGAAGACGATGGTTTTTTCCACCCACGACACGATCGGCTGACCGTCGCGCGTCGCCGGCTTGAACCGCCAGCGGCGCAGTGCCTGCTCTCTCGTTGCCGTGAAAAAGGCGGGATTATCGGCCTTGACCAGTTCGACCGCGATGATCCGGCCGTCGATCCCGACCTGGACGCGAACGGTGCATTTGCCCTCGATCTCCTGCCGTTCGAGCGCGGGTGGATAAACGGGTTGCAACTGGCTTGCGAAGCGCGGGTCGATCTTGGCCGTGAACTCCACCGGCGGAAGGGGCTTCGTTGCTTCCTGGCCGCCGGTAGGCATCGGCGGCAATGGCGGATTTTCGGGCCATGGCGTAGTTTCGGTTGGTATGATGGTCTTCGAGATATCCGGCGGTGTCGGCACGGGAACGGGTCGCGGCTGCGGATCTGCAGGCTTGGTCTGCCGCGTCTTCGGCTGTTCCAACGGCTTGACGATTATGGGCGGCGGGGGATTGAGCTTGATTGTGGGAATCCCGTCGGGTCCGCGCGGCGTAATGACGGTCTTGTAGGTAAGAACACCGCCTACAATGGCGAGATTGATGGAAATCGCTGCGATGAGTGCGACGGGATGGCGGGATCGGGTGTCGAGGTAACCAGTGGCAGGCATGACATCCTCCTTCACGGAGCGACATCGCGAGCCGAGTCGCCCACAAATGTTATGCTATATCAAAACATCACCTCCGCAAGGGTGATAACGCGCGTGAAACGGTTACACGAGACGTGAGATGGCACGTTCCCGACCGATGATGGGCAGCAGCGCCGCCATGTCGGGGCCGTGGTCGAGACCCGTCAGTGCGCGGCGAAGCGGCAGGAACAGCGCCTTGCCCGTGCGGCCGCTACTGACCTTTAACGCTCCGGTCAGCGCGTGCCAAGGGTCCCCAGACCAGTCGAGCGTCGCTGCAACCTCGGCGGCCTGCGCGATGAAAAGGCGGTCTTCGTCCGCGACGGCGGTTTCGACAGGACCGGTCACGATGCGCCACCAGTCGGCAGCCTCTGCGATGGTTTTCAGGTTCGGCCGAATCGCTGTCCACGCCGCCTCGTCCATGCCCGCCGGCAGACGATCCGAAACCGCGGCGAACGGCATCATATGGATGGTCTTGGCGTTCAGCGTTTCGAGCTCGGCCATGTCGAACCGCGCAGGCGCTCGACCGAAGCGCGCGAAGTCGATGGTTTCGGCAAGTGCCGCAAGCCCGGTGACCGGCTCGACCGGATCGCTTGTGCCCAGTCGCGCGAGCAGCCCCGCAATCGCCAGTGGCTCGATGCCCGCCGAACGCAGTTCGTCGCAGTCGAGACTACCCAGGCGTTTCGACAACTTGCCTTCGCTGCCGGTCAGCAGCGCCTCATGCGCAAAGGCGGGCGGCGTAGCCCCAAGTGCTGTGAACATCTGGATTTGCGAAGCGGTGTTCGACACATGGTCCTCGCCGCGCACGACATGCGTCACGCCCATCTCGATGTCATCGATGACGCTCGGCAGCAGATAGAGCCACGAGCCATCGGCACGGCGGATGACCGGGTCGCTGAGCTTTGCCGCGTCGAAATGCTGGGCCCCGCGGATCAGGTCTTCCCATGCAATCATGACGTCATGGTCGAGCCGGAAGCGCCAGTGCGGCGCGCGTCCTTCTGGCGGAACCGAATCTACAGGCGGACGCTCGTAAATGGGTGGCAGGCCGCGACCGAGCAGCACCTTGCGCCGCAAGTCCAACTCCTCGGGCGTTTCGTAACAGGCATAGACGCGCCCCGCCGCCTTCAGCGCTTCGAACTTGGTCTCGTACAGATCGAACCGGAGCGACTGCCGCTCCTCCCCGTCATGATTCAGTCCGAGCCAGTCGAGATCGGTACGAATCGCATCGACGTTCGCTTCGGTCGACCGGGCCAAATCGGTATCGTCGATCCGCAGCAGGAACCACCCGCCGTGCTTGCGCGCCCACAGCCAGTTGTGGAGTGCGGCACGCAGGTTGCCGACGTGGAGCCGTCCGGTCGGGGACGGGGCGAAGCGAGTGATGACGGTCATGCGGTCCGGAATGCGTT
>DDFE01000236.1:0-15104 GCA_002336985.1 Sphingomonadales bacterium UBA1936
TGACGGTTCGCGAGGCCGGCGGGCGCTGGCTCGTCGTCGGCGCCGATCCGGAAGCCTTGGAAGAACTGGATGCGAAGATGCTCCCGATCTTCGCGGTCGCGTTCGGGCTGATCGTTGCGATCGGGGTTGGCGGGGCATTCGTCCTGTCCCGCGCTCTCAGCGGTCGGCTCGACGCGATTAACCGCACTGCCGAAGGGATTATCGGCGGCGATCTTGCCGGGCGGATCGCGCTTAGCGGCAGCAACGACGAATTCGACCGGCTGTCCGCGACGCTCAACCGCATGCTCGACCGGATCACCGGCCTGCTCGGTAATTTGCGGCAGGTGACCGACGACCTTGCGCACGATCTGCGCACGCCGCTGACCCGCATGCGCCAGAAACTGGAAACCGGCCTTGCCAAGGGCGAAGACGCGGCGGGCCTGCGCGACGCCATGGAAGGCGCGCTGGAACAGGCTGACGGAACGCTCGCCCTGTTCGGAGCGATTCTCGATATCTCGGAGATCGAGGCGGGCAGCGGCGTGCGTATGGCGACGCTCGACCTCAGCCGCCTGGTGACCGACCTTGCCGACAGCTATCGTCCGTCGATCGAGGACGAGGGACGCGAATTTCGCGTAACGGTCGCGCCAGACGTCAGCATTACCGGCAATTGGGACCTGATCGCGCAGGTCGTCAGCAACCTGCTCGACAACGCGCTCAATCACACACCTGCGGGTGCGGCGATCACCATCGCGCTGGGCTCGGACGCCCGGCTCTCCGTGGCCGATAGCGGTCCCGGTATCGCGCCGGAAGATCGCGCGCGCGTGTTCGAACGCTTCACGCGTCTCGAAGCCAGCCGGACGACACCGGGCCGCGGCCTTGGACTCGCGCTCGTTGCCGCAGTGGTGCGTGCGCACGGCGGCGAAGTCGCCATCGAAGACAATCAACCAGGAGTGCGGATGATGTTATCCTTTCCCGGGGCTGCGACGCTGTGATGCGGCGCTTGCTCCCCATGCTGCTGTCGGCATCTGCCCTTGCAGGCTGCGCCAGCTATCATGCCGATCCCCTGGCAGCGCCATCGGCGACGCTCGCGGCGCCCGATCCGGCCATCCTGTCGGCCGATGCCGAAAAGCTGAACCGGCCGTACCTGACGCCGCAGGCGGTCGANNAAGGCGGGGATAACCGACGCGCAGGCGTTTGCGGCACGCCTGCTGCCCGACCCGACATTCCAGGGGAATTACGACTTCATCGTCGGCGGGCCGGATGAATTCGACGCGTTCGGCGGCCAGCTGGCGATCGACATCAACCAGATCCGCACCGCGCATGTCGTCCGCGAGGCCGGGCGGGCATCCAAGAAGCAGGTGCGGCTCGATCTCGCCTGGGCGGAGTGGAATACGGCAGGTCAGGCACGGCTTCAGGGCGTGCGCGTTCTCGCGCTGACCGAGGCACTGAAGGTCGCAAAGACGAGTGCTGAATCGTCGCAACAACTGTACGACGCTGCACAACGTGC
This sequence comes from Sphingomonadales bacterium UBA1936, assembly GCA_002336985.1. Lineage (GTDB taxonomy): Bacteria > Pseudomonadota > Alphaproteobacteria > Sphingomonadales > Sphingomonadaceae > Sphingomonas_O. Next base: position 1,487 of record DDFE01000236.1, read on the forward strand.
CGCCGGTCGCGGCGATATTTCGGGTACCGACCTCGACGCGCGCCGTCAGGCCTTGCTCGACAGTTCGACCAAGGCGCGGACCGCGGAAAGCGATCTCGCAACCGCGCGGTCGGATCTCAACAAGTTGCTCGGCCTGCCCCCGTCCGTGGTCCTCAAGCTCGCTGAACCTGCGGTATCGCCGGTACCGCCCGCTGCGGAAACATTGGTCACCCAGGCCATCGACCGCCGCCTCGATCTCGCGGCCCTGCGTGCGGGATATCAGGTTGCCGAGGCCGATTTGCACAAGGCTGTGCTCGACCAGTTCCCGAACCTGTCGCTGACCTTGGCAGCGGCCCGCGATACCGCCGACAATTACACTGTCGGTCCGGCAATCGGCTTCACCCTGCCGCTGTGGAACCGTAACCGTGGCGGTATTGCGACGGCCAAGGCCACGCGCGAGCAGTTGAAGGCCGAGTACGACGCGCGGCTGTTCCAGACCCGCGCGGAGATTACCGCTGCTGTCAACGGCGTCGAAACCCTGCGCCGCCAGCGTGCCGCGCTCGCCGGGCAATTGCCGCAGGTCGAACGCTATTCGGATGCGACCACTCGCGCTGCCAAGCGCGGCGACCTGTCGCCCGCGACCGCTGCGACCGCGCAGCAGGCGGCTCGCGACCAGAAGCTCGCCTTGATGCAACTCGATCAACAGATCGCCGAACAAACCATCGCGCTCGAATTGCTGTCGGGCGGCCCCAGTGAAGGATGGACCAAATGATCCGCTACAGTGTCTTGATTCCGTTTGCCCTGCTCGCCGGCTGCTCGGCGGCCGAGGAAGAGGCGGCAGCGCCGGAGCCGGTCGCAACCGTCCGCGTCGCGCCCGCGACGCTCGGCGCGTCGAGCAACGACGTGGTCGCCTATGGAGCGACCGAGGCGGCACCCGGCGACAACCAGTCGCTGGTCGCCCCTGCCGAAGCGGTGATCGGAACGGTCCTTGCACCGACCGGTACGGCGGTGGGCCGCGGCCAGGCCGTGGTTATCCTACGCGCCAGCCCGGCAACCGCGGTGGCCGCGGGCAAGGCCGCAAGCGATGTTCAGGTCGCGCGTGCCGCGCTTGCACGCGCCCTTCGCCTGCGCGCCGACGGCCTTGTCAGCGATGCCGACGTCGAAACCGCGCGTGCCGCCGCACAGACGGCGAATACGGCTGCTGCCCATCTCGGAATCGGCGGCGGCGGGCTGACTTTGCGCGCTCCGGCGGCGGGGACGGTCCAGAACCTGAATGCCAAGCCCGGCGACCAAGTCGCGGCGGGTACGACGATCGCATCGATCGCCAAGCCCGGCGACCTGCGTGCGCGCATCTCGGTCGATCCGGCCGTCGCGCAGCGCATCCATCCCGGCCAGTCGATCAAGATCCAGCCGGTCAACGGCGGCGCCGAAAGCAATGTCGCAGTGGTCGGTGTCGATCCGCAGATCGATCCGACGACGCGCCTTGCTTCGGTGTTCGTGCGCGTCCCGGGGTCCGGCATGGGCGCTGGCACGCCGATCCGCGCGACGCTTTCGGTCGGTGCGACGGCATCCGGCATTACCATTCCCTATGCCGCGCTGCTCGACGATGGCGGGCGCAGCTATGTGTTCGTCGTCAAGAACGGTGTCGCGAAAAGCGTCGATGTTTCGCCCGGCAACACGTCGGGTGACCGCGTTGAAATCCTGAAAGGGCTGAGCGCCAACGACAGCGTGGTGACCGAGGGCGGCACCGCGCTCGAAGACGGCATGAAGGTCAAGCTGGCCGGCGCGGGAGCGAGCAAGTGAAAGAACTGATGCTGCGCCACCAGCGCTCGATCTGGCTGAGCGTTTTCCTCGTCACACTGGCGGGACTGGTCTCGGCGACGCGCCTGCCGGTCACCCTGTTCCCGCATATCGATTACCCGCGTGTCGTCGTTTCGATGGATGCGGGCGACCGCGATGCGCACCAGATGGAATCGAACGTCACGCGCCCCGCCGAAATCGCGCTGCGCGAAATTCCGGGCGTGACGCAGATCCGTTCGACGACCAGCCGTGGTACTGCCGAAGTGGCGCTCAGTTTCGACTGGGGCGACGACATGGTTGCGGCGACGCTTGCGACCCAGGGCGCGCTTGCGACGATCCTGCCCGATTTGCCTACCGGCACGCGGTTCAGCGTGCGCCGGTCGGACCCGACGATCTTCCCCGTGCTCGGCATCTCGCTGACTTCAGACAAGCGTGATGGTGTCGCGCTGGCGCAGATCGCGCAGCTCAAACTGCGTCCGCTGCTGTCGACGGTCTCGGGTGTCGCGGGTGTCGACGTGCTCGGCGGATCGAATCCGGAAGTCGAGGTCGAGGTCGATCCCGCCAAGCTCGGCGCGCTCGGCATGACGATCAACGATGTGAACACCGCGCTGGCCGGCGCGAATACCGTCGCGGCGGTCGGCAAGATCGAGGATCGCCACCGTCTGTACCTGACGCTGGTGGAGGACCGCCTCGAAAGCGAAGCCGATATCCGCGCGATCCCGGTCAAGGCGGGTAACGCGATCGGGGCGGGCGTTGCGACGCTTGGCCAGATCGCGACCGTCCGCCGTGCACCGGCGCCGGTGTGGACCAAGGTCACGTCGAACGGCGCCAACGCGGTGCTCGTCAACATCCGCCAGACGCCGACCGCCGACGCTGTCGGTTTGGTGGCATCCGTGCAGGACCGGCTGAAGAGTGTCGCACTTCCCGCCGATGTGAAGGTCAGCTTCTTCTACGATCAGTCGGAACTGGTGACGGGTGCGGCGAACTCGGTGCGTGACGCNNTGATGGTGATCACCGCGACGCTGCTCCCCGCAGTGCTCGCTGCGACCTGTCTCGTCCTTTACGCACTCCACATGAGCTTCAACATGATGACGCTCGGCGGCATGGCGGCGGCAGTCGGCCTGGTCGTCGATGATGCGGTCGTCATGCTCGAACATCTCATGCGGCGGCTTCAGGAAGCGGAAGGGTCGAAGGAACGTCCGTCGATGCTGGCGGCGGCACGCGAAATGGCGAAGCCGCTGCTCGGTTCGACCATCGCGACGATCGTGGTGTTCCTGCCGCTTGCGTTCATCTCGGGCGTGACCGGCGGCTTCTTCAAGGCGCTGGCGGTCACCATGGTTGCGGCGCTGTCGGTCTCGCTGGTCTACGCACGCTATGTCCTGCCGATCATCGCCGACCGCTGGCTGACCGAAAAGGATGCCGAAGCCGCCGACAAGGCGGAGAAGTTCACCGACGCGATCGGCAAGCGTTACGAAAGCGTCACTGGCCGCGCCTTCACGCGCCCTGCAGTGGTCGCAGGCGTTGGTGCTACGGTGCTGCTGCTGATCGGCCTCTTCTCGTTCAGCAACGTGCAGTCGGGTTTCATGCCGGTGATGGACGAGGGCGGGTTCATCCTCGATTACAAGGCGAAACCCGGTTCCTCGCTGACCGATACCGACAAGCTGCTGCGCCAGGTCGAAAAGATCATCCAGGCGACCCCGGAAGTCACGAGCTACTCGCGGCGTACCGGCGTCCAGCTGGGCGGTGGCCTGACCGAGGCGGACGAGGGCGACTTCTTCATTCGCCTGAACAACGGATCACGCCGCGACATCGAAGAAGTGATGACCGAAATCCGCGACAAGGTTGCGGCGAACGTGCCCGGCCTGGAAGTCGAAACCGCGCAGCTGATGGAAGACTTGATCGGCGACTTGACCGCCGTTCCGCAGCCCATCGAGGTCAAGCTGTTCGGCGACGATCCCGCGCAGCTCGAGCAATCGGCCGAAAAGGTCGTCGAGGCGATGAAGAAGGTCGGCGGGATCGCGGAGGTCGCCAGCGGCCTGCGCGTTGCCGGTGATGCCATCATCATCAAGGTCGACCGTGCGGCCGCCTCACTCGCGGGACTGGCGCCCGATGCGGTGTCGCAGCAGGTGCAGACACTGGTCGGCGGCAATATCGCGACGCAGGTCATCTCGGGCGAACAGGTCATCGACGTGCGGGTTCGTCTGCCGCAGGAATTGCGGCAGCGTGCCCGTGCGCTGGAAAGCCTGACAGTCCGGGCGGCGAACGGAAACTCGGTGCCGCTGCGCGAGATCGCTGACATCTCGATCCAGGCCGGTCAGCGCCAGATCACGCGCGAAGACTTGGCGCCGTTCATTCCGGTGACGGCGCGCCTGAACGGCTCCGACCTCGGCACCGCGATCAGCGATGTCCAGGCGGCGGTTGCGGGGCTTCACCTGCCGGCGTCGGTGCGTGTCGATTATGGCGGCCTGTACCAGCAGCAGAAACAGTCGTTCCGCGACCTGACCACGGTCTTCATCGCGGCGCTCCTGCTGTCGGCACTGCTGCTGACGCTGCTCTATGAACGATGGGCGTTCACGGTCGCAGTGATCGCGACAGTGCTGCTGTCGACGATGGCGGTGTTCTTCGGACTGTGGGTGACGGGCATCGAACTCGACATCTCGGCACTCATGGGCCTGACCATGGTGGTGGGCATGCTGACCGAACTTGCCATCTTCTATCTTGCCGAGCTGCCGGAAGGCGAAGAGGTTACGGCCAAGTCGCTGCTCCATGCCGGTCGCGCGCGCCTGCGTCCGATCGTCATGTCGGCGCTGATCGCCATCCTGACGCTCGCACCACTGGCACTCGGCATCGGGCGCGGGTCGGGGCTTCAGCGTCCGCTGGCGACCGCGATCATCTTTGGCCTTGCGGTTGGGGCGCCCCTGGTGCTGACGATGCTGCCGACGCTGGTACTGGTGCTGATGCGCAAGAAGGGCGAAACGCCTGTGGCACCAAGTGCGAAGGAAGAGGGAGTAACGGCATGACCGTATTTCGTTCGGCGGTAGTGGCGCTCGCGCTCGGCATGGCAACCGCAGCCGTCGCGGGTGCGCCGGTCGGGCCACGCTACGGCGATACGCTGCTCGCCTCGGTGAAGGTCAAGGGCGTCGCAGGACTTCGCATCGATGCGAAGGACAAGAAGGGCGGGGCGATCGAGGTCGTGTCGGGTTCGAAACGGGCCGGGACCACGGTTCCCCTGACCGACGCGATGGGCACGCCGATCGGCACGGTTTCGGTCGTCGCGGCCAAGGGCGCGCATCCCGATGCGGCGGCGCTGTCGAAGTGGCTGTCGCGCCGTATCCTTGTCGCCGACAACCTCGTCGAAGCCGATCCGTTTCTCGGAGGTGTGAAACGTTCGCGTCTCGGACAGGCGATCGTCGAACAGCTGATCGATGCCAATCCAGACCTGGTGTCGATCGGGCTTCATGTCGGACCCAAGGGTCGGGAAAACGTGATGCTCGCGACGAACTTCGGCCGGATCGGCAAGCTTGGTGACAAGGACGACAAGCATGTCATCGACGACGAGGCCATCGTGCGCGAAGTTACGAACGGCGGCCGTCGCCTGGCGGTCGCGCTGCCGCTGCATGACAAGGCGGGCAGGACCATCGGCGCGCTCAGCACCAGCTTCCTGGTGCCCGTCGGCGCCGACCCGCAGTCGGTCGCTTCTCGCGGGATTGCGGTGCGTGATGCGATGGCAGCAAAAATTCCGTCACTCGCAGCATTAACGGCCAGGTGACGACAGCTTCACGTCAGGAATCGTGCGTATCTGAAAGATCAGAACAAGCACTCAAAGGAGAGGGATGACGATGAAAAGGATGATTCTCGCTGCGTCCATGATGACCGCAGCATTGGGCCTGGCGCCTGCACATGCCGCCGAGAAGAACTGGCAGGCTCCCGCACAGAAGATCTACGCACAGCAGCTTTCCGATGAAACGATGAAGGCGCACCCCGAACTGCTCAGCGTCACGATCCACGGCGTTCCGCCGGGGCAGACCAACGTCTACACGATGTTCGCCGGCTCCTATCCCGACCGTATCGGCAACCCCGACGATCCCGATGATATCGACGTGATCAAGAAGGGCATCACGATCGTCGATCCGCGCTGGAAGCGTGACAACGACGCGAGCCCCAAGTTCGTCGTCCTGATGCCGATGCGCGACGTGAAGGGCCAGAACATCGGTCTCGTCGTTTATGCGTTCAAGGTTCCGGCCCGCAGCAACAAGTACGAGCGGACGCACTACACCAAGTCGCTCGACCTGCGTGACGCGCTCGCCAAGCGCATCCCGAGCTACGAAGCACTGTTCGCACCCGCGAAGAAGTGAGCGATAGGGAGACCATTTCGCCCCGGCTCTCTCGAGAGTCGGGGCGCAACATCTTCGGCACGGACGCAGCGGGCTATGACGCCGCCCGTCCGGGCTATCCGGCCGCGCTGTACGAAACGATCGCGGCCTATGCCGGATCGCCGTTCCGCGCGATCGGCGAGATCGGTCCGGGTACTGGCCTCGCCACATCGGCGATGCTCGAGTTCGAGCCCGAACGCTATGTCGCGTTCGAACCCGACACGGCCCTCGCTGCTTATCTCGGCGGGCGTTTCGCGAACGTCGATGTTGTAAACGACGACTTCTGTGCGGCGGAGGTCGAGGGGCCTTTCGACCTGATCGGGGCGGCATCCTGTTTTCACTGGCTCGATCCCGAAATCGCCATGGCGAAGGCGCGGTCGTTGCTGCATCCCGGCGGGACTCTGGCGATCTGGTGGAACGTGTATCGAGAGGCGGGCGTGGGCGATGACTTCGCCGATGCGATGGTGCCGCTGCTCGCGGGCATTCCCCTGCCGCCGTCAGAGGGCAAGGGCCGCCATTATTCGTTCGACCGTGACCTGCACGAGGGGCATCTGGCGGGCGCCGGCTTCACCCGTATCGAACATCATGTGTTCCGCCGCGAACGCACGCTGACCGGCGAGGAAATGCGTTCGCTCTACGCGACGTTCTCGCTGGTCCGTTATCTGTCCGAGGATCGCCGCAAGGCTCTGCTCGACGCGATCGGTGACCTGGTCGAAACCCGCTTCGGCGGGGCCGCACCCAATGTGCTGCTGTCACCACTCTACCTGGCGACCGCGCCCGCAAAATAGGCCGGGCTAGCGGTCGAGCTTCGCAAGTTCGGCCGCTGCCTGTTCGGCTGTCAGCGGGAAATAGCCCGAGTATCGCACGCGTTCCTGACCGTCACGGCTGAGGATGAAGCGCAGGAACTGCTTCACGACAGGTGTCGCCCGTCCCGGTGCCAGTCGGATGAACATCAGACGTGTGAGCGGATAGCGGCCGTTCGCCGCATTCTCCGCGGTCATCGGCACGGGAATGCCATCCGCGCCTGCAACCGCCAGCGATTTCAACCCGGGCGCGCCCTCTTCCAGTCCGCCAAAACCGATTGCCGTTGGATCGGCGAGCAGCGCCTTTGCCGTGTCGGCATAGGGTGCAGCCACAGTCGATGCATTCCACGCGCCGCCATTCAGCACCATCATCTGCATCGACATGGCGTTGGGCGTGATCAGCGGCGGCGCCAGCACGCGGATCGGCTTGTCCGCCCATTCGCCGGTCAGGCCCAGTTGGCCCCATCGCGTGATCATGGGGTTCGCGCCGAATATCGCCGCGAGCTGCTTCACGCTGAGCGATGCCAGCGGATTGGACGGATGGACGAATATCGCCTGGGCGGTCGTCCGCTGCGGCGTGTTGAAGCCGCCTCGTGCGACCGCGATCTCGACCGGCGCGCTGTTCGCCCCAAACGCACTGCGCCACTGCGCCAGTTCCTGCGGCCAGATTTCGCGTCCCATCGGTGCGATCTCGGCCTCGCCGACCAGCAGTGCGTGGAAACCGTTGAGCGTGCCAAGGTGCTCCCAGCGTTCGCCCTTGGACGTACCGGGCTGCAGCGCGGCGAAACGGCATTGCCAGCTGTCCATGAGCGCCTTCATGCCGTCGCTGCCATCGCTGCGGATCGATCCGGAAAGGCCAGCGACCGGTCGATAAGCCGGCAATGCGGGATCGAGCGGCGCGACATGGGCATCGAGCGCCGCGAGCTGCGCGGCGGCATCCGGAATTGCGGCGAACCCGGGAACGCGGCCGATCGCAGCCTGGCCCTCAGGTGAAAGCGCCAATTTCAGAAAAGCGTAGGTGCGCGCAGGCAAAGGCGAATCCGGCCGCCGGTTGACCGCGATCCATGCGGGGCGGCCATTCACCGTCGCGATTCTCACCATGGTCGGCGCCTTGATCATGTCGCCGCGGAACTGATGGTCATAGGGAGCCAGTTCGGTCGCGAAGAATGGACGCGTGATCGGCGCCATGTCCGCGAGTTCGAACATCAACGTGCCCGCCGCGGTCGCATCGGTCTGGTGCTGCCAGCGGGTCGGAGCCGCGGATGACGGGTTCTTTTGCCGCCATAGCATGAGCAGCGCATCCATCACGGGCTGCATCGCCGCATCGCCCTGGCTGCTGGGCGCGCGTGCCGCCGTCGCATCCGCTGCGCATTCGGGCAGCGGTGCTGCGGTCAACGGCACGGCAACGGCCGCGAGCAGCAGGATGGCGAAACGGCGCATGAACCTCTCCCTTTTTTGGCAGGGTCCAGCGTCGGCGCCCGGGCGGCAATCCGCCTTACGGCACACGCCGCCAAAACTGACATTCGGCTGATGACCTGCGTCCGGCTGGCGTCAGGAGTGATTCGCTAAAGGGTCATCATCGCAACTGGAAAAAGGAATTCTCCCATGACCCGCACTGCTTTGATCGCCGCCACCCTGATCGCCACCATCGCAGGCGCCACCCCCGCATTCGCCGCCGACGCGGCACGCGACCGTTTCGTCTATGACGTTCAGGCGAAGGCCGCATGGAGCGGTGTGGAAGTCGAACGCATCGTCCGCAACGCCGACCAGGTCACGATCGTTGGTCACGACCGCAACGGCCGCCAAGTGTGGCTCGACACGTCGTGCAACGACAAGAACATCAGCTGCCCGACAACCGCGGGCACGGGTTCGCTGCTCGTCATCGCGCGCTGATTGCTTACCGGGCGAAACCGGCTTCCCCGTCGCCCGGACCCTCGGGCCGGCATTGTTCCCCCCCTGCGATGCCGGCCCAACTTGTCAGCGTTACGTCAGCGGACGTGCGTTAAGATCCATCACAATCCGGCGAATCCTTATGCGATCTCGACCGGTCGTATTCGGAGAGACGTTTTGAAGATCCATCACATAGTCCTGACCGCCCTGTCGGCAGCAATGCTGATGTCGCCGGTGCAGGCGCAATCGGGCAGCGGCAAGGGCCAGAAGGCCGAGCAGAAACAGCGCGATCACGATATCGCGCGCCAGGCCGTGCTGCGCCGCGAAGTCCTTCCCCTGCCGCGCATCCTGAAGCTCGCCGGGACGTATCAGCCCGGCGACGTCATCGAGATCGAACTGAAGAACAAGGACGGCGTCATTCTCTATGATGTCGACGTGCTCGTCTCCACTGGCGAAGTGCGCGATTTGAAAATCGACGCGCGTACGGGCAAGCTGCTGCAGAACCAGCCAAAAGGACGATAAGTGCGCGCTCTCGTCGTTGAAGACGATCCCGATGTCGGCCCGGACGTGGTCCGGGCTCTCGAACAGGCCGGGTTCGTCGTCGAACTGTCGACCGACGGCGAGACGGCATGGTTCCAGGGCGATGTCGAGAATTACGACCTCGTCGTGCTCGATCTCGGCCTGCCGATGCTCGACGGCCTGTCCGTGCTGCGCAAATGGCGCGGCGGCGGACGGCGGCACCCCGTACTGATCCTGTCCGCCCGTGGCGACTGGACCGAAAAGGTCGAGGGGATCGAGGCCGGGGCAGACGACTATCTCGCCAAGCCGTTCGAAATGGGCGAACTGGTGACGCGTGCGAAGGCGCTGGTGCGGCGGACTGCCGGCCATGCGGCCGCTGTGGTCGAGGCCGGAAAGCTGCGCATCGACACCCGCAACCAGGCGGTTACGGTCGAAGGCACCGCCGTTGCGCTCACGCAGCTCGAATTCCGGCTGCTCAACTATCTCGCGCACCAGCCGGGCCGCGCGGTATCCGCTGGCGAACTTGCCGAGCATCTTTATGGCGCCGACGAACCCAGCGACGCGAATGCCATCGAGGCGTTGGTGCTGCGCCTGCGCCGCAAGGTCGGTGCGGAGACGATCCGTACCCGGCGTGGATTCGGCTATCAGCTGGAAACCGGATCGGCGTGAAACGATCCTCGCTGCGGCTTCGCCTGCTGATCGGCGGTGCGGTGGCGATCGCGGTCGCGCTGACCATTGCCTGGGTGGCGATGGGCTTCCTCTTCACGCGCCATATCGAACGGCAGGCCGAACTGGACCTGCAGCGCATCGGGCTGGAAGTCGTGGCGGGCGTTACCGACGTGTCGGGCAAGCTGGTGATGGAACCGGCGCCGCGCGACAGCCGGTTGTCGCGGCCGGGCAGCGGGCTTTACTGGCAGGTCGGCGTCAAGGGTCAGATGGTCAGGTCGCGGTCGCTGTGGGACCAGACCCTGCGGCCCGACGATCATATCACGGGCAATGACTGGCATTTCGGCAAGCAGGTCGGGCCGTTCGAACCGCGTGTCTATGTCGTATCGCGTTACGTCCGCGCCGACGCGACGCTGCCGCCCGTCCTTGTGCAGGTCGCGATCGATGCGCGGCCGCTCTACCTTGCGCGCATGGCGTTCCAGCGCGAGCTCGCCGTGTTCCTGTTCGTCCTCTGGCTCGTCCTGGCGGCGGCGGCATGGCTGCAGGTGTCGCTGGGTCTCCGCCCGCTCGCGGGGCTGCGTACCGACGTGTTGCGCATGAAGAGCCGGCCGGGCGAGCGGATGACCGGCGCGCATCTCGCCGAGGTCGCGCCGCTGGTCGAGGCGATCAACGATCTCGCCGACACGCGCGAAGCCGACGTGCGGCGTGCGCGTCAGCGTGCGGCGGACCTGGCGCACGGGATGAAGACGCCGCTCGCAGCGCTCGCCGCGCAGAGCCGCCTCATCCGTGGCGACAGCAGCATTTCGACAGAGGGCCTCGACCGCGCCATCGCCAGCGCGACCGCAGCCGTCGAGGCCGAACTGGCACGTGCGCGGGCGGCCGCCAGCCGGCATGAAGAACAGGCGTCGGAAACATTGCCCCAGCGCGCGATCGCCCGGCTGATCTCCGTTCTCGAACGTACGGAAAAGGGGATGCGGATCGACTTCGTGAACGAGGTGCCGGAAAACCTGTCAGTCCGTGTCGATGAGGCGGATCTGACGGAAATCACGGGCGCATTGCTGGAAAACGCAACCCGCTTTGCCCGGCGCGAGGTGATGATCACCGGCGGGTCGGAAGGCGAGGCTGCCTGGATCTGCATCGACGACGATGGGCCCGGCATGACGCCCGAGGCCGCCGAAAAGGCGCTGGCGCGGGGCGTGCGGCTGGATGAGCGCGGCGCCGGACACGGCCTCGGCCTCGCCATCGCACGCGAACTCACCGATGCGACTGGCGGGACGATCGACCTTTCGAAGGCGGACGCGGGCGGTTTGCGCGTCATGCTGCGCTGGCCGGTCTAGCGTTCAGCGGGTTGCGAGCGCGCGTTTCCAGCGTTTGAGGAACAGGCGGCGAGTCAGCTGGTCCTGGCTGACCATCAGCGCCGGGCCCACACGGATCGCACGCAGGTGCGCCCCCGGCTGGCGCAGCCCAGCGGGTACCGGCACATCGCCGCGAACCGAGGAAATGCCGCGCTTCGCAAGGGCGGCCTGACCGCGCGCCGACAACAGATAGTCGAGGAACAGGCGTGCGGCCGCCGGATGGTGCGCATTGGTCGGGATCATCGCGATGCGCGACATCACCAGCGTGTAATCGGTCGGCAGCACGACGCCGAGATCGGGATTCCGCGTCAGTTCGTCGAGTGCATAGGACCCCGTCACATTATATCCGATCGCCAGCCGTCCGGCGGACAGTTCGCGCAATATCTCTTCGGATTTGCTGAAGAGCCGCACGTTCAAAGCGCCCATGCCGGTGACGAGCGGCCACAGGTCGCGGGTCGCCTGCCGGTCCTGCATCAAATAGAGGAAGCCCGAACCCGACCGTTCCGGATCATAGGTGCCGATCTTGCCCGACAGCGCGCGAGGGTGCGCCGACAGGAATTTTTCCAGAGCATCGTGACTTTTGGGCATGGCCGCCGGGTCGATGAGGCGGCGGTTGTACGCCATAACGATGGGTTCTGCAGTCGTGCCCCATGCCTGGTTCTTCCACACCGCCCAGGGCGCGATACGGGCACGTTCCGGCGAGGCGTAGCTCTGTGCATAGCCATCGTTCACCAGCTTTATCTGCAGGTCCATCGCCGGGCTCCACAGGATGTCGGCACTCTGGCGGCCCGCGCGACGGTCGGCGAGGAACCGCTGATTCAGCTCGCTGGTCTCCATTTCGAGATATTCGACGGCGATACCCGGAAACGCACGGGTGAAGCCGGCGATGAGTTCGGTCACGCGGTTGCGGTCGGTCGCCGACCANNACCTGGGCAGGCGCCGCCGTCGCCAGCATCATCAAGCCGCCCAGCAGTATCGCCTGTGTTCGAATGGCCTTCATGCTTCTCACTTCGGAACGATCTCCGTATAGCCCGGAGCGACTGTCAAGGAAGAGACGATGGCGCGTATCCTGGTCGTGGAGGATGATCCCTCGCTGGCGCGCGCGCTGGCGGGTACCCTGCGCCTGGCCGGGCACTCGGTCGATCATGCCGATCATGGTGCGCTTGCGCTCGACATGATCCATGACGAACCGTTCGCGCTGGTCATTCTCGACCTCGGCCTTCCCGACATCGACGGGTTCGATGTCCTGAAACGCATTCGCCGCGAGGGAGAGAAACTGCCCGTCCTCGTCCTGACGGCGCGGGACATGGTGGAGAACCGGATCGCGGGGCTCGACCTGGGCGCCGACGATTACATGGTCAAACCGTTCGAACCGGGCGAGCTTGAGGCGCGTGTGCGCGCATTGCTGCGGCGGTCGCAGGGGGAGGCATCGTCGGTCGTGACGATCGGGTCGCTGACGATGGATCATGCCCGCGCGACGGCGAGCATCGGCGACCGTGTCCTCGACCTGCGCCGCCGCGAATGGGCGGTGCTCGAACGGCTCGCGGCGCATGTCGGCCGTGTGGTGACCAAGGAGCGGCTGACCGGCGAAATCTTCGGCTATGACGAACCCGTCGCGCCGAACGCGGTCGAGGTTTATGTCGCGCGCCTGCGCCGCAAGCTGGAGCCCGATGGCCCGGCGATCCGTACTGTTCGCGGGCTCGGCTATGTCCTCGACGCAGGCTGATACCCCGGTCGCACAACGGGATGTCGGGTCGCTGACGTGGCGATTGCTGCGCAGCATGACGTTGCCGCTGCTTGCCGTCGCATTGCTGCTGGGCATTGGCGGGTCCTGGGCGATCGACGAGTCGGTCGAGGCGGTAAATGATCGAATCCTGAGCGCGGCCAGCCGGGCGATCGCCGAATCGCTGACCTGGGACGACGGGGAGATTTCGCTGGACCTGTCGCCCGCGATCTTCGGGATGCTGGAGAATAACGAGCGCGACAACGTCTATTACAGCGTCCGCTATCAGGGCCGCGTGATCACCGGCTACGCCGACCTTCCCAATATCGCTCCGCCAAATTTGCGCGACACGCAGGTGATGTTCGGCAAGTCGACCTATCTGGGCCGTCCGATCCGCATCGTGGCGGAGGGGCGGCAAATCCCCGGCATTGCCGGGCCGGTCGTGGTTCAGGTTGCCGAAACGCTGGAGGCACGCGAACGCCTGACGCGCGACATGCTGATCGGGCTCGC
>DDFE01000236.1:15143-15618 GCA_002336985.1 Sphingomonadales bacterium UBA1936
TGGTATCGGCCTTCAACGCGATGCTGGGGCGTCTGGATGTCGCGGTCGGCGGACTGCGACGGTTTACCGCGGATGCCTCGCACCAGATGCGCACTCCGCTGTCGATCCTGCGCGGGCATATCGCACTGCTCCGGGGCGCCGACCTGACCAGCAAGGCCGCGCAGACATCGATCGAGGACATCGACCGGGCCAGCGCACGGCTCAGCCGGTTGCTCGTCCAGTTGCTCGCCCTTGCCCGCGCCGACGGGGCGGCCTCGGCCCGTGCCAAGCTGGAACCCGTCGACATGAACACAGTCGCGGCGGAAGTGGTCGCCGATCACGTGGTGGAGGCCTTGCGTGCGGATATCGACGTGCAACTCGACCGGCGGGGGAAGGTCGCGATGGCGACGACACATGCGCTGCTCGCTGCCGAGTTGCTGTCGAACCTGCTCGACAACTCCGTGCGCTACAACCATCCGGGCGGCACAGTCATCGT
>DDFE01000236.1:15623-16044 GCA_002336985.1 Sphingomonadales bacterium UBA1936
CGCGAACGCATGTTCGGACGATTCTCTCGCCTCGACCGCAGCGACATGCCGGACGGCAGCGGTCTCGGCCTGTCGATCGCCCGTTCGCTGGCGGACGCCATCGACGCGCAAATCGCGCTCGACACACCGAAAAGCGGAAAAGGCCTTCGCGCCGAGGTGCGATTTTCGGCAGTGAAAGCCTGACAGCTTGATGACAGCTTGTCCGCTTATTCCTGACGCTCGAAGCCCCGGCGCAACAGCCGGGGACCGAGGAGAGGAAAACGATGCGGAAGCTCATGATTTCAGCGGCGGCGTGCGCCCTTTTGGCGGCCTGCGGCGGTTCGGGCGATAAGTCGGCCACGAACAACACCACGGCGCAAGCCGGTGCAAAGACCGAGTTCAAGATCGACAAGGTTTCGCTGCCCGGCGAAGGCCGCGGCGA
>DDFE01000120.1 GCA_002336985.1 Sphingomonadales bacterium UBA1936
CGACGAGTTCGCGAATGTCGGCCTTATCGCTCAGCTGCAGCGGCCGCCAGTCATTCGCGACGATGAACGGGCGCAACTTGCGGATCGAAACGGTCAGCCGTCCGACATCGGCCAGGTCGAGGCGGCGGTGACGCCGCGATACCAGGATCCGGTCGACCGCCCGTGTGCCCAGTCCCGGAACCCGTAGCAACATGGCCTTTGGCGCGCGATTGATGTCGACCGGAAAATGCTCCCGGAACTTCAATGCCCAAGCGAGCTTGGGATCGATGTCGAGCGGCAGCATGCCATCGTCGGTGGCACTCATGACCTCCTTCGCGTCGAAGCCGTAGAACCGCATCAACCAGTCCGACTGGTAAAGCCGATGTTCGCGCATCAGCGGGGGCCGCTTGAGCGGCAACACCGCGCTGGCGTCCGGAATGGGGCTGAACGCCGAATAATAGACGCGCCGCATGCCGAACGCATCGTACAGGCCTCGCGCCCGCAACACGATGTCGCTGTCGGTCGCGGCGTCCGCGCCGACGATCATCTGCGTCGACTGGCCAGCAGGCGCATAGCGCGGTGCCGATTTATAGCGCTTGGTCGCGTCATGCGCGTCGAGGATCGATGTTTTCATGTCGCCCATCGCGCCCTCGATCCGGGCGATCGACTTGTCGGGTGCCAGGCGCTTCAGTCCCGGCGTCGTTGGCAGTTCAACGTTGATCGACACGCGGTCGGCGTGCAGCCCCGCCGCCTCGATCAGTTCGGGATCGGCATCCGGGATGGTCTTGAGGTGGATGTATCCGCGAAAGTCGTGATCCTCGCGCAGCGAGCGTGCGACCTCGACAAGCTGCTCCATCGTGTAGTTCGAACTGCCGATGATGCCCGACGACAGAAACAGTCCCTCGATGTAGTTCCGCTTGTAGAAAGCGAGTGTCAGGTCGACGACTTCCTTCGCCGTGAACCGCGCGCGGCGGACGTTCGAGCTCTTTCGGTTGATACAATAGTGGCAGTCGAAAATGCAGCTGTTGGTCAGCAGGATCTTGAGCAGGCTGATGCAGCGACCGTCGGGCGCGTAGGCATGACAGATACCCATGCCCTCGGTCGAGCCGATCCCCTTCCCGCCTTGCGAATTCCGCTTGGCTGTCCCTGAAGAAGCGCAGGACGCATCATATTTCGCTGCATCCGCAAGAATTTCGAGCTTTTGACGCGTATCGAGCTGGGCCATTTGTTCCCGATATGTTTCTCGATCCTCTTTGTCGATTGATGCGTATCAACCTGAGCGAAAAATCGCTTTCGGGATGTGGGTGATCCGGCACGCAAGGTCCGCTTCACCGGATGCCACGACATAAGCATCGCCATGCTCCACAATGCCCGTCGTGAAGACGATGTCGCGAAGATACATCTGGTGATCGAGCGGCGCGGTCAGCGCGGCATTGGCTTCGAGCAGCGGCGCATGCTCCGTCCGCACGACGCGCGACGGATCGCCGGCATGGAGGATCGACCAATAGGTGCGATAGATGCCGACGCTATCGTTAGGCTCGACGCCATGCCACAGCGTCAGCCAGCCCTCGTCGGTCAGGATCGGCGGAGCCCCGCCGCCCATGCGCGCGGTCGCAATCGTATTGGCGTGCGGACGAAGGCCCGGCTTCAGATGCGGCCGCCAGTGGCGCCCGTCAGGCGACGTCGCCAGATTGATCGACGGACCAGCGCGCCACTCGCTGCCCGGCGGGTAAGCGAAATAAAGGTCGCCCAGCGGCCGCGTCTGCGCCCAGAACTGCCCCTCGATCATCCCTTCGAAGATCAGCATGTCCTTGTTCTGGTGATCGAGGACGATCCCGTCGAAGGTCCAGTCGACGCCGTTGTCCGACACGTAGAGTGTCGTCGAATGCCGTTCCGGACTGACGGAACATGTCGTCATGAACCACTGGTCGCCGACCTTGCTGATCCGCGGATCCTCGATGCCATAACATTCCCAGTCGCCCTGCGGCGCGATGGCCCGGTCGTAGTGAATCTCTATGACGCCGAGCCCGTCGGACATCAGCTCGACCGGCAAAAGCCAGGAGAGCGACGTCAGGCCGAGGATCTTCCACCCCTCGACCTTCACCATAAATGCGCGCGGATCGGTCGTATCGACCTGATCGAGCGGCCAGGCATCGAGCACGAAGCGCCCGGCCTCCCATCGGATCGCGTGAACCTTGCCATCGCGGATCGGGTCGCGAAGCGCCTCCGCGATCCGCACCATCATCAGCAGATTACCGTTCGGAAGCCGCGTCAGTCCGGGATTGAACGCACCTAGGACATAGGTTTCGACGCCGAGTTGACCGGCCAGCGGCGACTTCGAAAGGTCGATATCGTCAGGGACGAGAACAAGCTGGTCGACTGGTCGCGTGGCTTCCCGCATGCACAACTCCCTCGCACCGGTAAAGCGATGGCGCACCGGCTGGTTCCATGCACCGGGGCGACGGGCAGGACTAGGTCGACCAGCCGCCCGCCAGCGTCCGGAACACGTCGATCTGCGAGCGCGCGATCGCCGCATCCTGCGCCGCGAGCGCCGCTTCGGTCTCGGCCGCGGTGCGCTCCGCATCGAGCCAGGCCAGCGAATCCACCGCGCCTTCGCGTTGCTGCGCGCGGGTGATCATCGCTGCCCGTGCGGCCTCGTTCCGCGCCGCTTGCAGGGCCGTGCGACGGTCGAGAGCGCGCGCATAGGTCGAAAGCGCCGTCTCGGTCTCTTCTAGCGCGCGGAGCACCGTGCCGTCGAACGTCGCAAGCGATGCCTGCGTATCGGCCCTGGCGGCAGCGATCTTCGCGCGAGCGCCCTCCTGGTTGAAGGTCCAGTTGATGAGCGGCCCCACCAACCAGCGCAACGGTCCGCCGGTAAAGATGTCGCCGATATTGGGACCGGTCGAACCGATCGACGCCCCCAGCGAAATCTTCGGATAAAGATCTGCCGTCGCCACACCGATACGCGCTGTGTCAGCGCCAAGGCGGCGTTCGGCGGCGCGTACGTCCGGACGGCGGGCGAGCAATGCCTGCCCGTCCCCGACCGGGATCGGCTGGGTGACTTCCAGCCCGACACTGCGTTCGGTCGCGATTGCGGGAAGATCTGCGGGTGCTCGACCCGTGAGCGTCGCGAGGCGGAAGATCGCGGCCTGACGCTCGGCCTCGATTTCCGGGATGTCCGCGGCCCGCTGCTGGCGCAGTGTCGCGATGCGCGAGACGTCGAGTTGGGTCGCGAGCCCCGCGTCGTGGCGGCGCTGGGTCAGGAGAATCGACCGGTCGAGCAGGTCGACGATCTGGTGCGCGACCTTCAGCCGTGCCGCTCCCGACGCGGCGTCCGCATACGCCCGTGTTGTATCCGCAACGACGGCGACGCGCACTGCATCGGCATCCGCTGCCGCCGCACCTTCGTCTCCGCGCGCAGCTTCGACGCCACGGCTCACGCGACCGAACAGGTCGACTTCGTAAGAGACGTTGAGGCCGACATCGACCGACCAATCCTCGACCGGCGCACCCGGCGCGCGTTGCCCCACGGGCAAGCGGCCGTATGTAGCCCCCGCACCCAACCCCGTCTGCGGCAGGCGATCCGACCGCGCACCGCGCAGGTTCGCGCGCGCCTTTTCGAGCCGGGCAACTGCCACACGAATATCGGTGTTGGCCTTCAGCGCGTCGGCGATCAGGCCGTCGAGCACGGGATCCTGGTACAGCCGCCACCAATTGGCCGCGACCGGATCGGTCGAAAGCACCGGTGTTGCTGCCGAGACGAACGGACCGGCAGTTGCGGGCGGCGGGGTCGGCGCGACATAGTTCGGTCCGGCGGCGCATGCGGCAAGCGCCAGCACGGACGCCATCGGAAAGATACGAAGCAAGGTCATGGAATTATTCCTTATTCAGCCGGCTGCAGCACGGCGTGCGAGCCGGACGGCGTTCCGCGGCGCCGGGCGACCCAGTCACCCAGCGCGCGGCACACCACGTAGAAGGTCGGCGTGAAGAGCAAGCCGAACCCGGTGACGCCCATCATCCCGAAGAACACGGCCGTCCCCAACGCCTGGCGAAGTTCCGCCCCTGCCCCGCTCGCGATCAGCAACGGCACCGATCCGAGAATGAACGCGAAGCTGGTCATCAGGATCGGACGCAACCGGTCATGCGCGGCACGCACCGCCGCCTCGATCGTCGACAGCCCGTCCTGCTCCTCCGCCTGCTTGGCGAACTCGACCACGAGGATCGCGTTCTTCGCCGCCAGTGCGATCAGCACGACCAGCCCGATCTGCGTCAAGACATTGTTGTCCATGCCGCGCAGGTTGATCCCGGCCATGGCGGCCAAAAGGCACATCGGCACGATCAGGATGATCGCGAGCGGCATCGTCAGGCTCTCATACTGCGCCGCCAGCACCAGGAAGACGAACAGCACGGCTAGTGCGAACACCAGGCCCGCGGTGCTTCCCGCCATCTTCTGCTGGAACGCGATGCCGGTCCACTCCGCGCCATAGCCCGGGGGCAATTCGGCCGAGAGCTTCTCCATCGAGTCGAGCGACGCGCCCGAACTGTACCCCGGTGCCGTGTCGCCATCGACCTCGACCGCGGGGAACAGGTTGTAACGGGTCACGCGATACGGACCGGTCTTGTTCTCGAAATTCGCGACCGAGCCGATCGGTACCATCGCGCCATAGGTCGACCGCGTCTTCAAATCGGCGATGTCCGCCACTGTCGCACGGAACGGCGCGTCGGCCTGTGCAGTGACGCGATAAGTGCGTCCCAGCATGTTGAAATCGTTCACGAACGCCGAGCCCAGGTAGATGTTGAGCGTCTCGAACACGCGTTCCGGTGGCACACCGAGCATGTCGGCCTTGGCACGGTCGATGTCGGCGAAGACACGCGGCGTGTTGGTGTTGAAGAAGGTGTAGATCTGGCTCAGCCCCTCGGTCTGGTTGGCCTTGCCGATCAGACCGAAGGCAGTCTTGCCGAGCGCATCATAGCCATGCTCGCCGCGGTCCTCGATCATCATGCGATAGCCGCCTGCCGAACCGATGCCCTGGATGAGCGGCGGCGGCACGACGAGCAGCATCGCTTCGTTGATGTCCGCCGTGCGCTTCTGCGCCTCGGCCATGATGCTTTGCAGCGTGACGCCCAGCTTCGCGCGTTCCTCGAACGACTGCAGCGGGACATAGGCCGCCGCACTGTTTGGCGCGAGCGTCTGTGACGGGCCGTCGAAGCCGGCAAGCATTACAGAACCCTTGACGCCGGGGATCGGCAGGATGCGTGCGACGACCTTGCGCATCACTTCGTCCGTCCGCTCGAGCGAGGAGCCCGGCGGAAGCTGGATGACGGTCAGGAAGTAACCCTGGTCCTGCGCGGGGATGAAGCCGACAGGCGTCGCCCAGAACATGCCGATCGTCGCCGCGATCAGGCCGCCATAGACCATCATCACGCGCTTCGGACGCATCACCAGCTTGCGGGTGAGCGCGGAATAGCCGGTGCTCAACCGGTCGAAGGCGCGATTGAATGCGTCGGCCGCCCGGGTCGTCAGGCGGGCGATCGGCCCTTCGTTCTTGTTGTCGTGATTGTTGAGCAGCAACGCGGCGAGTGCGGGCGACAGTGTCAATGAGACGAGCAGCGAGATTGCAGTCGCCACCGAGATGGTGACGGCGAACTGCTTGTAGAACGCACCCGACAGGCCATTGAGGAACAGGGTCGGCAGGAACACCGCCAGCAGCACCAGCACGATCGCGACCAGCGCGCCAGACACTTCGTCCATCGACGTCTGTGCCGCCTTGAGCGGAGTCATGCCGCGCGACAGATTGCGCTCGACATTCTCGACCACCACGATCGCGTCGTCGACGACGATACCGATCGCGAGCACCAGTCCGAACAGCGACAGGTTGTTGAGCGAGTACCCGAGCGGCAGCAGCACCGCCATGGTCCCGATCAGCGACACGGGGATCGCGACCACGGGAATGATCGCCGCACGCCATTTCTGAAGGAAGGCGATGACGACCAGCACAACGAGGACGATCGCTTCGCCCAACGTGTGATAGACCGCGTCGATCGACTGCGAGATGAACTCCGTCGGATTGTAGATGACGCGATATTCCAGCCCCTTGGGGAAGCTCTTCGACATATGGTCGAGTTCGGTCTTGACCGCGTCTGCTGCTGCGAGCGCGTTCGATCCGGGGCGTTGGAAGATGCCGAGGATCACCGTCGGCTGGTTCGAAAGATAGGTGTTCGACGAATAATCCGCCGCGCCGAGTTCCACCCGTGCCACGTCGCTGACGCGCACCTGGCGGCCGTCCGCGTCGGTGCGCACGATCACTTGGCCGAACTCGGCCGGATTCTTCAGGCGTCCCTGCGTCTCGATGTTGAGCTGGAATGCACTGCCACTCGGCGTCGAGCCGGGCTGGCCGAGCGTCCCGGCCGCGACCTGGATATTCTGCGACCGCAATGCCTGGACGATATCACCCGCGGTCAGGTTTAGCGCGGCAGCGCGGCCGGGATCGATCCAGACGCGCATCGCATAGTCGCGCGCCCCGAACATGCGGACGTCGCCGACGCCTTCGATCCGCGCAAGCCGGTCCTTCACCTGCGTCAGCGCGTAGTTCGAGATGTAGCCGCGATCGACCGAGTTATCGGGCGAGATCAGGTTGACGACCATCAGGAAGTCCGGGCTGGTTTTGCGCGTCACGACGCCAAGGCGCTGAACCTCTGTCGGCAAACGCGGTACGGCGACCGCGACGCGGTTCTGCACCAGCACCTGCGCCGCATCGAGGTCTGTCCCCGACTTGAAGGTCACCGTGATCGTGACATTCCCGTCGCCGGTCGATTGCGACGACTGGTAAAGCATGTCGTCGACGCCGTTGATTTCCTGTTCGATCGGCGCGGCGACGGTTTCCGCAACCGTTTCGGCCGATGCGCCGGGATAGGCAGCCGTAACCGTTACGGTCGGCGGGACAATGTCGGGATATTGCGACACCGGCAGCGCCAGATAGGCGATCGCGCCCACGATCGTGATGACGATCGCGATGACGGCGGCAAAGATCGGACGCGAGATGAAGAACCGTGAGAGGCGCATCGCCTACTCCTCGTGAAAGAGTTCGAAAAAACTGTCCGCCGCCGGGCCCCTAGGGAGGGGGGCAAGAGCCCGGCGGCGTGCGGTCAGCGGGCGAAGGTCGCCTCACCCGTGACCGGAGCGGATAATGCTGGCGCGATTTCAGGCTTGCCGGGTGCGATCTTGCCGATCTTGATCTGTACCTTGCTGCCCGGCATGGACATCTGGCCGCCGGCGATGACCACGCGGTCCTGCGCGGTCAGGCCGGAACGGATGATGCGCAGGCCATCGACCACCGATCCGACGAGGACCGGCTTCGGCGTCAGCGTGCCGTCTTTGCCGACCGTCATCACGATCTTGCGCGCCTGGTCGGTCTGGATGGCCGCGTCAGGCACCATCAGCGCCGTCGCCGTGCCGCCCGACGAGAAGCGCATGTTGCCGAACATGCCCGGAGTCAGGAACATTTCGGGGTTCGACAGCACGGCGCGGCCGCGGATCGTACCCGATTTCGGGTCGAGGCCATTGTCGGTAAAGTCGACGCGCCCCTTCCAGCGGTAATCGGGTTCGTCCTGCAGGCGGATTTCGACGGGCGATGCCGCCGACCCTTCCTGTTGGGCGCGCTTGGTTTTCAGGAACAGCGATTCCGATCCGTCGAAGCTGAAGTAGATCGGGTCGAGTGCGTTGATGGTGGTGAGCAGCGTGCTGCCCGCCCCCTCGCCCGCGGCAACAAGGTTGCCGGCATCGACCTTGCGGTCCGAGATCCGGCCGCCGATCGGTGCGCGGACGACGGTGAACTCCATATCGAGCGCGCGGGCACGGACACGGGCCTGAGCCGCGGCAAGTCCTGCCGATGCCGCCTGAACCCGTGCACGGAGGCGATCAACCTCTCCCTTCGACACCGCGTCGATATCGACCAGCCGCAGCGCGCGATCGTAATCAGCACGCGCCAGCGCCAAATCGCTCGACGAGGTCGCAACGCCTGCCCGCGCTTCGGCCAGCGCCGCGGCGTAGGGACGAGGATCGATGGTGAAGAGCGGCTGTCCTGCCCGGACCACCTGTCCGTCGGTGAAATGAATGGCGACGACCGCGCCCGAAACGCGCGGACGGATCTCGACCGAGCGGCTCGGTTCGAACCGGCCGACATAATTGTCCCATTCCATCACGTTACGCAGCAACGGGTTGGCAACGGTGACTGTCGGCGGGCCTTGCACGGCCATGGCCGGGCTCGGGCGGTGGACGATGCCATATCCCGCGGCGATCAGCGCAACCGCCCCCGCCCCCCAGGCCATGCGCGGCCAGAGTTTGCGGTTCGGCTGCACGGACGCATCGATGGAGTCCGACGATGCATCGCTTTCAATGCGTGTGATCATGTTCATGCGTGAAACTTTCGGGGAAGCGCCGCGCGCGCAGCGTTGATGCGCGTCAGCAGGAGATCGTAATGGTCGAGCGTGAAACCGGCCGACAGGAAGGCGCGAACCTCTTCGCTGGCGACCGAATAGCCACGATGCCAGCTGAGCACCGCCATCCGGCGAAGCGCCTCCAGCCGGCCATCGGACAGGGCGTTCGAAACCTTGAGGCCGAACAGCCACCGAATTGCCCGCGTGACCGGTCCGGCAGGCAGGATCGACGAGATCCTGTCGCCCTGCGCAATCGCAACGACCTGCCATTCGAGCGGTGTCAGTTCGACGGGTTTGACAAAGCTTTTTGGAGCAGCCGCGATGCCGCGATCGAGCAATGCGCCGCCGGCTTCGGAAAATTCAATATAGGCCATTGCACAACTCCTCCTTGGCCGAAGGACGAGTGTCCCGCAGCTGGTGCTGTTCTGATCGATGCAACAAACGGCGCGCCCGGCCACGGGGCCGAACGTGCCTGCGATGGTCGGACCTGCTTACGAACGAAGCGGTTCAACCTCGAGAATCCGTGGGTCCTTTTGACTTGAGCCTTTGTCAGCTTCTCGTTCTATACTGACTGGTATAGAAGTTACGCTGCGCCGCGTCAAGGCATTTCGTACCGTACGTTATAAAATAAATTGAGCGTAACGAACCCGAACTTTACTCGCTCGGCCAGAGCGCCAGGCTCATATCGACGAGATTCTCGAGATCCTGGCAGGATGCGCCCGAGCCCGCCTGTACCGCCATACCCTGCAGCAAGGCGTAGAGGTAAGTCGTCAGCGTCTTTGGATCGACGTGCGCCGGCAGGTCCCCTTCCCGTTTCGCGCGTTCGAAGCGTTCGACAAGGGCAGCTTGCGACGACTCGCGCCGCGCCAC
This sequence comes from Sphingomonadales bacterium UBA1936, assembly GCA_002336985.1. Lineage (GTDB taxonomy): Bacteria > Pseudomonadota > Alphaproteobacteria > Sphingomonadales > Sphingomonadaceae > Sphingomonas_O. The sequence goes on from DDFE01000120.1 coordinate 9,286, forward strand.
GACGTCGGCCTTGATCGACTCGGCTTCCGGACTGCACGCGACCGAATGGATCACGCCCATGCAGCCCTTCACTTCCTTGCTGCCCGTTTGCGATTCGAGTGCGCCACGCATGATATACTCGGCGACCTTGCGCGCCGTCGGCTGTTCGAGCGCGACGCGGGTGTAGGCCAGCTTTTCGGATTCGTAGAGATCGAGCGCCTTGTGAAACAGCTCTTCCTTGTTGCCGAACGCGGCATAAAGGCTGGGCTTGCTGATCCCCATCGCTTCGGTCAGATCGGTCATCGACGCCGATTCGAACCCCTTGCTCCAGAACACGCGCAAGGCGGCGGCAAGCGCCATTTCGGTGCAAAATTCCCGCGGGCGGCCTTTGGTGGCAGGTGCAAGCATTGTTTCCATAACGAGCGGTATATAATACATCTGTAAAGAATATCCAGCGGTTGTGCGCGTT
>DDFE01000081.1:0-551 GCA_002336985.1 Sphingomonadales bacterium UBA1936
GGCGCTTCGCTGGCGAAAACACCGTCGGGCAGGTCTACCTCCCAGGACTCGCCGGTTTCAAGATCGTGCTTGACGAACCCGTTGAACAGGAACCAGCCAGGCTTGGTCGTCGTACTATATGCATAGCGATATGGGATCCCGGCATAGCGCTGATTGAACATGCCGAACTCGAGAATCCTGTCGTCGAGATGATGTTCGGTCGTCTCACCCGTTTTGAGGTTGAAACGCCAGCGATGCAGCTTTGGCCGGAAGCTGTGCTCATCGAGGAAGGCCATCATCGCGCCCATCCCATCGGGCGCATCCTCTAATGGCCGGGGCATCGGGTTTTCCTGAAAATAACCGTCCAGTACGATCTCGTCCCCTTCTTCGTAAGCGTTCTGCCAGTGCAGGACGTAGGTAGGATCGGCTTCGAACCAGCGGATATCCTCGGTCTTTCCATAACGCGGAATGACCGCGAAACGCGACTTCAGATCGCGATGGAAGCGCGAAGCGTGAATATTCCGCTTGAGCAGTTCGGCGTCCCAGAACAGCGGAAAGTCATTGAGAATGGA
>DDFE01000081.1:568-14739 GCA_002336985.1 Sphingomonadales bacterium UBA1936
GGCGCATGGACGCCGTAGTTGAAGAACAACATCTCGCCGGTCGATTCATCGACCTTGGGATGTGCGGAAACGCCGTCGAGCGGACCCCATCCGGCAACGCCTTCCTGCTCGACCGTTTCGGGATCGAGCAGATATGCTTCTCCGCATTGATAGAAGGTCGACACGATCTTGCCTGCATGAACGACGACGTCGGTACTCGATGAATCCTTCAGAGCCCCATGGGCGCCGAAACCGGGACGTAACGACGTTCCCGGGGGATCCATCAAACCGCCCCACAGCGACTGACCGGCCTCCTGTTCAGCCACGAAACCGCGTGTGCGTACAAACCGGTTTCGATAGTCTGCTTTGCCGTTTCTGAAGTTGATAACGTGCACCATACCATCCCCATCGAACGGATGGTAATTGCCAAGCGGCTGATGAACCTGGTTCTCGGTATTGCGAACATAGATTCCGTCGATGTCGTCGGGAATTCGCCCTTCGATCACCTGCAGGTCGATCGCCGTCGCCTCCGTAAATGTCGGCGTCCAGGGGCCGGTCAGATAGGGATGGTTTGTCGGCTTGAGCGACGTCTCGACCGGCTCGAGAAAATGCACGTCCACGCAGGATTCTCCATGTGCAGCAAATTACCCGTCCGCCTACGCAATTGAGTTTGACTATGCAAGTCACATTGGCGAGCCGATTTTCGACGCTGGAAACGTTAACGCATTGCCTAGACCCTGGGCGCCTGCCGCGTTAGATCGCCGCCATGCACGGCAAGACTCTTATCAAAACCTGCTCGATCTGGCGGGCTTTGGAGGTGGTTGGCGACACCTCGACCTTGCTTATTCTTGAGGCGGGTCTGCTTGGCGCTCGCAGATTTGATGACTTTCTTAGCGCTACCGGCCTGTTGCGCGCACTTCTGAGCGACCGCCTTAAGAAACTTGTCGCCAATGGTCTGATCGAAAAGACACTCTATAATGCCAGGCCGCCCCGGTACAAATACACGCTCACAAAAAAGGGCCGTGACCTCTATCCAATTTCGCTCATTCTACTTCGATGGGAAATGGAATGGAGCGAAAAATCGGGCAAGATTTCGGTCGAACTCACGCACGATGTTTGCGGCAAGAAGTTTCTGCCTGTACCATCATGCCAGAACTGTCACACTCCCTTCGACATCGGTCAAATTGACTGGAAAGAAGGCCCGGGCGTCGGTTGGATGGCGCCCATCTACAGCCGCCGACGGCAGCAGCGCGCGAGCACCGAAGAGGGTTCGAAGGTTTTCGAACAGGCTGCAAAGCTCATGGGCGACAGGTGGGCAAGCCTGATCATGCGATCGATATTCACGGGTATCCACCGGTTTGAGGAAATTCGCCAGGATACGGCGATTGCGACGAATATCCTGGCTGAACGGTTGGCGTGGCTGGAGGAAATCGGGGTCGTCAAACAAGTTCCATATGCGTCGACACCCTTGCGTTTCGAATATCGCTGTACCCGAAAGGGCGCCGCATATTTCCCTGCGTTGCTCATGCTCATGGAATGGGGCGACAAATACTATGGTTCGCCCGAAGGGCCACCGGTTCTTCTCACCCATACGGCGTGTGGAAAGCCGCTGAAACCGGAAGTCGTCTGCTCGGAGTGCAATACCCCGATCGTGGCAAAACAGGTTACGTTCGCGCTGCATGTCGACGGGGTAAAATTCGAACCGACTTCGACGACATAAAGCGCCCTCTGTCGCTTGCATGATCATACTGCCAGTAGCAAAGTGATGCGATGGCAACCCACCCAACTTACACTCGTCAGATAAACCGATCCGTCCTTGTAACAGGTGCGTCGAAGGGGTTGGGCAGATCTTTCGCATCGGCATGGGCTGCGCGTGGCGCAGGCGTGCTGATCAACAACCGATTTAACGGCGTCGGCCCTTCACCTGTCGATGAACTGGTCGCCGACCTGGCCGCTGCCGGTTCGATCGCGGAAGCGGACCATCACGCGGTCGAGGCCCCCGGCGCCGCAACCGCAATGGTCGACGCTGCAATAGCGCAATTCGGCAGGCTCGACGCACTGATCCTCAACGCAGCCATCGAGGGGCCGGCAGAAAAGGTCGGCGCATCGGGGGATGGTGATCTGGATCGGGTGATGGCCATCAATTTCTTCGCCAACACCGCGATCGTGCGTGCCGCCCTGCCCCATTTGATGCAGTCCGACAGTCCGCGCATCCTGATCGTATCGTCGACAGCAGGCGTATATGGCGTCCGCGGCCGTGCTGCTTATGCAGCATCCAAAGGGGCATTGAATGCGTTCGCCCTGTCGCTCGCGCAGGAGCAGCAGCGCAACGGCATCCTCGTCAACATCCTGATGCCCTATGCCGCGACGACGATGACCACACGGACGAACGCTGCTCCTGACGCGAAACTGAATCCGGACGACATCGCGGCCGCCGCACTGTGGCTGTCGGGCCGCGAATGCACGGAAACCGGCAGCATGTGGGTGGCGGCCGGGCAATACATCAAACGGGTTGTGCCCGTAGAAAGCGCGATTGCCGGCCCCCATGGAAATGCGCCTCACTGGATCGCCGAACGCGCAATCGATATCGGTCGCGAAGATCGCGAGCGCGGATATGCGAGTGCCGAACACGCATTCGCGGCCTTTTACGCAGAACTTTCCGGCTAGCCGTTACCAGCCGCCGAGGTCTGCCCGATAGGGCGTGGCGACCGGCCGCATGCAAAGCCCGGCCGGCGCATCGCACACCACCGGAATCGCGTTGATCACGGCACCGGCAAGCCCCAGCTGTTCGGCGGTAACCCGGCTGGTGTCCTGCGGATTCTTTTCCACCTCGACCTTCAGGCGCATGCAAGGCTGACCGACGATGTCGATTTCCCAAAGCGGGGGCGCCGGATCGGCCAGGTGCGTCGTTTCCATGAACCAGTGGATCGACAGCGTCAGCCGCCGAACGTCGCCGACATAGCCGGCCCATCGCCAGTTGACGTGACTTACGCGCCCCTTGGAGATGGTCCCGGCGGCGATTTCGAGATCCTCGGCAGCAGCGAACACACTGTGTTCGGTCTCCACCCGCTGCAGTTCGACGTTGAGGCGCGCCGCCATCGCCGAAAGAACCTCGCTGTACATACCGTTCATCAGCGAGGCCGGACCCCAGGTCGTATCATTGGGATCGGTCGTCGCCGGATCGGATCCGAAGCCCAGGCTGCCGAAGACATAATCATGATGCTTCACGGCCCGACAATCGACATATTCGGCGATATCGACCCGGTCGACCTGCGAGCAGGCACCCGTCGCGATGACTGCCAGCTGTTCGCCAGCGTGCCCCGGATTGAGCCCGGCGCCCATCAGTGTCGACTTTCCCTTTAGGCATGCTGCCTCCAGCGCTATCCGCCGTGCGCCATTCCACCGGCCAGGATCGCTATATCCGTTGATACTGACGACGTTCTTGCCGCTTTCGAGGAGCCGGATGATCTCTGCGTCGTGCGATCCGAACGGTGGCAAAATGCGTGCGCAATGAATGACAACATCGGCATCGAGTGCGAGGACTTCGTCGATGTGGGATGTTGCCAGAACCCCGACCGGATCCCGCCGCGCGATGGTCCCCGCGTCCTTGCCGACCTTGTCAGCACCATAGACGTACAGCCCGACGAGTTCCATTGCCGGATGATCGATCACGGCCTGAAGGCATGTCTTGCCCATAGCCCCTGTAGCCCATTGAATTACTTTATAGGTCATTCGCATCCTATCGGATTGTACAGGAAACCCTGTTCGCGGTGACAATCACACCTTGCGCGGTGGCCACGGAAAAAACGCTGCGGTCCTGCGAATATAGTCTTCGTAATCGGGCTTGCGCCGACGCATGCTGCCCTCGACCGTCGGCGCGCCCGACCATTTCATCAGCGTCCAGGTCAAGAGTACCGGCCCGACGATCGCCCAGCGGCCGCTCGCGGTTTCCGCGGCGACGAGATAAATACCCCACCACGAAACAGCGTCGCCGAAATGGTTGGGGTGGCGCGTATAGCGCCAAAGGCCCCGGTCCATGACCTTGCCGTCGTTCGCTTCGTCCGCCTTGAAGCGAACGAGCTGGTAATCCGCCAGGGATTCGAAAACGATCCCGAATGCGGCGAGGGCCGCGCCGGCATAGCCGAGCAAACCCAGCGGAGGGCCCGTGTCGACCTGTCCGAGCTGGACCGGAAGGCACACGAGGAACAGCAGAGGCGCCTGCGTTGCGAAAACGAGCAGGAGCGACGCCTTGCCGAACCCCCAGCCGCGATTGCGCTTGGCCTTGTCGAGCAAGGCCACATAGCGCCGGTCCGACCCGTGATGATGCCAGCGCCAGAGCATGTACCAGCCGAGCCGAATGCCCCAAACGGCGCACAGCGTGAGCAGCAAAAGCTTTCGTTCGGCATTTCCGTTCGTCAGCACGAAGGTGCTGGCCGCCATCACGACCATGCCCAGGGCCCACGAACTGTCGATCGGCGTCACGTCGCGCAAGCCGAGGCAGACAAGCCACAGCAGCACGAACGCCGTGATCAAAATGGCGGCATTGGCCAGAAATAGAGTGGCGATTTCCATACTGGTCTAGTCCCCCTGAACGATACCGATGGCGATGCCCGGTTCATCGGCATAAAGTTGCTCGAGAACATCGGATCTGTTGCCGAGCACGGCGCGGCGATTGATCGTCCCCTTGTCCGAAACCTCACCCCCCACCGGATTAGGCGGCGACGTGAGCAGCACGACACGCCGGATGGCGGCCGACGAACCGGAGTGATGTTCGTTGTAACGTGAGAGTTTCCGAGTGATCCGCGCCAGCAGCGTCCCGTCGTCGGGCGACTTCGGCCACGCCATGATCGACAGATATTCACGGTTCTCGCCGCACAGCACGACGTCGGTGACATCGCCGTCCAGTTGTTCAAGCACGGCGTCGCGCACTTGCCCGCCATAAACCCAGCTTCCGGTCAGCAGCTTGAATTCCTCGGCCAGCCTGCCTGCAAAGAACAGTCCTTCACCGGGGTCGGCGCGGTTGTGGAAGTTGGCGAGATCGCCGGTGCGGTAATAACCCTCTTCGTCGAAGGCGCTGGCGGTCTGTTCGGGTTCGTCGACATACCCGATCATGACGTTCGGACCGCGCAGGCGTACTTCGTAGCGGCCGCCATTGGGCACCAGCTTTATCTCGATGCCGGGCGGGGGCAGGCCGATGCCGACCCGGTCGGTCGGAAAGTGGATCGCGATGCAACCCGTGACCGTCTCGGTCATGCCATAGCCGCTCGACATATGGACGCGATGCCCGGTTTCGGCCACCGCCATTGCCTGAAGACGGTCGTAGACCGGCTGAGGCAGACCGGCGCCGCCGTAGAGCATCAGCCGCATGTCCCGGAAGAAATTCTGCCGCAACTGGGCATCCTGCTCCATCGCGTCGACCAGCATGGCGAAACCCTGCGGGACGTTCGCGAAATAGGGCACGGGGATTTCGCGCAAGTTCCTGATCGTCTCGTCGAACAGCGTGGGCAGAGGTTTTCCAGCATCGAGATACAGGCTGCCCCCGTTATACAGGGTCGTGCGGAGCACACCCGCACCCGCGGCATGATGCCACGGCAACCAGTCGACGATGTCGCCCTGGTAGACCTCCGGGCCGAAGATAATCGAGCTCTGGACCGTGACGGATGCGATATTGTTCAGCGACGTCGCGACGAGCTTTGGCAGCCCGGTCGATCCGGACGTCATCATGTACGACGCCGGCAGCGATGTATCGAGACCATCGATGGCGGCCGCGACGTCCGATGTGGCTGTGGTACCAACCACCGCGTCCCAGGCGATCGCATTGCCGGGATAGCTGGACGTGTGTGGTGCAACGATAAGGACCGACGGATCGGCGACCTCAGCGATCAGGGTCTGGATGGCAGCCGTGCCATCGGCGAAGATCGCGTGGGGTTTTGCCTTGGCGATGACGTGGCGCAGGCGCGCTTCACCTGCTGCCGACTGAAGGCTGGCCATGCCGACCGGACAGACAATCACGCCGGCCGCATAGGCAGCGAAGGTGAGCGTCGCGTAGGCGGGCGTATTCGGCCCGATCAGCAGGATCGACGCACCTTTGGGAACATTGTCCAGCAACCACTGCGTGACCGCGTCCATGTCGTGCTTGAGTTGCGCGTAGCTGGTGCGCTCCCACTCGCCTGCGGCATTTCGGATCGCGAGCGCCGTTTTCCCGCCCGAGCGCGCCGCCTGGCCCGCAAGGAAGCGGGGTAGATTGGCGTCGTAATCCGGAAAGGCGACGTTGGTACGCAACGTGATAACGCCGTCGGAACGCTCTTCCACATCCAGGTCGACCGGCATGAAGTTCACGTCCCTGAACGGTGCGGCGGGCGAGATCATGTCGCAACGATCCAAAAGAGACTGGGAATGGGGCGATGTGACGGCATGGCCGGCGAACTCCTGTTCACGCCGCCATTTTTTCCACGATGAAGCTCACTGTGGTCGTGGTCGAACCGCCGATATTCAGCGTCTGCAGGCGTTGAGCGCCTTCGACCTGATAATCGCCCGCGGTTCCCGTCACCTGCTTGTAGCCGTCGAGCACCATGCGGACGCCCGTTGCGCCGACGGGATGCCCCATGCCAATCAGGCCGCCCGACGGATTGATCGGATTGGCGCCCCCGATGGCGATGGAACCGCTTTCCACCGCCTTCCATGCTTCGCCGGGCGATGTGATCCCAAGGTGATCGATTGCCATATATTCGGTCATCGCAAAGCAGTCGTGCACTTCGAAGGCGTCGATCTGCGTCACGTCGCTCAACCCGGCCCGGGCACGCGCCTCGGACGCGGCACGCTGAACCTGTGGGAACACGTAGCGTTCGCTTTCGCTCGCGCGTATTTTCGCCGCATACGAAATGGGCGCCGAACGATGCCCCCATCCCGTGATGCGGGGTATCGCATCAAGCGGGATACCTCGCTTGCGTGCATATTCGGCGGCACGATCGGCCGAGGCCAGAAACACCACCGCAGATCCATCGCTGACCTGCCCGCAATCCATCTTGCGCGTCCGGCCCTCGATAACGGGATTATGTTCGTCCGACGGCGTGAAGGCTTCGGGTGCGAACTGGTAGTTCCGCGTCTGCGCGTTTTGATTGCGCTTCCCGTTCGCGAAGTTGTTTCGCGAGATTTCCATCAAGTGCGCATAAGACAGGCCGTATCGACGGTCATATTCTTCGGAAAGGTCGGAAAACGCACGCGGCCATGCATAAGTGGCGTCCAGATATTCGTGACCGGCCCATGCCGCCGCCCCCAGATGCTGCGCAGCAATAGCACCCGAAACGTTGCGCATCATTTCGATCCCGACGACGCAGGCAAGACCATAGCGGCCAGCCTCGATCTCGGCCGTAGCGGCAAGGAGCGCAACGCTGCCCGACGCGCAGGCCGCCTCATGTCGCGACGTTGGAAGGCCGTTGAAAGCCGGGTCGATCAGCCCGAAAAAGCCGCCGAGCATCCCCTGCCCTGCGAAAAGGTCGGAGACGAAATTGCCGACATGCCCCACCTCGATGTCGGCCGGATCGAGTTGTGCCGATTCAAGGCCGTTCTGGACGACCTCTGAAAACGCGTCGGCCAATTCCATGCCGTGGCGATCCCAGTTCTTCGCGTAGTCGCTCTGCCACCCGCCCAGAACATAGACCATATCGCTCTCCCGCGGACACGCATTCACGGCGCATCGTCTTCGTTGGTTTGATTATACAAGTAACACTGGCTTTGCAAGAATGCCGCGCAGCTTTCAGCCCGCCGTGAACTTGGTCAGCCGGCGGAAACCGGCTCGCGCGCGAGCGCTTTTTTGCGGTCGCGATCGAGCAGAGCGACCAGGTCGGCCGTGGTGGTCATCGCTTGCCGGGTGTGGGGAAACGGGTGAGTGGTGCGCTGCTTTCGATCGAACCAGACGCGGTCGTCGTTCGTGCCGGGTAGCGTTGCCGCCAGCCAGATGATCGTGTCAGCACCCTGGCTGGCGTTGCGCAGCACGGGTTTCAAAATCTTTCGAAACGTCGGCAAGGATGTCTGAACGCCCACCGTATCGGCCCAACCGGGGTGAATGGCATAGGCGTGAATCCCGCATCGACCGAACTTCACGCGCCAGTGATCAGCGAGCGCGACCTGCGCGCGCTTGTGCGACGCATAGGCGGCGAAGCCGTTGAAGCCGTTTTCGCCCTGGTGGATCATCGGAAGGTTGAATGGAACGTTGAACATGCCGCCCGACGCGACATTGATGATCACCCCGTTGTCGGCCAGGCGATCTGCCGCCGCCAAAGCCTCTGTCAGATGATAATGCCCAAGCAGGCTGGTTGCGTAAGCGGTTTCAAACCCTTCCGATGTGGAAGAATAAGCACGATTCAGGATGCCGACGTTGTTGACCAGCACGTCGACCGGTCCTGAAATCTGAGTATTGCGTGAGAGTTCGTCGATCGACACGATCGAGGACAGGTCGCTCATGACCGGGACGATCTCGCCTTTCAGGCCGGCGCTTTCGGCGACCAGCGATGCGAGGGCGCGGGCATTACGGCCGACGGCGTACACCCGCGCGCCCTTTGCCGCAGCCATATACGCCGTCGCCCTGCCGATGCCGCCGGTCGCCCCGGTCACCAGCCAGGACTGGCCTGAAAAGTCGGCGGACACCGGCCGCAGCGGGAGCAGTCGGGCGACATAGCCGACCCTCGTGAACGATGGTGCGAACCTTCCATAGAAGTTGAGCGTCTTCGAAAATCCCTGCAGCATTTTGGGAATCGCCATGTCCGGTGCTTTCGTTGGAGCAAACACTTCATATCGCGGATAATTTGCCGGCATCGTCGATGCGGCGCCCCTCCCGCGCGTCAGTTGCATAATCATATTGTCTAGTATGAGGCAACGTGGAGAATTACGCNNAATGGGTGCAAGTTTGATTATAAAAGTGATTCGGCGGCAACCGACCGGATCACGTCACACGGGGAGGAAATATGAAGAAGGTGCCTTTACGCGCGTCATCCGTACTGACGCTTGCCGTTCTCGGTGTATCGCACCCTGCGATGGCTCAGACCCAGGTCGCAGATGCCAGCACTTCTACCCTCGAAACCATCATCGTCACGGCCCAGAAGCGCACCGAGAACGTGCAGGATGCGCCGCTCGCGATCTCGGCCGTTTCGGGCGCGACGATTGCAAAGGATCGCGTGACGTCGATCAACGATCTCGCCCAGACCATGACGGGCATTTCCTTTACGTCGAACTCGCCGCAGGCGAACGAAATCAACATTCGCGGCGTCGTAAATACGCGCTTGACCGGGCCAACCGCGGACCAGTCGGTCTCGACCTTCGTCGATGACGTTTATGCCGGGCGATCGGGCGTCCTCAACACGGCCTTCTACGACGTCGCCCGTATCGAAGTCGTTCGTGGGCCGCAGGGCGTGCTGCTCGGCAAGAACGTTGCCGGCGGTGCGGTGAACGTCATCAGCAACAAGCCGACCCAGGATCCGTCGGGCATGGTGACGCTCACGATCGGCAATTACGACCTTCGTCAGGTCAACGGTTTCGTGAACGGTGGAATTACCGATGGCCTGTCGGGCCGCATCTCGTTCCAGGCCATCAAGCACTCGGGTTATGCGTACGACCTGTTGCACAAAGTCGATCTCGAAAACCTCGATTCGACCCAAGGCCGGTTCCAGCTGGCCTATGAACCTGCAGGAAGCGGGTTCAAGGGACTGTTCATCGCGGACTATTCGCAGACCAGCGACGATGGCGTTAACCGCGTAGGTGTAAAAAGTCCGACGCTTCCGGCAGGCCTGACGCCATGGTCGGGCACGCGCGCTTTGATCAGCGCAGCATTGGGCCGGACACTTGGGCCACGCGAAAGCTATCCGGTCTGGCCGCAGTTCGCGGGAGATTCGGCGCCGTCGCCGCAAAGCGCGACACGTGACAACTACAGCCTGATCCTGAAACTGTCGCAGGATCTGGGCAATGCAATCACCGTGTCGAGCATCACGGGGTACCGCAACAACACGTCCTATACGCTCTACGACCAAACCGGCCTTGGACCGAACAACGGCTTCAACTTCACGCCGGCCCAATTGGCGAGCGCGGGTGCGAGTGTGCTGTTCGCCGAACCGGTGAATTTCCGTGAGACCGGCAACTACTTCACCCAGGAGCTTCGGTTACAATCCACCGACGACGATCGTCGCCTGAGCTGGATCGTCGGCGCGTTCTACCTGAAAAGCAACGTCACACAGCGCAACCGCTTCTGGGGTGAATCGCTCGTGTTGCCGACGCTCAGCGGCGAATCGCAATGGATCGACAGCGGCCAGAACGAGGATTACGCGGCCTTCGCCCAGATCGGATACAAGCTGACCGACACGCTGAAAATCGAAGCTGGTATTCGTTACACCCACGACAGCAAGTCGGGTAATCAGCAGGGCATCATCGTTGCCACCGGCGACCGGTACAACCCGGCCGATCCGACACCGCTCACGCCGCTCACGACCAACTTCAACACGCCCTATGGCAAATCGTGGAGCGACACGACGCCACAGGTCACGTTGAGCTGGAAGCCGAACGATCTGATGATGGCCTATGCGACCTATTCGCAGGGGTTCAAGGGCGGCGGCTTCCTGAACAATGCGTCGAGCGGGGTAGCCGCAACGATCGCCTACGATCCGGAATCGGTGACGAACTACGAAATCGGGTACAAGGCCGAACTGTTCGATCGGCGTGTCCGCTGGAACTCGGCCGTGTTCCTGATGAAGTACAAGAACCTGCAGGTTCAACAGACGCTGGCCTCGTGCCTGTGCAACGTCATCAGCAACGCGGCGAGCGCCTCCATCAAGGGTATCGAGAGCGATCTGCAGATCGCGCCGTCCAGGAAATTCCATGCCTGGGTCAGCGGCACCTATCTCGATGCGACCTATGACGATTTCGTTTTTGCCGGTGTGAACAACTCGGGCAACAAGCTGCAGCGCACGCCGCAGTACCAGTTCGCTGTCGGCGCGGAAGTGTCGATGGGCACTGGTGACTGGGAGGACGCGTTCACGGCCCGCCTGGCCTATCGCTATCAGGGCAAGATGCCTTGGGCACCGGAGAATACCGCCTGGGAAAATCCCTACGGTACGCTCGATGGCCGCATCACGTTCCAGCTGCCCAACAGAAACTGGAGCGTCTCGGCATTCGCGAAGAACCTGACCGACGAACTCTACCGAACCAACATCATCGTCTTCTTCCAGGAAGAAATGTCGTCCTACGCACCGCCGCGGACCTATGGCCTGGAGGTCACCGCGAAGTTCTAAAAGACCGCACGCCGTGCCGGGCGCATCACGTTTCCGGCACGGCTGCGATACCTGAAAACGGAAATCGCCGACGGCGACAGGAGAGAGCGAATGATTGACCGTCGGCTGTTCCTCGGCACCGCCATCGCCGCTTCCGCCCTTCCCTTTCCGGCCAATTCGAAAGCGACCGTCATGAACAAGCGATTCAAGCAATTCAGTGCCGTCATCGACGCCTGGAAGCGCAAGGATAAAGACTTCATCATCAACAGCATGACCGACGACATCGTCTGGCATTTCGCAGCCGCGATCGCGCCGCCGGCACGCGGAAAGGCTGAATGCAGGGCGTTTATCGACAAGTTCGGTGCAGGCATCGGTGCAGTGCGGTGGCGGATATTCGAACACGCCGAAACCGCCGACCGCCTGTTCGTCGAAGGCGTCGACGAATATGATTCGACCGATGGCCACACGATCAAGGCCCCCTATGCGGGCGTGATCGAATTTCGCGGCGACCTGATCAGCGGATGGCGCGACTATGTGGATCGGGGCGTCATCGACGCCCAGAAGCGCGGCGAAGCCGCCTCGGCACAGGTTAACGAGCTGACAGCACGACCCGCTGCACAGTAACGCACCCGTCGAGTGCCTGAACCCGAACTCTCACTGAGGCTGAACATCATGCGTAGCTGGATCCTGACGGCATTTCTCGCTTTTCTCGGTGCTACTGCCGCCCATGCCAAGGATGCGCCGAAACAGCCCGACAGCAAGATCGCGGTCGTCGAAAACATGATCGACGCCTGGAACAAGCGCGACTGGGTACGCGTCGGTGCATTGTTCACCGAAGATGGCGTTCTCCATTCGATGATGAGCGAACCGGTGGTCGGGCGCAAAGCTGTTTCGGAGCGGCTGACTGCGCTTGGTGCCGGCATTCAATCGATCACCCTGCATGTTCGCCATATCGGTCGCATCGGCGACGCCGTGTTCGTCGAGCGCATCGACGAGTTCGTCTACAAGGGCCACGCGGGCAAAGTGCCGGTCGTCGGGGTTCTGATGGTCGAAGGCGACAAGGTGAAGGAGTGGCGGGAATATTACGACCGGGCCCAACTCATGACCGAAATGGGCGCCAAATAGTCGCATCCTGACGCACTCAACCAATCACCGACAGGTCTGCACATGGATATTGAAAACTGCACAGCCATCGTAACCGGCGGGAACCGCGGAATCGGTGAAGGTTTTGTGGAAGAGTTGCTCGAGCAGGGCGCCAAGCGCGTCTACATTGCGGCCCGGTCGCTCGCAGATGCCCAGCAGGCAGCGGCGCGCGATCCCGCCCGGCTTGTCGGCATCCAGCTCGACGTAACCAACGAACAGCAGGTGGCGGCCGCCGCCCAAGCGTGCGGAGATGTCGACCTGGTCGTCAACAATGCCGGATCGTTCGGCATGATGACCCTGATGACCGCGCCTGACCTTGCCGCGATGCGGTTGGAAATCGAGACTAACTACATCGGTGTGGTGTCCATGATCCGTGCCTTCGCCCCGATCCTGAAGCGCAACGGCGGCGGCGGGGTCGTCAATGTCCTGTCCGCGGGCGGAATCGTGGCGGTCCCGAACATGGGCGGGTACAGCCCATCGAAGTTCGCGGCACGGGCAGCATCGACATGTTTGCGCGCCGAACTGGCGCCGCAGGGCACGCATGTCGCAGCGCTGATTGTCGGTTCGGTCGATACCCGGATGGCCGCCCATGTAACGGGGCAGGTAAAATCGACGCCGCGGGACATCGCGCGCGCCGGATTGATCGCCGCGCGCCACCGGATCGATGAGCACGACACCGATGCCCACGCGATTTCGGTTCGCGCCTTCCTGGCTCGTGATCCTGCCGGCCTGGCCGCATCGATGGCGAAGGCCCTGAACCGCGCATAATTCCCCCCCTTCGATATCCCAAGGAGCCTGGCGTTGGACGAAAATCAGATTCTCGAGTTTGCCGAGCGCTTTGTCGGCGCGATCCAGACCGGTGACGTCGAAGCCGTCCGCGCCTGCTACGCGCCTGACGCAAAATTGTGGCACAACACCGACGACATCGAACAGACCGTCGATCAGAACATGGCCGTGCTGGCGTGGTTTATCAAAACGCTGCCGGACCGCTTCTATCGCGTTCTTTATCGCGCGGCGGTCAAGGACGGATTTGTCCAGCAGCACATCCTCGAAGCGACGCTGCCGGACGGCACAAAGTGGAAGATGTTCGCGTGTGTCGTCGTGCGGATCGAAAACGGTGTCATCGTCCGTCTCGACGAATATCTGGACTCCGCGCAAGCCAAGGCGCTGCGCGCATTCGGAAGATAGGCGAGCAAGCGGGGCGCCGAGGCAACACCTCGGCGCTCCCTGCTCCTATCTTCGCTTTACAGGTTGCATGAGCCGATCGGCGATCGCCTGGTAAGCCGGCAATGAAATCGGATCGAAATTAACGTTCGAAGCCTTCGGATTCGAGGCGAAGCGGGCAATCACCATCTCGGCCTTCGGATCGATGTAGATCACCTGGCCATGGATGCCACGCGCGGTGAAGGCACCGTCGCGGTTGTGACTGACCCACCATTGACTGCGATAGCTCCAGTTCGGAAGCGTCGCGTATCCGGCTTTGGCGAAGTCCACCTGGCTGCCGCCCTTGCGGATTGATGCGAGTGCGACGGCGGGAACGATCTGCTGCCCGTTGAACCGCCCGTTCAGGCGCAGCATTTCCCCGAACCGCGCCGCGTCGCGCAGGGTCATGTTGAGTCCGCCGCCTGCGATGGCCGCGCCATTCGAATCGACGACAAAATCGGCATCATGTTCGGCGCCCAGCTTCGACCAGATCCGCTCGCTCAACAGCGTGGTCAGTGGCGTGCTGGTGACACGCTGATCCAGGATCGCCACGACTTCGGTGTTGACCGTGCGATAGGTGAACTGATCGCC
>DDFE01000089.1:0-230 GCA_002336985.1 Sphingomonadales bacterium UBA1936
TCAGCGGCGGCTTCAAGGAGTTCTTCTATGGAAACTCCGCAAAACCGCGCGTTTCGATCGGTGTCGGCGTGAACTGGAACTCGCCGTTCGGACCCTTCCGTATCGACCTTGCCCACGTCCTCCTGAAAGAAGAGGGCGACCAAACCAAGACTTTGACATTCAACGTAGGAACCCAATTCTGATGACCAAGATCCTCACCGCAACTGCCCTCGGCGCGCTCGCCGTCGCCA
>DDFE01000089.1:383-4989 GCA_002336985.1 Sphingomonadales bacterium UBA1936
TCAACCGCAACCGTGCGTTCGTCGGACAGCAGATCAGCGCCAAGCTGAACCCGATCATCGTCGCGACGATGAAGGCACGCGGCGCCAACGTCGCGATCGATCCGCAGTCGATCCTTGCCTACGAGCCTGCGCTCGACGTGACGACCGACGTGCTTGCACAGCTGAACCAGCAGCTGCCGAGCGTTTCGACGACGGCCCCGGCTGCGCCTGCCGCACCCGCAGCACCGCGTCCCACCACGCCGACTCCGTCGCGCTAAGTCCGACGATGCAGATCGACATCCGGGGAGTGATGGCGGCCCTGCCGCATCGCTTCCCGATGCTGCTCGTCGACCGCGTCGAGGAACTGGTCAAGGACGAACGCATCGCCGCGATCAAGGCGGTAACGATCAACGAGCCGTTCTTCGCCGGGCATTTCCCGGGGCGTCCGATCATGCCGGGTGTCCTGATCGTCGAGGCGCTGGCGCAGGCGGCGGGCATTCTCGCCGTCGAGTCGCTGGGCCTCGCCGGGTCGGGCAAGCTCGTCTATTTCATGGCGATCGAGGGCGCGAAGTTCCGCGCTCCGGTAGAGCCGGGCGTGCTGCTGCGGCTCGAAGTCGAATTCGTCCAGAAGCGCGCGACGGTTTGCAAGTTTACCGGTCGTGCAATGATCGGTGACAAGCTTGCCGCCGAGGCGTCCTTTACGGCGATGATCGCGGACGCTCCTCAGTAGTCCAAGCTGTTCCCCCGATATAGCCGGGGCCACTGTACCGATCAGTTGGGCAAGTCGCGCCACAGCCACGTCTGGCGGCTGGGCGACCAGCGTGCCTTAAAGGTGTCGAAAAACACCCAGCGCTCGCCCTTGCCTTCGATATTCACGCGCCGTGGAAACAGGACGCGTCGCGTGTGCCATTTTCGAATGCGCACCATCCGGCTGTCGAACATCGCCTCGCCCTATATCCCGAAACGGCCAAGCAACGGCCCAAGTTTGGTTTGGTTGCCCGGCATTCGACGAAGCGTGTTTTACGGCAGACGGTCACAGCCCTTGCCGATTTCGGCAGCAGCCGTTAAGGGCGCCCGCTTCGCGGCTGGTCGGAAACCAGCGGCATATACGGAAAGCATTGACATGAAATCGACTGGCCACCCCGACTATCACATGATCAAGGTCCAGATGACCGACGGCACCGTGTTCGAAACGCGCTCCACTTGGGGCAAGGAAGGCGACACGATGACGCTGGAAATCGATCCGCTGGCACATCCGGCGTGGACGGGCGGCAAGGGTCAGATGCTCGACGCCGGTGGTCAGGTCGCGCGCTTCAACAAGCGTTTCGGCGGTCTCAGCCTCAAGAAGTGAGCGGCGCGGGCGTCGCCACGCCTGCTCCTATCATCGTCACCGCATTGCTCAGCCCGGCGGATTTCGCCTGGGCCGATGCTTTGCGTCGCGCGCACTTCCCGCCGGAGCGCAATCACCTCCGCGCGCACCTGACACTGTTCCACCACCTGCCGCCGAGCGTCGTCGGCGAATTGCGCGACGCGCTGAAGGAGGCATGCCGCGCGCCGGCTCCAGCTGCACGCCTGGCTTCGGTGATCTCTCTGGGGCGGGGTGTCGCGTACAGCGTCGACAGCCCTTCGCTGGCCGACATCCGCGCTGAACTGGCTCACCGTTTCGACTTGGTGCTGACGCCGCAGGACAGGGCAGGGTGGCGGCCGCATATCACCGTGCAGAACAAGGTAGAGGCGCACGTGGCGCGCGACCTTCACAAGCGGTTGTCCGCGGAGTTCATGGCGCGGCCGCTGGCCATCTCGGGTCTCGCGGCATGGTGGTATCGCGGCGGGCCGTGGGAGCGGATCGGGGCGTGGGGCTTCGGCGGGGGTAGAGCGATCGACGCACCCTGTTGACCCCCAAAAATGCGCTGGTATAGCGCGCGCTCGCTTTCGGGGCGGAGTAGCTCAGCTGGTTAGAGCAGCGGAATCATAATCCGCGTGTCGGGGGTTCAAGTCCCTCCTCCGCTACCATTCCGGACGATATCGTTCCGGAATCTCCGAGCATGGCGAAGGGGCGCCGGCATCCTATATTTTCGGCAACCATATTCGCCGGAGCGCACATGACCGTCGTCAATACCCGCATGCTTGTCCTAGGCTCCGGTCCTGCTGGCCTCAGCGCCGCCATCTACGCCGCGCGCGCGGGACTCAGCCCGCTGGTCGTGCAGGGCATCCAGCCGGGCGGGCAGTTGACGATCACGACCGATGTCGAAAACTACCCGGGCTTCGCCGACGTCATCCAGGGGCCTTGGCTCATGGAACAGATGCAGAAGCAGGCTGAACATGTTGGCGCCAAGATGGTCTGGGACACGATCGTCGATGTCGACCTGTCTCAGCGTCCGTTTACGCTGACCGGTGACGGCGGCACCAAATACGTCTGTGAAACGCTGGTCATCGCGACAGGGGCACAGGCGCGCTGGCTGGGCCTCGACAGCGAAGTCGCGCTGCAGGGCAAGGGCGTCAGCGCCTGCGCGACCTGCGACGGATTCTTTTATCGCGGCAAGAAGGTCGTGGTCATCGGCGGCGGCAACACCGCGGTCGAGGAAGCGCTGTACATGACCAACCATTCGCCCGACGTGACGATCATCCACCGCCGTGACCATTTCCGGGCGGAAAAGATTCTGCAGGACCGGCTGTTTGCCAATCCGAAGATTTCGGTCCTGTGGAACAAGCGCATCGACAAGTTCGTGGGCGGTGGCGATCCGGAAGGAATGGTCGGCGTCGACCTGATCGACACGGTCACGGGCGAAGCGAGCCATGTCGCTGCAGAAGGCGGTTTCGTTGCCATCGGCCATTCTCCCGCGACCGAGATTTTCCGCGACAAGCTGCCGATGGATTCGGGGGGCTATTTGCTCGTGGAGACCGGCTCCACCCGCACCGCGGTTCCCGGCGTGTTCGCGGCAGGCGATGTCACCGACAAGATCTATCGCCAGGCGGTGACGGCAGCGGGCATGGGCTGCATGGCGGCGCTGGATGCCGAGAAGTTCCTGGGCGTGGCGGAATTCGGCGCGTCGAGCTGGTAATTCAGCCGAGGGCTTCCAACAGGATTTCGACCAGTCGTGTGTAGGCAACTTCATCGGCGAAGCTGTGCGATGCGGTGTCGATCCGCGCCACGGGGATAGCAGGATCGTTGCGCCAGACGTCGGCGAAGGCGATTGCCGTCGCGTCGCCCGTCGCCAGCACGATCGTCGTGGGAATGGTCGATGCTTCGAGCGCGCGAACGGTCTTGTCGGCCAGGCTGTCGGGTGTTGCGGGCTTGGCTGCGGCGAGCCTCCCGAGCCCCTTGGCGAGTTTACCAAGGTCGATCTTGCCCGAAATCAGCGCCTTCCAAGCCTCGGGATCGCGCAGGCGGCGGACGTAGCGGTCCTTGATCGCCGCAGGGGGCGGCATTTCACCCGATGACGGGATCACCCAGGCGTTGGCGAGGATGCGCGCGTCGACGGGTGTTTCGTGCAGGGCGAGTGCGGTCGCAGCGTCGCAATTGCCGAAAGCGACGATGCGGGTCAGCTGGGGCTGCTCTGCCCGAAATGCGGTTATGGCCGCGCGAATGTCCGGGCCGCTCGACCGGAAGCCGCCGTTGTTGCCTTCGCTGTCGCCTACGCCGCGGCGGTCGAAACGGAATACGGGGTGTCCCTTGGCCGCGATAATGCTTGCCAGTTCGGCCATGCCACGGTGAGCACCGCTGCGGATTTCATTGCCGCCAGACACGATCAGCAGCCCTGTCGCGCCGTCGCCTGCGTCGAGCGTGGCGGCGAGCGTCGCCCCCTCGCACGTAAACGTCAGCGAGCGACGCATGTCTTCACCCAGTCGGCGATGTCGCCTGTCATTGCCGCGACCAGCGCGGCATCGTCCTCGGGCTCCGCGCGGCGCCATGGGGGCGATCCGGCGAAGACGATGTCGGCAGGCGCAGTTGTTTCGCCAATGATGGCCGTTCGGGCCGCAACAGCATCCGGCTCGGCGGCCTCGAGAGCGACGAAGAGTTCCGGGTGGACCAGATTTCCTGCCAGTTGCTCCGGCGCCGTTCGGGCGCGGGCTTCGAGCTCGCTCGCCTTCATGGTCCCGGTCAAGGCCGTCGCACGCAGCATGTCGCGAAGCAGTCGCTTGCCGCTTTCGGGCGCCAGCCGCCAGCGGGCATCGGGCGCCGCAAAACCATCGAGCAACGCACCGCCGCGGATCGCCATGGTCAGCCGTGGGCGGGGCAGGGTATCTGCCAGCGCCGAAACGGCCGCCCCCCAGTCCTCAAGCCGTGCATCGACGGTCGGGATCGGGCTATCGTTCGTGCCGGGCAGGTCGGGCAGGGCGCTCGCGATGCCTTGTGCGGCAAGTCCGCGCATGACTTCCACGAGGACGCGCCGCATCCGGTTCGCTTCCTCGAACAGCGGCGGCAGGATCAGGATCGTGGGACCGTTGTCCGGTCCCATTCGCACCACGCCCTCGCGCCCCCGCGCCCAGGCGTAGTCCGAAATCACGCCCCGGCTTTGGCGGCAGCGAAGTCGGTGAGTGCGCCGAATGTCGCGAGCATTTCCCCGTCGACGTCGTCATCGTCGATCACGATGCCCAGGCGATCCTCGAGTTCGGTCAACAGTCC
>DDFE01000089.1:5013-8079 GCA_002336985.1 Sphingomonadales bacterium UBA1936
CACACCCCGGACAATGCGCTCCACGCGCTCGTTTTTCGCTGCGTTCCCCATTTCCCGCAGGCCGTTAGCGATTCGCCGCCCGCCCCACAAGCGTACGCAAACCCGCTTTCAGGCCGCCGAACAGGCNNGCCTTGTAGCGGTCGTCGCCGGTGCCGAAGTCGATCAGCGATACCTTGTCCCGGTCGATGACGTGTTCGAACATCGCTTTTGAGAGGATGGTGCCGGGCGACAGTTCGGCGACGTCCTCGCGGTGGGCGAGCTTGTGGATGATCGCGATGCCATGATCGACTGTCCACAGTTGCGCGGCGATGGCGCGCCCTTCGAGCGTGGCGATACCCATGCGGAGCGCACCCGCGGCCCCTTCGTCCTCTGCCATGGCGCGTACGAACGCGAGGGAGCCTTCATCGGGCTTCCAGCTGTCGGCGTAGATGTCGGCATAGTCTTCCCACGCCGCCTCGTCGAAGCGGTCGTGGATCGTGATTTCGAGCGGTATCTTTGCGCCCTTGCGCTTGGCGGTCGAGCGGAGCTGACCCGGGCGTTCCGCCCAGAATTCCTCGAAGGATTTGTCGGTCACGTCGATAGACCAGTTGGCGGTCTGGGGCTCGACATGGGTGATCCAACCCGCACCACCGAATCCCCGCCGCAGCAGGTCGGCCTCATGTTCGGGCACGTGTTCCAGGGTGATCGACGACAAATGCGGGCGCAAACGGCGGCCGATAGCCACCGTCAGCGCCCGGGCAGCGCTATCCGACGGCGTACCGGTAAAGATCGGGCGGAAGGCGAGCGTGTACCAGCTTGCGAGCCCCACCGCCGCGCCGCCCGTCTCGGCAAGGAACAGCCAGGCATCGCTTCCTTCGGTCCGCGCGCGGATGGCGAGGACGCGTTCGGCAGGCGGGCAATGGGTCCAGATGCGCTCCAGCCATTCGGCGCGGTCGAACAGCGAAGCCTGCGTTTCGCGCGACAAACCTTCCTGCGCCACGGAGAGCGCGGTCGGCAGGTCACGAAATATTTCACCCTTTACCCACATGGGGGCATTCTCCACACGTCGGTCGCACGGCCGTCAACACAGGAACCGTCTCGAATTGGTACAGCTCGACCCCGTACCCAGACCGATCGACCATGTCGCGCTCGACGGCGTCGTCCATGCGCCCGCCCTGGTTACCAAAGCGGAAACCCTGTCCTACGGCGACCTCGAAGCGGCGGTCGGTGCACTGGCCGCGGCGCTGAAGCGGCTGGTGCCGAATGCGGGTGCCCGGGTCGCGACGTGGCTGCCGAAAACGGTCGAGGCGTGCCTGATGCCGCTCGCGGCGCCGCGCGCGGGGCTGATCCACGTGCCGATCAACCCGGTGCTGAAACGTGCGCAGGTGGCGCATATCCTGTCCGACAGCGGCGCCTCTCTGCTGCTGACCAGCGCGAGCCGGGCGGCGACGCTGGAGCCGGGCGATGTTCCCGATGGGTGCGAAATCTGGCTCGAAGATGCCGCACGCGCCGCGCGTTCAGCAGGCGACGGCCTACCCCCATCCTCCGCCGATCCGCATTCGCTTGCAGCGATCCTTTATACCTCGGGTTCGACGGGCCGCCCCAAGGGCGTGATGCTTAGCCACGCCAATCTGTGGCTCGGTGCGGTCAGCGTCGCGCATTACCTGAAGATCGAGCCGGACGACCGGACGCTCGCGGTGATGCCGCTGGGGTTCGATTATGGCCAGAACCAGCTGCTCAACAGCTGGAGGGCAGGCGCGGCGGTCTATCCGTTCGATTACCTGATGGCGAAAGACGTCTGGCGCGCGGTCGAGACGAACGGGATTACGACGCTCGGCTGCGTCCCGCCGCTGTGGCTGCAACTGCTGGAGGCCGATGCACTGCCCGCGGCCGGTGTCCGCCGCATCACCAATACGGGGGGCGCGCTGACGCCCGCGATGATCGAACGCTTGCGTCCGCGCTTTCCCCATGCCGATATCTACCCGATGTACGGCCTGACCGAAGCATTTCGCTCTACCTATTTGCCGCCCGAACTGGTTGCGGCGCATCCGTCGTCGATGGGGCGCGCGATCCCGTTTGCCGAGATCATGGCTGTCGCGAAGGACGGGATCGAGGCGGCGGCTGATACGCCCGGCGAACTCGTTCATGCCGGGCCACTGGTCGCACAGGGATATTGGCACGACGCCGAACGCACCGCAGCGCGGTTCAAGCCGGCACCGGCGTTTTCGGTCTATGGCGGCACGGCTGTCTGGTCGGGTGACACGGTCACGCGCGATGCGAACGGATTGTTCTACTTCGTCGGGCGCGAGGACGAGATGATCAAGTCGAGCGGCCACCGGATCAGCCCGATGGAGATCGAGGAAGCAGCGCTGGCCAGCGGACAGGCCGCCGAGGCCGTTGCGCATGGTGTCCCCGATGCGGCGCTGGGACAGGCCATTCGCCTGATCGTGCGCGGGACGGGCGACGATGCGGCGCTCAGCGCCCACCTGAAGCGTGAACTGCCTTCGCATATGCAACCGCGCATCATCGAATGGCGCGACGAACTGCCCCGCAACGCCAACGGCAAGCTCGACCGCGCCGCGATCGCGCGGGAGGTGGCGTGATGGGCAAGCCGTCCGGCACCATTCCGCACTGGTGGACCGCAGACCGCATGACCCGAGCGGTGGCGGCAAGCGGCGGCATGACGCCATGTTTCGTCTATGACCTGGATATCGTCGCCGACAAGGTCGCGACCCTGCGCGCGGCATTGCCCGGCAATGTCGGCGTCCATTATGCCGTGAAGGCCAACCCGCATCCCCAGGTGATCGCCAAGGTTGCGACGATGGTCGATGGGCTCGACATCGCGTCGGGCGGGGAACTCGCGACGGTATTGGCCGCGGCACCCGGCATGCATGTATCGTTCGCGGGGCCGGGAAAGCGCGATGAGGAGGTCGAAGCGGCGGTTTCGGCGGGCGTGACGCTCAATCTCGAATCCGCGGGCGAGGCAACGCGGGCGCTGGCCATCGCCGACCGGCTGGGCATCCGCCCGAAGCTCGCCGTACGGGTAAACCCCGATTTCGCGCTCAAGGGATCGGGCATGAAGATGGG
>DDFE01000155.1 GCA_002336985.1 Sphingomonadales bacterium UBA1936
TCCGACTTCGGATTGCTCGCAACCTGAACGGCGTACCGCGAGTAGCGAGCGCCGCCTTCGATCGAGAGTTCGTTGAAGAAGGGCTTGTCGCTTACGATCGGGGCGATCAATTCGCCGAACGCTTCGTAGACGTCGTATCCGCCCGCGAACGGAAGGATCGCGCCGCCGGCACCACCCAGTTCGCCCGGAACCTGCGCGAGGTTATCGGGGATACGGGCATTGGTGTACTTGCGGTATTCCGTACCCAGAGCGAAGCCGATCGGGTCGGCTGCCGACGGAATGGTGAAGCCGAAGTCGCCCGTAAGGACGGCCTGTGCCTGCGCCAGGCTGGTCTTGTCGGTGACCGAGCTGGTCAGACCGCCAATGAAGCCGGCCATTGCCGGCGTGATGCTGCCGGCCGGTCCGAAGACGTTGAGCGGAACGCATCCGTTCGTTGCGGTCGTGCAGGTCGTCGTGTTGGTGGCGAACAATGCCTGCTGCACGCGCGAGTTGGCGACATAGCCCGACTGCGTCGAAACGTTTTCGCTCTCGCCGTAGTTACCACGGATATCGAGCTTCAGCGTGTCGGTGATGTTGACCTTAACACCAGCCATATAGTCGAAGATGTTGGTCACGAACGTGCTGATGCGCGGTCCGAGTTCGACCGAACGGCGATACACGCCGCCCAGCGACAGCGACGGTGCCGCGTTGCAAGTTGCAACCGTCGCGAAACCATTCTGCGCGCAGATCTGGTCCTTGATCGTGCCGGTGAGGTACGGGTTGGTCGGGTTGATGCTCAGATCGTTACCGAAGATACCCGACGGCGCGATGATCTGCTGGATCGTGTTCTTCGAGAACAGCGCACGCGTGTAGACTTCGACCGTATCCGAGATCTCATAATTCGCCTTGGCGAACATGTTGTAACGGCGGAACGGCGTCTGGAAGATGTTGTACGGGTTGAAGTTGAAGCCGTTGTAGAACGGAACCAGCGCGGTGCCGGTCGGGTTCACCTGAAGGTTGCCCGAAGCGAACGCGAACGTGGTCGGAACCGAGGTGCCCGACGAACCCGAGGTGCGGCCGTTGGCCAGGCCGATGCCGAAGGCCGAGAACTGGCGGTCGCCCTGATAGACGGCGTCCACTTCCTGGTAGCCGATGCCGAGGACAGCGTTACCGCGGCCATCGTCGAAGTTCGCACCGACGACGAGGTCGGCACGCAGCTTGTTGCCGTCACCCTTTTCGGTGATTTCTTCGCTGAGCTGCAGGTTGATGCCGGCGAAGTCGCGCTTCGTGATGAAGTTGACGACGCCCGAAACCGCGTCCGCACCATAGGTGGTCGATGCACCACCGGTCAGGACGTCGAGGCGATCGAGCAGTGCGACCGGGATGTTGTTGAGGTCGACGGTGCCGACAGCGTTGGCGGGCGCGATGCGCATGCCGTCGATCAGCACGATGTTACGGTTGGAGCCGAGGCCGCGAAGGTTGACGCTCGAACCGGCCGACGACTGGCCGTTGTTGACCTGCTGGCCGGTGCCGGGAACGACGCCCGGGATTTCGCGCAGGACCTGCTCTGCAACCTGAACCTGGCGGAGCTGAAGCTCTTCCTGGCCGACGGCCGCGACGGGCGACGACGAAGTCAGGTTCGGGTTCGCGATGAGCGATCCGGTGACGACGATCGTGTCATCGGTCGCAGGTGCGTCCGAAGCCGCGGCCGGCGTTGTTTGAGCGAAGGCTGGTACCGAGATCAGCGCGCCTGCGATGATCGTGCTCGCCAGCAAATTGCGGCGGAGTGCCAACTTAACCATATGGTCGTTTTCCCCTATGTCGGACGGTCATTGCCGTCGCTGAAAACCCTATCAGTCGAAACACATACGCCTCTTGCCAAGACATATGCGGACGGGACACTATCCCCGCCAGATTTACGGCTGATACGCGCCATGCCCGCCGCGACGCAATATTTCGCCGCTGTTACAATGCAGGATGATGACGCGCTGTGATATTTCTGACACAGGTTTGCCAACCGGGATATCACGGGCATCATCGAACAGCGTGTACGTGGAGATGGAATTCATGATCGGTCGCCTTATCGCGATAGGAGTCCTTGGCTGGAGCACCGCTGCCTATGCGGCGGATACGACGGTCCCGACGGCAAAACCGGTTGTCGCATTGCAACAGTGCAGGACGATTGCGGACGCGGCGACACGTGTCGCCTGTTACGACAAGGCCGTGGACGCGCTGACCGCCGCAACGGCATCTGACGAGGTGGTGATCGTGGAGCGCCAGGAAGTGCGCAAGGTACGCAAGGGCCTGTTCGGCTTCTCCCTTCCCAAAGTCGCGTTCCTGACCGGTCGCTCCGACAACGAGGAAGACAAGGCCGATGCAAAGGAGCTGCAGTCGACAATCATTGCCGCACGTTCGATCGGCAATGGCAAATGGCGGTTCTCGATCGATGGCGGCGGCACCTGGGAAACGGTGGAGGCGAACATGGGCTTCACCGATCCGGCGCCGGGCAAGAAGGTTCTTCTGGAGGCCGGAGCGCTCGGCTCTTACTTCGCCAAGGTCGAGAAGGGCCGCCGCGTTCAGGCGAAGCGGGTCAACTAGCCGCCGGCTGGCATTGGCCCGGCCAGCGGCATGGGGTCGATGCGGCGGTCGAGCCATTTCATGCTCCAGTGGAGATGTGGCCCCGACGCGCGGCCGGTCATGCCGATCGCGCCGACCGGCTGCCCCTGCCGCACGCGGTCGCCGACCTTCACGTCGATGCGCGACAGGTGGAGGAACGCGCTGTTCACGCCCATGCCATGGTCGATCATCAACAGGTTGCCCTCGAGCGTGAACGGGTGGTCGGCCGCAAGGATGACGACACCGTCGGCAGGTGCCACGACCGGCGTACCCGCGGGGCGAGCGACGTCGACGCCCGAATGCGGCGCCCCCTTCTCTCCGTTCGCATAGACGCGGTACGATCCGAACAGGCCGGAAATGCGCCCCGTCACCGGCCAGATGAACTTCTGCCGCCAGCCGTCTGTCCCACCGTCGATACTGCGCGCCGCGTTGATCGCCGCGAGTTCGGGCGGCCGCAGGCGGGCGAATTCCGCGCTCGGCTGTGCGAAGCGCGGGACCGAGGCGATGGTTTCGACGCGCCAGCTGCGCGGCGTCACCGTCAGCGGCAGTTCGGTCGCGCTGCCATCCCGCATCGTCGCGCGAAGAACCGATCTGGGGCCGGCTTCCTGCCCGAAAGCGACAACGAACCGGCCATCGGGCGCGACGCGCACGCCTTGTCCGTCGAGCGTCAGGTTCATCGTGCCGCGTGTCACGCTGCCGAGCAGCAAGCCACCCTGGGTCGCGGTACCGGAGATGGTGATACCGGGCGCACTGGCCTTGATCGGCGGTGGTGGCTCGACAGCCGGAGCAACGGGTCGTGGAGGCGGCGCTGCAACACTCTGCGTCGGTGCGACGCAACCGCTGGACAACACGGCCGCTGCTACGGCGAATGCGCCCGCCGCGCTGCGCTTCACCCTTTCAGCGCCTCGGTTGCGACGGCGGCACTGGCATAAGCTTCCTGCTTTGCGACGCTCCAGTAACGCAAATCGTCGAGCGGGATGCGTTCGCCGGTGACGGCGCAAACGACATGATCGCCGGGAGACAGAACGCGGTGGCCGTTGGCCATATAGTGAAGCCGGGCGAGGCGGCCCGATCCTGAAGACATCAACATAGTTTGCCGTCCTTACAACAAGCTGCCCTGAACGGGAACAGGGCTGGCGGGCCGCTCGCCGCGCTCGGTCCGCACCGGCACGCGGTCGTCTCCCTGGAACACCAAAGTCAGCGCACCCGCCCGCCGGGCGGCCTCGCCCGTCGTGACCGTTCCCCCATCGCGCTTTTCGACGCGAGCATAGCCCCGTCGCAGCACGGCATCCGGATTGAGCGATTCAGCCACGCGCCAAATGCGGTCGAGCCGCTGATGAGCTTCGGCAATCGGACGGGCGACGAGCTGGGGCGTCAGTCGTGCCGCCGCGAGGCGTTCGCGTGACCGCGCGACGCGCCCGAGGATGAGCGGCGGACGCAACGCCGCAGACGCATGGGCAAGGTCGCCGCGCGCATCGGCGAGGCGTTTCGACAGGCCGCGCCGCATCCGTTCGCCCAGGTCGTCGACGCGCTGGCGCTGTGCCGCGAGCAATGATGCGCCCTCGGGCAGGCGCTGGGCGACGGCGGTGAGCCGTTCTTCGCCACGCTCGTGATAGCGGCGGACACAGCGCAGGCTGCGCGTGCCGAGCGCTTCTACCCCGGCGAGCAGTTCGGTCCGCACAGGCACGGCAATCTCGGCGGCAGCCGTCGGAGTCGGCGCGCGAACATCGGCGGCGAAATCGCAAAGCGTCGTGTCGGTCTCGTGGCCAACGGCTGAAATCGTCGGGATCGAACAGTCGGCGACCGCACGGACGACGAGTTCGTCGTTGAAGCACCAGAGGTCCTCGACCGACCCGCCGCCCCGCGCGACGATGACAAGATCGGGGCGCGGCACCGGTCCGCCTTCCGCCATCGCCGAAAACCCTCGCACGGCGCGCGCGATCTGTTCAGCCGCGCCTGTTCCCTGCACCAGCACCGGCCAGACGACGACATGCGTCGGGAAGCGCGCCTCGAGCCGGTGGAGGATGTCTCGGATGACCGCGCCCGTGGGCGACGTCACGACACCGATGACTTTGGGCAGATAGGGTAGCGGGCGCTTGCGCGTCGCATCGAACAACCCCTCGCCCGCCAGCTTCGCTTTCAGCTTTTCGAGCAGCGCGAGCATCGCACCTTCGCCCGCCAGTTCCATCGAATCGATGATGATCTGATACTTGGAACGGCCGGGATAGGTGGTCAGCTTGCCGGTCGCGACGACCTCTGCGCCGTCGACCGGCTGGAAGGCGAGGCGCGCCGCCGACATCTTCCACATGACGCCATCCAGCGCCGCCGAATCGTCCTTGAGCGCCAGGTAGCAATGGCCCGACGCCACCCGCTTCCACCCGGAAATCTCGCCGCGCACACGGACATGGCCGAAGCCATCCTCGACATGGCGTTTCAGCCGTCCGGATAATTCGGTCACGGTGAACGGCGCCGAATTGTCGCCGGGCGCACTCTCGGCTAGCAGCGCGTGACTTTCGAATCCGGGATCAGTCGACATGAACATCCTGCTGTTGGGCGGGGGCGGCCGCGAACATGCGCTCGCCTGGAAGCTCGCGCAATCGCCGAGCCTGACGAAACTGTGGGCAAGTCCCGGAAATCCCGGGATTGCCGAGTGCGCCGAACTGGTCGCGCTCGCGCTGACGGATCATGCGGCGGTTGTCGCGTTTTGCCGGGCACATGCTGTCGATCTGGTCGTGGTCGGGCCTGAAGCACCGTTAGTCGACGGCATCGGCGATAGCCTGCGGGCGTCCGGCATCGCCGTGTTCGGCCCGTCGAAAGCGGCGGCGCAACTGGAAGGGTCCAAAGGCTTCACCAAGGACCTGTGCGCGCGTCATACCATCCCGACCGCCGCCTTCGAACGGCACCAGAACCTAGAGGCGGCGCTCGATGCGCTTGACCGGTTCGGCGCGCCTGTGGTCGTCAAGGCAGACGGCCTCGCGGCAGGCAAGGGTGTGACCGTCGCGATGACGCTCGACGAGGCGGCAGCAGCCCTCCGCGCCCTGTTCGCGGAACCCGGCGCCGAAGTCGTTATCGAAGAATATATGGAAGGCGAAGAGGTCAGCCTGTTCGCGCTCTCCGACGGGACGGATATCGTCCTGTTCGGCACGGCACAGGACCACAAGCGCATCGGCGAGGGTGATACCGGACCGAACACCGGCGGCATGGGTGCTTATAGCCCGGCCACGGTCCTGACCCCCGAACTCGAACGCCGCGCGATGGACGAGATCGTTCGTCCGACCGTCGCCGCTATGGCCGCGGAGGGCATGCCGTTCATCGGCGTCCTCTTTGCCGGACTGATGCTGACCACCGACGGGCCGAAGCTGATCGAATACAATGCCCGCTTCGGCGACCCCGAAACACAGGTACTGATGCCCCGTTTCGAAGGCGATCTGGCAACGCTGTTCATGGCCACGGCCAACGGGACACTCGCGTCGGCGGCGAGGCCGAAGTTCGTTCCCGATTATGCCATAACGGTCGTGCTCGCAGCGAAAGGTTACCCCGGCGAACCCAGGACCGGCGGAGCGATCGACTGGTCGGGTGAGGCCCGGGCCGGCACCGAAGTTTTCGTGGCTGGCGTAAAGCGCGACGGCGACACGTTGCGGGCTTCAGGGGGCCGCGTCGTTGCCGTCACGGCTCTTGCGCCCCGCATCGGCGATGCTCGCGACATGGCATATCGGCGCATCGCGCAGATCGACTTCGCCGACGGACAGTTCCGGCGCGACATCGGCTGGCGCGAAGTTGCGCGCGAGCAACAGTAGAGGCGTTATTCAATACTTGGGGTCGCCCCGTCTTTACATCAAAAATTGATACACTAAGGCGCGGGCACAACCTGTGGGGACAGGAAATACCGATCCGACCGTGTCGAGGCGAAGCGCCCGTTTCGAGGCTGGCTTTGCCGAACCCGGACTGGATCGATAAGGGGGATTGGGCCGGTAATGGACATGAATATCTGGGTTATCATCGGGATCGTCGTTGCGCTTGTCGCCGTTGCGGTGATCGGCTGGGCGATCTGGGGGCGCAGGCAGCGCGTCGAGATCACGCGGCCTTCGCTCGACACGCTCGACCAGACCGCAACGCTTGCGCGGACAAAGGCGCCGAAAGCCGAACCGACCAATGCCGAGTTGCTGGAACAGCTGCGTAATTTCGCGCCGCCGGTCGCCGACAAGCAGGTCGAGAATCCCGACAACCTCATGGAGCTGAAGGGCGTCGGGCCCCGGCTCGCCAAGACGCTCTACGACATGGGCATCGGCCATTTCGCGACGATCGCGGCATGGACACCGGAAGATATTCGCCGGGTCGATTCCGTCCTAGGGCCGTTCGCCGGGCGCATCGAGCGCGACGACTGGGTCGGACAGGCCAAATTGCTTGCCGCCGGCGACATCGACGGCTTTACTGCGCGCTTCGGAAAACTGGGAACCGACGTCAGTTGAAACAACGCATCGCTGCCGCCGTCGCAATCGCCGTCCTTTCAGGGGCGGCGCTGGCACAGGCCGGCGGCGATCAGCGCC
Source organism: Sphingomonadales bacterium UBA1936 (assembly GCA_002336985.1). Lineage (GTDB taxonomy): Bacteria > Pseudomonadota > Alphaproteobacteria > Sphingomonadales > Sphingomonadaceae > Sphingomonas_O. The sequence continues at coordinate 7,143 of DDFE01000155.1, forward strand.
AGGCATTGGCGCGTGCGGAAGCGGCGGGAAAGCTGGCGACCGAACGCGCCGCGCGGCTGGAGGCCGCCGCACAGTCGGCCAGCAATGAAGCCGCGCGCGCGCAGGCCGCATCGGTCGCCATCGCGGCCCGCATCCAGGCGACCGAAACCGAAATCGATGCCGCGGAAGCGCGCACCGCGGTGATCGCGCAGCTGCAAACGGTCCAGCGCCAGCGACTGGCGGCGAAGCAGGGACCGACCGTCCGCCTTGTCGCCGCGCTGCAGACGATGGCGCGCCGCCCCGCCGCGCTGGCGCTGGTTCAGCCCGGTTCGATCGGCGATGTCGTCCACACCCAGGCGGTGTTCGCCGCGATCCTGCCCGCCATCCAGGCGCGTACCGCAGACCTGCGCGCCGATGTCGCGCGCGGTCGCCAGTTGCGTGTGGCTGCGGAGCAAGCCGTCGCGCAGCGCCGCACCGCGCAAGGCCTGCTCGTCACTCAGCGCCAGCGGCTGGCCGCACTCGAGGCACGCAAACGGGCGGAATCGGCGCGGCTGGGCATCGGCGCCATGGCGGAACAGGACCGGGCCATCGCCATGGGCGAACAGGCCCGCGACCTGGGCGACCTGGTCCAGAACCTCGATACAGAGGCCAGCGTACGTGCGCGACTGGAAACGCTTCCCGGTCCGACGCTGCGCCCCGCGCAGCCCGGCGCGCCCCGCGCCTTGCCGGTCGAAGTCGCAG
>DDFE01000034.1 GCA_002336985.1 Sphingomonadales bacterium UBA1936
ATGCTCATGCCAGCGGGCGTAGCGAAACGTTACGCACGGCTCCAGCACCATGTTGTTGGCACAGCGTTAACCAGCCATGATGCGCGGCGATGATCCTGCGCGCGGCGTTCCTCTGGCTGATCCTGCCGAACGCGGCGTTGGCGCAGAACGCGCCGATGCACGAAGTCGCGGCATCGCTGCGGCCTGGGCAATATCGCTGGGCGCCCGATGCCAGCCGCGCAGTGCCGGAGGTGGTCGTCAGCCTCGCGCTGCAACGCGCCTATGTCTATCGCGGCGACACTTTGGTCGGTGTCGCAAGCGTGTCGACTGGCAAGCGTGGCAAGGCAACGCCGGTGGGCGATTACGCCATCCTGCAAAAGGCGCGGTGGCATCGGTCGAACCTCTATAGCAATGCGCCGATGCCGTTCATGCAGCGGCTGACCTGGGACGGCATCGCGCTCCACGCCGGGCGTAATCCGGGCTATCCGGCATCGCACGGATGCATCCGCCTGCCGCCCGAGTTCGCGCGGGTGCTGTTCGACGTCGTGCCGATGGGCGCGCGGGTGACTGTGGCGGATTATCCGCCGGAGTTGCCGGTGTATCTTGAGGTCGAGGATATTGGGTTGGGTGTGGGCGAGCCGCGGTTGGATTACGACCCGGCCATTTTTCTATAGTCTCTCCATTGCGAGGCCGTAGGCCGCGGCAACCCATGTGCCCGGCAGCGTTGGATTGCCTCGCTGCGCTCGCAATGACGGGTTAGAGACTATCCGGCCCGAATGCGTGCGGCAGCAATGCCGACAGCTTCATCGTCTCGACCATGGGCCCGCTGCCCGCAGTGCAATGAATCGTCAGATCACGACCGCCGAGCGCTGCCGCCTCGTTCAATATCTGGCGGCATCGTCCGCACGGGTACACGGGCACGTCGCTCGCAAGGGCAGTGACCGCGACCTCGACGACCTCAGCCAGCCGTCCGTCGTTCGCGACCTTGGCGATCGCGACCGTCTCCGCGCAAAGCGACAGGCCGTAGCTCGCGTTCTCGACATTTGCCCCGGTGACGATGCTGCCGTCGGTCATGCGCAGTGCGGCGCCGACCTGGAACTTGGAGTAGGGTGCGTAGGCGCGAGTGGCGGCGTCGCGGGCGGCGACGATCAGGTCGGTGGGATCGGTCATATCACCCTTTGATATGCAGCACGCAGATCAGCGTGAACAGGCGGCGCGCGGTGTCGAAGTCGAGGTCGATCTTGCCGTCGAGTGCGGCCTTCAGCAGATCCGCCGCCTCGTTGTGGACGGCGCGGCGGGCCATGTCGATCGTCTCGATCTGCGCCGGTGTCGACGACTTTACCGCCTGGAAATAGCTGTCGCAGATGGCGAAATAGTCGCGGATCGGGCGGCGGAAACGCGCCATGCCCAGCACATGCGTTTCGAGCGGCTCGCCGCTCTCGCGCGCGATCTCGATGGCGAGGCGGCCCTCTTGCACGCTGAGGCCCACGCGATACGGGCCGTCATAGCCGTCGGCGTGGGTCTTGAGCGGCGTGAAACTGTTGTCTTCGAGGATGTCGAAGATGGCGATACGCCGCTCCTGCTCGATATCGGCACTGCGCCAGATGATCGTCTTTTCGTCGAGCGTGATGTGCGAGATGCGCCGGTCGGCCATAGGGCCGCTTAGCGAGGATGGGGCCGGCCGCCAAGATATCCCCATGATCCACGACCGCCCCATCGCAATTCGATTGAGTGTGTCGTGCGATACGCCGATGGATGACGCATGGCCGAACCCCTCCGTCTGATTCCCGCTGCCGACGCCGCCCGCGAACTGCCTCATAATGTCGAGGCGGAAGCCGCGCTGCTTGGCGCACTCATGATCGACAACCGGCTGGTGGCCGATGTGCAGATGGTGCTGAAGCAGCAGCATTTTTTCGAGGATATCCACGGGCGCATCTTCGACGCGATCCTGAAGATGTCCGACAAGAACATGGTGGCGAACCCGGTGACGCTGCGCCCGATCTTCGACGCGGACGAGGCGATGAAGGAACTGGGCGGGCCCGGCTATTTGGCGAAGCTCACCGGAAACGGCGCGGCGCTGATCGGCGCGAAGGACTTTGCGCAGCAGATCTACGACCTTGCGCTGCTCCGCGAACTGGTGAGCGTCGGCCGCGAAATGGTGGAAGGCGCGCTCGATACGTCGGAGTCGATCGATCCCAAGGGACAGATCGAGGCGGCGGAAATGTCGCTCTACAAAGTCGCGGAGGCCGGAGGCGAAACCGGCGGCACCAAGACCTTCGCCCAGGCGAACAAGCTGGCGCTCGACATGGCCGAGAAGGCGATGAATTCGAGTGGCGGCCTGTCGGGCATCACGACCGGCCTCGAGGGATTGAACCGGATGACCGGCGGCATGCACAAGAGCGACCTCGTCATCCTCGCCGGCCGCCCCGGCATGGGCAAGACCGCGCTTGCGACCAACATCGCCTTCAACACCGCGCGCCGCTGGATGCGCGAGGAGGACGAGGGGCTGGAGGACAAGAAGCGTGCGGGCGCCCGCGTCGCGATCTTCAGCCTCGAAATGTCCGCCGACCAGCTGGCGACACGTATCCTCGCTGAAAATTCGGGGATCAGTTCGGAAGACCTGCGCAAGGGCAAGATCTCGACGACCGATTTCCGGCGGCTGGCGACCGCCGCTTCGGACCTGCATAGCCTGCCGCTGTTCATCGACGATACGCCGGGTCTGACCATCGCGGCGCTCCGCACCCGCGCACGGCGGATGAAGCGGCAGCACAAGATCGGCTTCATCGTCGTCGACTATCTCCAGCTGCTGCAGGGTTCGGGCAACAGCCGCGACGGCAACCGCGTGCAGGAAATTTCGGAAATTTCGCGCGGTTTGAAGCAGTTGGCGAAGGAACTCGAAGTGCCGGTGCTGGCGCTATCGCAGCTCAGCCGTGCGGTCGAACAGCGCGAGGACAAAAAGCCACAACTCTCGGATCTCCGCGAATCAGGCTCGATCGAGCAGGACGCCGACATGGTGCTGTTCGTGTACCGCGAGGAATATTACGTCGCGCAACAGGAACCGCGCGATGCCGATGACCCCAAATACCAGGAATGGTTCGAACGCGCGCAAAAGGCGCACGGCCTGGCGGAAGTGCAGATCGCCAAGCAGCGGCACGGTGCGACCGGGCGGGTGCGGTTGAAGTTCGAATCGAACATCACGCGATTCAGCGACCTTGCTGACGACCAGTATTATGGGGATCAGCACTGAATCGGGTCGAAGTTGACACGGTCCTGACGCACTATTTCAGTGCCTGACACCAGATGCGTTGCTCGAAGTTGACACGGTTCAAAGAGCCTCGGCCAGCATACGGCCGACGCTTATTATCGCCTGAAATCATCGTGTAGGACAGCGGTCAGAAAACCGGCTCTTCGCCTGGCTTCTCGGCGACATGGATGCCGCACTCGACCTTGTCCCAGCCGCGCCAGCGGCCCGCGCGGGGGTCTTCGCCGGGCTGGACTTTCGACGTGCAGGGCGCGCAGCCGATCGAAGGGTAACCTTCGGCTTCCAGCGGGTGGCGGGGCAGTTTGTGTTCGTCGAAATAAGCGTCGAGGCGCGCCTTGTCCCAGTCGGCGAGCGGGTTGATCTTCAGGCGGCCCTCATCCTCTTCGAGGCGGGGCAGCATGGAGCGGGTCTTGGCCTGGAAGCCCTTGCGGCCCGAAATCCACGCATCGAACGGCGCCAGCGCGCGGCGGAGCGGCTCGACCTTGCGCAGTTCGCAGCAGCCATCCGGGTCGTAGGACCAGCGCAGCGACGTCGCGTCCTTTTGCGCGAGGAGGTAGGGGTCGGGGCGGTAAACGCGAAGGTCGACGAAGCCGAGGCGTTCAGCAAGTTCATCCCGATACGCAAGAGTGTCGCCGAAGATCTTCTGTGTATTGACATAAATCAGTGGGACAGACTTGTCGATTTGCGCGACCATATGCAGCAGCACCGCGCTTTCAGCACCGAACGACGACACCAGCGCGACGTTTTCGAACGGTGGCTCGTCGAACAGGCGGCGGAGCATTTCGGTCGTCTCGACGCCATCGAACCTCGCGTTGAGCGCAGCCGCGCTCTCCGGCGTGAACCGGGGCGTAGTGTCGATCAGGTCGAGTTTGCGCGCGGCGCTAGCCATGACGCAGCTTCCAAACGGGCACGGCACCATCGGCTGCGCGTTGGTAGACATTGTCGTACCGCGCCAGCGAGCGTTCGACGACTTCGGGATCGAGAGGTTTTGCGGGTGCGAAGCTGTCGAAGCCGCAGCGGCGCAT
>DDFE01000020.1:0-608 GCA_002336985.1 Sphingomonadales bacterium UBA1936
TCGCTTTCACTGACGGACGTCGCGCGCGCCCTTGCGGACAAGCGCCTGCCGCCGGTCGAAAAGTGGAACCCGACGCATTGCGGCGACAGCGAAATGCGGATCGCGCGCGACGGTACCTGGTTCCACCAGGGATCGCCGATCGGGCGCCGCGAGATGGTGCGGCTGTTTTCGACGATCCTGCGGCGCGAACCCGACGGCAGTCATGTCCTCGTCACGCCGGGCGAAAAGCTCGACATCGCAGTCGAGGATGCGCCGTTCGTCGCGGTCGAGGTGAAGAGCGAGGGGGCGGGACGCGACCGGCGGCTGGCGTTCCGGCTCAACACCGACGACCTGATCGTCGCCGGTCCGACGAATGGCATCCGTTTCGAAAATCGCGAGGACGGACCGCATCCTTATCTGTGTGTGCGCGGCGGCCTGGAGGCGCTGATCGCCCGGCCCGTCTATTACGAACTCGCTGAAATCGCGCTGAGCGAGGGAGACGATCCTCCCGGCGTATGGAGCGATGGCGCCTTTTTCCCGATGAACGCTTGACCCTTGCCGACCGCCTTCGTGACAGCCTTGCCGCGAGCGAGGGGCTGGCCGTTCCCTATTCGAGCGACCTGCGCGAA
>DDFE01000020.1:664-12596 GCA_002336985.1 Sphingomonadales bacterium UBA1936
CGCGTCGATCCCGAAGATGCCGACACGATCGCGGCGGCCTTGCGGGAGGCCCAGGAGGAAGTCGCATTGTCGCCCGCCGACGTAAACGTCGTCGGCACACTTCAGCCATATCGGACGATCACGGGGTTCGAGATCGTGCCGGTTGTCGCCACCATTCCCCCCGACCTGCAGCTGGTCCCGCACGATGCGGAAGTGGCCGCGGTGTTCGAGGTTCCGCTCGACTTCTTGCTCGACCGTGCGAATTTTCGCGAACAACAGGTGACAGTCGGCCCCCGGCAACGCACTTATATCGAGGCGATGTGGGGCGAACGGCGGATCTGGGGAGCGACGGCGGCGATCCTCGCCAATCTGTCGGTGCGGCTGGCATGGTGATGCTGCCGCCCGCGCCGTGGCGCGATCGTCCCGATCTGATCGAACTCATCGATGTTCTGGGCGGCGGAGAGACGACGCGCCTGGTCGGCGGCGCGGTGCGCGATGCCTTGCTCGGCAAGCCGGTCAGCGACATCGATCTCGCCACGCGGCTTTCGCCAGCCGAGGTCATCGGGCGGCTGAAATCGGCAGGGATCAAGGCGGTCCCGACCGGCCTTGCGCACGGGACGGTGACCGCTGTTCCGGTTGGCGGCCCGGTCGAGGTGACGACGTTGCGCCGCGATGTTTCGACCGATGGCCGACATGCCGAAGTCGAGTTCAGCGATGACTGGCAAGAGGATGCAGCGCGGCGCGACTTCACGATCAACGCGCTTTACGCCGACAATGCGACCGGCGAAGTCTTCGACTATTTCGGTGGTGAGGCCGATATCGCCGCGCGGCGGATCCGCTTTATCGGCGAACCGCAAACGCGCATCGCCGAGGATCACCTGCGCATCCTGCGCTTCTTCCGCTTCCACGCGCGCTTCGGCAATGGCTCGCCCGATGCTGCGGGCCTTGCGGCCTGCACCGAACGCGCCAACGACCTGATGGCCCTGTCGCGCGAACGCATCGCCGCGGAACTGTTAAAACTGCTTGCGGCGGACGATCCCTCCCCGGTCGTCGCGGTCATGGTCGAGCAGGGTATCTTCAAACCAGTCTTGCCTGAATTCACCGGCGCGTCGCCGCTCCACCGATGCGTGATGCGCGAACAGGCGATGGGCCTGCCGGGCGATCCGGCCCGCCGTCTCGCCGCCCTGATCGACGGCCGCACCGACCTCGCAGCCAGCATAGGTGCGCGTTTGAAGCTATCGAATGCGATCACCCGCAGGCTGGTCACCGCATCCCAGCCGATCGACGGCTCACCCGAAACCATGGCCTATCGGCTGGGAACAACCGGCGCGATCGACCGACTGATCCTCGGCAACGGTCAGGCGGAAGATGTGGCGCACCTGTCGAACTGGGAAATTCCAAAACTGCCGATCACCGGAGGCGCGTTGATCGCGCGCGGTTTGAAGCCCGGACCGGCCGTCGCAAAAACTCTCGCTGAAATCGAAACCCGCTGGGTCGATGCTGCATTCCCGTCAGGCGATACGTTCGACGCAATTGTTACCGAAGAAATCAGCCGAGCGAATTGAGCGCGAAGTCGAGCGCGTCGGCCTCGCCAAGCGCGCGGGCATAGTGAAATCCCTGTCCCGTCGTGCAGCCCATGGCCGCCAGCGTACGTGCGAGTTCGGCGGTTTCGACGCCTTCCGCTGTGGTCTTCATGCCCAGCGCCTGCGCCAGGCCAAGCACGGCGCGGACGATCGCGACCTTGTCGGGGTCATCCAGCATACCGGTGACGAAGCTGCGGTCGATCTTGAGCATGTCGATGGGCAGCTTTTGCAGCGATGCGAGGTTCGAGAAGCCGGTTCCGAAATCGTCCATCGCGACGATCGCATCGCAAGCCTTGAGCGCACGTAACGTGCGGCCGGCGCGTTCGGGATCGCCGACGATCACGCTTTCGGTCAGTTCGATTCCCAAACGCTGGCCGGCGATCTTGTGACGCGACAGCGTAGACGCCACGACTTCGGGAACATTGTCGCGCGCGACCTGGATGTGGGACAGGTTGATGCCGACGTAGACCGGCAGGTCGTAACCGACGCGCGCGTCCCAGGCGGCCAGCGTCCCGATTGCCCGGTCCAGCGCCCAACGGCCGAGTGGTACGATCAGCCCGGAATCCTCGGCGACGGCGATGAATTCGTTCGGCGAGATGGGTCCGTGATCAGGATGATCCCAGCGGGCCAGCGCTTCGAAGCCGGAGATTCTGCCCGTCGCGAGCGAAATCAGCGGCTGGAACGCCATCGACAATTCGTCGCGTTCGATCGCGCGGCGCAATTCGGTTTCGATCATGAAGCGCCGCCGCGCCGCATCGAGCGCCGATGGCTGGTACATCTCGACGCGCTTGGTCGCCTTCGCCGATTTCAAAGCGAGTTGAGCGTGACGGAACAGCCCTTCGGCGTCACCATCGCCGTCGCTCGCCAGCGCACAACCGATTGCGCAGTCGATCTTGATTTCGAAGTCGGACAAGGTGAACGGCTGAGCCAACGCATTCTGGACGCGACGGGCAACCTGGATGACATCGCCCGGACCATCGACCAGCCGCACCATGACAGCGAACTCGTTCGCACCAGTCCGCGCCAGAAGGTCGTTGCCGCGCAGGATCGTGGTCAGACGTCGGGCGACGGTGATGATGAGTTCATCCCCGCCTAGCGAGCCGACGCATTCGTTGACCCGGCTGAATCGCGACAGATCGACATGGACCATCGCATAGGGTTCGGGCCCGTCATCGGAGATGCGCGCTTCCAGCGTCTCGATAAAACCGGCGCGGTTGGTGAGGCCGGTGAGCGGATCGGTCAGGATTTGCCGGCGCAACGATTCGCCCGCCTGTACTTCGCTCGTCCGGTCGATCATCGTAACCAGGACACGCGCGCCATGATTGAGGCTCGGGCAAAGTTGCGAAACGTTTATGGTGAAATGGCGGCCATCGATCAGCCCGCCGTCGCGCCAATCGTATTTTTCCTTGGCAACCTCACCGGAAAGTACGCGACGCATCGGCGCGCTTGCACCGAAACGAGTCAGGATGTCGCCTGCCCGGCGGTGCACGACACCTGCCGCGTCCAGGCGCGCAAACTGGCCGTTGTAGGCGAGAACCTTTGCGCCGCGTTTGGTCCAGGCGACCACCGCCGCTGCAAGGGGCAGGGCATCAAGATATGCCTGGCGCGCATCGAGATACGCCGCCGTCTCGTCGATCGGCGTCGCTCGGGCGATCGACAGCTCGCTTTCAATATCGATGGGCGCGACACTCATTACCGTCCGGGCCTTAGGTGCGAATGGTTAATCCGCCCTAAACCATGCGGCGAATTGTAAAAATCAGCCAGCGAAGCGGTTGTTGCGTGGGAAGCCCGTCGGGGCATTGCGGCCTACGGCGCCGCGCGCCGCGCGCCACGGCAGGAGGTCGGTTTCGGTACGGACGCGACCGCTGTCGCCGCCCATCGTCCAGCTGATTCCTTCGGCCGCCTTGATCGTGCGGATATCGGACAAGCTGCCGTCGCGGAATTTCTGCAGTGTGACGCCTTGCCCACGGCCCATTTCAGGAAGTTCGGACAGAGGGAAGACCAGCAAGCGTCGATTCTCGCCGATCGACGCCACCATATCGTCGTCTGCGGGAATAACACGCACGACCGCGAGTTTTGCACCGGGACGCAGATTGACGACCTGCCGCCCCTTGCGCGTCTCGGCGATCACATCGGCAACCTTGGCGATGAAGCCGCGTCCGTCGCTTGCCGCAAGCAACAGGCGGGCGTCGCTGCGCGCAGCGAGCAACTGCACGATGCCGATATCGCCCGCGAGATCGACCATCAGGCGCACCGGTTCACCGAAGCCGCGTCCGCCAGGCAGCTTGTCGGCAGCCAGCGTGTAAAAGCGCCCGTCGGCGGCAGCCATGATGATCTTGTCGGTCGTCTGCGCATGGATCGCGAACGCCGGGCCATCGCCCTCCTTGAACTTCATCGTCTCTGCGCTGGCGAGGTCGGCATGACCGCGCAGCGCACGGATCCAGCCTTTCTGCGAAAGGACGACGGTCACCGGCTCACGCTCGATCATCGCGTCTAGCGGAATGTCCTTCGCGGGCGCGGCCTCCTCGATTGTCGTCCGTCGCCGGCCGAGATCGGTTTCCGGAGCATAGCGTTCCTGGAGTTTGGCGAGATCCTTCTTCAACCGCGTCTTCTGTCGCGCGGGGCTGTCCACCAATCCCTGAAGCTCGGCGCGCTCCTTTTCCAGCTTGTCGCGTTCGGTCCGCAGTTCCATTTCCTCAAGGCGGCGGAGGCTGCGCAGCCGCATGTTGAGGATGGCTTCGGCCTGACGGTCGTTCAGGTTGAACTCGACCATCATCACCGGCTTCGGCTCGTCCTCGGTCCGGATGATCTCGATGACGCGGTCGAGGTTGAGGAAGGCGATGATGTACCCGTCGAGCAGCTCCATCCGGTCGTCGATCTTGCCGATCCGGTGCTGCGAGCGGCGGACGAGCACGATAATCTGATGCGCGAGCCACGCCTCCAGCACTGCCTTCAGCCCCATGACGCGCGGCGTACGGTCGGCGCCGAGCACGTTCATGTTGAGGGGCACACGGACTTCCAGATCCGACATGCGGAACAGGCTTTCCATCAGCACGTCAGCGTCGACGGCGCGGCTGCGCGGCTCGATGACCAGGCGAATCTCGGCGTCACTTTCGTCGCGGACGTCGGCCAGGATCGGCAACTTCTTGTCGTTGACCAGCGCCGCCAGCGCCTCGATCAGCTTCCCCTTCTGCACGCCGTAAGGAATCTCGGTGACGACGGCGATCCAGGTACCACGGCCCTGATCCTCGACCGACCAGCGCGCACGAACGCGAAAACTGCCCCGTCCCGTCGCATAGGCGGCCGCGATCGACGCAGGCGGATCGACGATCAGGCCGCCGGTCGGGAAGTCCGGACCTTTCACGTGTTCCAGCAGCGCAGCATCATCGGCGCGAGGGTCGTCGATCAGCAGAGCGGCTGCGTCGAGGATTTCGGCGACATTGTGCGGCGGAATGCTGGTTGCCATGCCGACCGCGATGCCGCTCGCGCCGTTCGCCAGCAGGTTGGGGAACAGGCCGGGGAAGATTTCCGGCTCTTCCTCTTCGCCATTGTACGTCGGTTTATAGTCGACGGTGCCATCGTCGAGGCCCGCCATCAGATCGAGCGCCGCCTGCGTCAGCCGCGCCTCGGTGTAGCGGTAGGCGGCGGCATTATCGCCATCGATGTTGCCGAAATTGCCCTGTCCGTCGACCAGCGGGTAACGCAGTGCGAAATCCTGGGCCAGGCGGACCATCGCGTCATAGACCGACTGGTCGCCATGCGGATGGTATTTGCCGATGGTGTCGCCGACGACGCGCGCGCACTTCTTGTAAGCCTGACCAGGATCGAGTTTCAGCAGCCGCATTGCCCAAAGCAGCCGGCGATGAACCGGCTTCAAACCGTCGCGCAGATCCGGCAGCGAGCGTGCCGTGATCGTCGACAGCGCATAAACCAGATAGCGGTCGCTGAGTGCGGTATCGAACGGTGCATCGACGATGGCGTCGAACGGATCGGCTTCGGTCGTTTCGGTCATTACGGCTGCCCTAGCAGCGGCAATTTACTGTGGCGAGAGGGTCGGCACGGGCTTTGCGCAAAGCGCGGTTGCTGCGTCAGCGAACGGTTCGATCAGGGCACCCGTCACGCTATGCGGATCCTTCACGCCCTCTACACCGAAGGTCAGCGGTTCGCGTTTTCGGCCCGGCTGATAGAGCGTTCCCGCAAGCCAGTCGAACACACCCAGCATGTCCCCGAAATTGCGATCGTGATGTTCGACGGCGACCGAATGATGGACCTGGTGATGCGCCGGGCTGAGCAGGACACGCCCGTCCCATGCGATCCAGGCGTGCGAATGGTGAAGGTGCTTCACCGTCAGCAACGCGGCGACCGTCAGGATGTTCGCGCCGCCGATGGTCCAGGCCGAAACGCCCGCCCCCATAAACCAGTGCATCACACCTGCCGCGACGCCGGTCATGACGGCAACGATATTGTAGAACACGATACTGTCGACCGGGTGCACGCGAAAGACCGTCAGCGGAGACAGAGTCTCCGCGCTGTGGTGCACCTTATGGAATGCCCAGAGCCAAGCCCATTTGTGCGAGAGATAATGGTCGAGCCAATACGCGAATTCATAGGATACCCAGAGCACGACCGTCATCGCTGCGACCGCGAGCCCGGCAGGCACACCGAGCGCCAGCGGCGAACCCAACATCTCTTCGACCCACCTCGAAATCGCCAGGTGGGAAAGGATCGTCCAACCGATAAGCGCGGCGGTGACGAAAATCGCCATCAGGGTGAAGCAGAGGTCGGTCATTGCCGATGCGCTGAACAGCCGGTGCCGGGGAAACATGGCGCGGATGAGCGCGCGTATCCGAAGCGAGCGGCCCGGGCGTCTTGCAACCGCGACACCAGCCGCGATCAATCCGGCAGCGAGCAGCGACCACACCGACAATTGCGACCCCGGCGAAAGCAGCAACGCGGCCACGCGGTCGGTCAATGCTGAAACGNNTCAAATACCATAGCATTCGAGTCGGGTTTGAAGAGGAGAGGTGCTATGCGTTCCACTACCTTGTTGCTCGTGTCCGGTTGCCTCGTGCTGGCCGGTTGTTCGAAAGCTCCCAATCGAGAGACGGCCAATGCGGCGGAGGTCGGCGCCGCCGATACCGCTGTTGCGCCGCCCGGCATCGATATGACTGCAGCGCCCGGCGTTGCCTTCGACTTCCGCTATGGGTTCAGCCTGCCCGAGCGCCAGATCGCTGCAGCCCAGGAAGCGCACGCAGCGCTATGCGGACGCTTGGGTGTCACACATTGCCGCATCACAGGCGTGAATTTCGAAAAGGCGCGCAGCGGCAGTGTTCGGGCCGACATGACCTTCCTACTGGACCCTGCGATGGCGCTTGGCTTCGGCAGGGAGGCGACAGCCTTGGTCGAAAAAGCAGATGGTACACTCGCAACCAGTCAGGTGAAGGGCGAAGATGCCGGAAAGTCGATCGTGGCTGGCGACAAGAGTGCAGAAGCGATCCGCGCCGAACTGGCAAAAATCGATGCTCAATTGCGCATTCCCGGCCTGTCGAAGGATGCCCGGGGTCGCCTGGTTACCCAATCCGGCGAATTACGCGCGCAGCTCCGCACGCTCGATACCGACCGCGCCGCCAAGGTCGAGAGTCTTGCCACCACTCCCGTCGTGTTCGAATATGAAGTTGCTCCGGTTGGTGTCGGAGATTCGCTGAAACAGGGTCTTGGCGCAGGCTTGTGGTCGACCAACGCAATGCTCGGCCTGCTCGCTCTTGCAATCGGCACGTTCGGTCCCTGGGCGCTTCTGGCGGGCGCAGGATGGTGGATCGTGCGGCGCATACGGCGCAAGCCGCTGATCGCGACTACGGAATAGCAGACGGAAGGCACCCGGCGGATCATCTGNNGCGGCGCCCGTGGCGGCACGCAATGCGGGATCCGCAATGTAGGCGCCGACCGCGTTCGCAAGACCGTCGATATCACCGGGGGCGACCAGCCGTCCGGTCTGCCCTTCCACTACAAGACATGATGTCCCCGGCGCGTCGACCCCCACGACCGGCAGGCCGCAGGACATCGCCTCCAAGGTGACGATACCGAATGTTTCGCTCGTGCTGGGATTGAGGAAGACGTCCATCGACGCAACGGCGCGCGCCAGTGCGTCGCCGCTCTGGAAACCCGCGAACACGGCCTTGGGGAGGCGCTGGGCGAAAACGCCGTGAGCCGGCCCTTCTCCCACGACCAGCACGCGCGGCTTGAGCCCACGCCGTGCAAGTGCGTCGATGGTGTCGCAGAATGCGCCGATCCCTTTTTCCAGGACCAGCCTGCCGAGGAACCCGATGACGACCTCGTCGTCGGCAATGCCGAGGCTGCGCCGCCATTCGAGCGAGCGCGCGCCGGGGTTGAACACGTCCCGGTCGACGCCGCTTGGCCAGATACCGATGTCGTCGTTCATTCCCTGCCCGCGCAGGATGTCGGACATGGACTGCGACGGCGCGACGATCGCGTCGCAACGCCGGTAAATCCTCCGCTGGATCCCGGCGATCAGGGGTTCGAACCACCCGAGCGAATAATAGCGCAGATAGATGTCGAACCGCGTGTGCACCGACGCGATGGCGGGAACCCCATGCCTGCGCGCATAGCCCACGGCCCAATGCCCCAGCACGTCCGGTGCGGATATGTGGACGATGTTCGGTACGAAACCGTCCAGATCGCGCCTGACCTTGCGGCTGACATGCGACGCAAGGCGGTATTCGGAGCGTCCGGGAATGGGGAAGGACGGGACACCGACCACATCTCCCGTCGCGGCGAATGCCGGCGTGTCGGTGACCGGCGAATAGACGCGAACCGCCGCCCCTTGCGAAAGGAGGAACCCGACCAGCCGGTTGAGCGCAACGTTGGCGCCGTCGCGTGTATAGTTATAATTTCCGCTGAACAGGGCAACGCGAAGTGCGGCAATCTCCATCGCGCGACCGATAGGGTTATCGAGGGACGATGGCAAAAGCTTAGGCGGTAAATACGCTCCAGGTCGTTTGCCCCGCGAGATATTCCAGCGCCTCGCTTCCCAGCTTCGAATTGCCGCGCTCGTTGAGGCCGGGCGACCAGACGGCGATGCTCGCCTTCCCCGGCACGATTGCCAGGATGCCGCCGCCGACGCCCGACTTGCCGGGGATGCCGACGCGAAAGGCGAATTCGCCCGAGCCGTCATAATGGCCACAGGTCAGCATCAACGACAGGATGCGTCGAGCGCGTTGCGGCGAGACGACGGCATAGCCCGTATCCGGATGCGCGCCGTCGGACATCAGATAGCGCCCCGCCATCGCCAGTTGGCGGCAAGTCATGGCGATGGCGCATTGATGGAAATAGACGCCCACCGCCTGGTCGACCGGCGCGTTCAGATTGCCGAACGACTTCATATAATTGGCGAGCGCGATGTTGCGGAAACCGGTGCCGGTTTCGGACGCCGCGACTTCGCTGTCGATGAAAATGCTGTCGTCGCCCGACAGGAACCGGACGAACCGCAGGATTTCGCCGATCGCTTCGCGCGGCAGGCCGCGGCCGAGCAGGACGTCGCTGACCACGATCGCGCCTGCATTGATGAACGGGTTGCGGGGGATGCCCTGTTCCGCTTCGAGCTGGACGACTGAGTTGAACGCCGTGCCCGACGGCTCGACGCCCACGCGGTTCCACAATTGCTGGCCCGCCTTCCCCAGCGCCAGCGTCAGCGCGAAGACCTTTGACACCGATTGGATCGAAAACGGCGTGTCCGCATCGCCACCCTCGTAAATGCGGCCGTCGGCGGTGACGATGGCAATGCCGAACCGCACCGGATCGACGCTCGCAAGGCTGGGGATGTAGGTCGCGACCTGTCCCCGCTCGGTCGCCGCCAGCGCCCGCGCGACGACATCGGCGACGAGCCCCGTCAGGTCGTCAGACAAGGTTACGCCTTTCCGATCCCCATGCGCGCGAGTTCACGGTCCTTGTCGATGAACTGGTGCTTCAACGCACCGCCGACGTGGAGGATGAACAGCAGGTAGAGAATCTTCGCCGAAATCTCGTGCGTTTCGCCGAAGAAGCCATGCCACGCCTCTTTCGTTGCGGGATCGAGGGTCATGACCCAGCCGATCCGCGGCCATTCGAACGTGCCGAAATAGAAGTTCGGATGCGCTGCTGCATCCTTGTACGCCGAATCCATGATCCATCCGCTCAGCGGCAGCGCGAACATGATGACGTAAAGGAGAATGTGTACCCAATGCGCCGCGCGCTTTTCCCAGGGCTTGTGATGCGCAGGCAGTGGCGGCGGGCGGTGCGTGATGCGCCATAGCAGCCGGAGCGTTATCAGCCCGAGCAGGGTAATCCCGATCGACTTGTGATTGTTGATCAGCGGCCGAACAGCGTCGTCGGGGACATTGGGCCATGCCCAGGCGAGACCGACGTTGACGATCATCAGCAGTGCAATGATCCAGTGAAGAGCGATGGCGACGCCGGTGTAGCGATTTTCGGGCAAGTTCGGCTCCTGTTCAGCTGCGATCCACAATCTAGCGCTGGCGCGGGACGGGTCCACTCCCTATCTCGCGCCCGCGTAACGAAAGTCTCCGCTTGCCCTCTTCCCTCGCCCTGAGTTTCGAAGCGTTGTCGCCGCGCCTCAATCCGCCGCGCAATGGCAGCGCCTGGCGCGGAATGCTCATTTGGGGCTTGGCGGTGACAGTGTTCGCTGCGCTGTTCGCGCAAGGGTTCGTCCGCATGGGTGTCGGCGCCTGGGCCGTAGGCATCGTGTACATTCTCTACGACACCGCCCTGCTCGCCTTCGTCGCGCGCAAGACTGTCGCGATGGACGCGTTGCAGCCGTTGGTTTCGGCGAGGCCCGCTACGCTTGGCGTGGTGATCGCAGCCTATAACGAAGCGCCGGTGCTTGCCGCGACCATCGAGTCGCTCCGCCGGCAGGACCGCCCGCCCGAACTGATCGTCGTTGCCGACGACGGATCGAATGACGGCAGCGCCGATGTTCTTCGCGAAGTTTACGGACTGACTGCTCCGGCACTGGGGACGATGTCGGGCCCATCTCCGACCTTCCCCGAATTGCGCTGGCTGCGCCTGCCGCGCGGGGGCAAGGCACGCGCTTTGAATACGGCGATCCAGCTCATCGACACCGAAGTCTTGGTAACGGTCGATGCCGATACGCTGCTCGAACCCGGCGCTCTGACCGCGATGCGATCCGCCTTCGAAAACGAGCCGCAGCTCGTTTCGGCGACAGGCGTATTGCGCCCGATCTGTGCGCCGACCCGGTCGGGACGCATCTTCCAGTGGTTCCAGACCTACGAATACATCCGCAATTTCCTGTCGCGCTATGCATGGATGGAACAGCGCGGATTGCTGCTGATTTCGGGCGCGTTCGCCGGGTTCCGTCGCGAAGCGCTGGTTCGCGTCGGCGGGTTCGATCCCGAATGCCTGGTCGAGGATTACGAGGTCATCCACCGCCTGCATCGCTATGGCGTCGATCACGATCTCGGCTGGACGGTGCGCGTCGTCGGCGCGGCGTTCGCGACGACCGACAGCCCGGCCAGCCTGATGCCCTTCCTGCGCCAGCGGCGGCGGTGGTTCGCCGGGTTCCTCCAGACGCAGCTCTGGAACCGCGACATGGTGGGCAACCCGAAATACGGATCGCTCGGCACCGCGATGCTGCCGGTGAAAGCGCTGGACACGGTCCAGCCGCTTTATGGTCTTGCCGCCGTCGGCCTGCTGATCGCCTTCGTCGTGACCGGAAACCACATGATTGTGTGGCCGATCATCATCGCCATGGCGATGAAGGTCGTGGTCGATCTCGTTTGGCTGCTGCGTTCGCTCGTGCTGTATCGCCGTTGGACCGGGCACGGCGAAAACCTGTCGATGGGCGGGGCATTGCTCGCGGCGATCATCGAGCCCTTCACGTTCCAGTTGCTCCGCCACGTGGGCGCTGCCTGGGGATGGTGGGTGTTCCTGACCGGCAAACAGGTGTGGGGCGCCAGCGTGCGCACGACGACGGCAAACGCCAGCTAGACGCCGCCCCAGCTAACCGCCACCAAGATCTCTCGCGATTTCGGTGCGCAGCCATTCGCGGAAATGGCTGATCTTCGGCACCGAACGGCGATGTTCCGGCACGACCAGCCAATAGGCGAAGCCGCGCGAAGACACCTGTTCGAACGGCATCACCAACCGCCCTTCTGCTAGATCGTTGCGCCAGAAAAAGGGCGTCAGCATCGCGATCCCCTGCCCCGCCATCGCGGCGTTCCCCTCATGCGCCTGCGAATCGAGGCGGACGCCCGGACGGTCGGCGACATCGGGCGCATCGACGCCGGCCTCGCGTAGCCAGTAGGGCCACCAAGAGTCGTGCGGGCTGATGATGGACA
>DDFE01000252.1:0-2494 GCA_002336985.1 Sphingomonadales bacterium UBA1936
GGCGTACAAGATCGAGAACGGCAAGCTTGGTGCGCCGATCAAGGGTGCGACGCTGATCGGCGACGGGCCCAGCGCGCTGACCAAGGTGACCGGCATCGGCAACGACTTCGCGCTCGACGAAGGCGTCGGCATCTGCGGCAAGGGCGGGCAGAGCGTCCCTGCGGGCGTGGGCCAACCGACGTTGCTCATCGACCGGCTGACCGTGGGCGGTACGGCGGCCTGATGAGCCTTGTCGAACTCGCCCGGTTCACCAGTGCGGCCGAAGCCGCCATCGTGAAGGGACGGCTCGAGGCCGAAGGGATCGACGCCGTCGTGTTCGACAACGGCATGAACCTTGCCGACTCGTCCGGCTGGCTCGTGCCGGTGCGCGTCATGGTATTGGATGAGGATCTGGCCCTGGCGCGCGAGACTCTGCCTAAAATTTAGGCGGCACTTTTCCGCGCTGCACAAAAGTTAAGCCGCGTTAACGTTCTTTGCCGGTGTCCGCCCCCGTAGTCGCGGCTGGCACACCTCTTGCTCCGATACCCCCAGCACAAGCCAACAAGGGGGCGGAATGAAACTCGTCATTGCGATCATAAAGCCATTCAAGCTCGATGAGGTGCGCGAAGCCCTTACCGAACTCGGCGTCACCGGCATGACCGTCACCGAGGTCAAGGGCTTCGGACGGCAAAAGGGCCAGACCGAAATCTACCGCGGTGCGGAATACTCCACCAACATGGTACCCAAGCTGAAGATCGAGGTCGCGTGTACCGCCGACCTGTCTTCGCGCGTGGTAGAGGCGATCCAGGCCTCCGCCAACACCGGTGCCATCGGCGACGGCAAAATTTTCGTGCTCGAAATCGGCGAAGCCGTGCGGATCCGCACCGGCGAGACCGATGCGAACGCGCTTTGAAGCAGGGGGACTCGATGAAAATCCTACATAAACTCGGGTATGGAATAACCGCGGCCGGACTGACGGCCTTCGCGGCAATGCCCGCTTGGGCACAGGAAGCTGCGGCAGCACCGGTCGCCGATACCGTCAACAAGGGTGACACTGCCTGGATGATGACATCGACCATCCTGGTCCTCATGATGATCCTTCCCGGACTCGCGCTGTTTTACGGCGGTCTCACTCGCTCGAAAAATATGCTGTCCACGATGACGCAGATCGGTGCCGTGGCGGCGCTCGCGATGCTGATCTGGGTAATGTGGGGCTACACCATGGCTTTCGGCCCCGATGCGTCGGCTAGCCTGAAGCCGTTTATCTCCAGCTTCGACAAGGCATTCCTTGCTGGCGTCACTTCTGCCAGCACGGCGGCGACCTTTACCAAGGGCGTGGCTATTCCCGAATATGTGTTCGTCAGCTTCCAGATGACCTTTGCCGCGATCACTGTGGCGCTGGTCTTGGGTTCGGTTGTCGAACGCATGAAGTTCTCGGCAGTGATGGTATTTGCCACGATCTGGCTAACCATCGTCTACTTTCCGATCGCACATATGGTGTGGGCTGCAGGCGGCCTGTTTTTCGACATGGGCGCGCTCGACTTCGCCGGCGGCACGGTTGTTCACATCAATGCCGGCGTATCGGCGCTGGTTGCTGCGCTGATCCTTGGCAAGCGCATCGGCTATCCCACCGAACGCATGACGCCGCACTCGCTGACGATGACGGGCATCGGCACGGGTCTCCTGTGGGTGGGCTGGTTCGGCTTCAACGCCGGTTCCGCGCTTGAGGCGAACGGTTCCGCGGCGCTCGCAATGATTAACACCTTCGTCGCCACTGCCTCGGCAGGCCTCGTCTGGATGGTCGTCGAGCGGCTCAATGGTCACAAAGGTTCGGCGCTCGGTTTCTGCTCGGGCATTATCGCGGGTCTTGTCGCCGTCACGCCGGCCGCCGGTAACTCCGGTCCGTTCGGCGCGATCGTCCTCGGTGCTATCGCCTCGGTCGTCTGCTACTACGCCGTGTCGTTCGTGAAGGTGAAACTGGGCTATGACGATGCCCTCGACGCCTTCGGCATTCACGGCGTCGGCGGCATCATCGGCGCCCTTGGCACCGCGATCGTCTACGCTCCCTCGATGGGCGGACCCGGCGACGGTTCCAAGGGTATCGGCCAGCAGCTGGGCATTCAGTTCGCTGCCGTCGGCACGACCATCGTGTGGGCCGCGATCGGTACGGCGATCGCCATCTACATCGCCAAGGCCCTGACCGGCCTGCGCGTCACCGAAGAAGTCGAGCGTGAAGGTCTCGACCTCGGCGAACACGGAGAACGTGCCTACAATTATTGACGAGCTTGGCCCGGCGGCGGGAGGCTCCTCTCCCCTATCCGTCGCCGGCGCCAAACCAGGTTCCTCCTGCGAACCACTGGCCCGGAAGAGAGATCTTCCGGGCCTTCTTTTATTGAAGCGCCGCCCTCACGAAATCGGCGCAACGCTCGCCGATCATGATCGTCGGCGCATTGGTATTTCCGCTGATCAGGCGCGGCATGACGCTGGCATCCGCGATCCACAGGCCATCGACCCC
>DDFE01000252.1:2536-5524 GCA_002336985.1 Sphingomonadales bacterium UBA1936
CGGTCAGGGGTGGCGCCTCGCAAATCCGCCGCGCCAGCCGCGCGCCACGCTTCAGCACATCCATGTCGCGCGGATCGCCGAGGAAATCGGGATCGATCAGCGGCGCATCCTTCGCACGCGGACTGGCCAGTCGCACCGTGCCGCGGCTTTCGGGCCGCAGCACGCAGACGTGGCAAGAAAAGCCGATCTGCCGCACCTTTTTGCGGCCGTGGTCCTCGATCATCACCGGCAGGAAATGAAACTGGATATCGGGCACTGCGAGGTCTTGAAGTGTCCGCGCAAAACCGCCAGCCTCGGCGAAGGGCGACGTCAGCCAGCCCGAACGCGTCTTGCGCCATTCGAGGATCGCCTTGATCGCACGCCATTGTCCCTTGAGCGACATGCCGTGGAACAGCTCGCCGCCGGTTTCATACGCTGCGATGTAATCGACATGGTCCTGCAGGTCGCTGCCGACCGCCGCCTTGTCCAACGTCACGGGAATGCCGAGCGACTGCAGGTGCGCCGCGGGACCGATGCCGGACAGCTGCAAGACCTGCGGCGTCCCGAACGCGCCCCCCGCGAGAATGACGGCGCCCCGTGCGCGGACCGTTTTGCGCGACCAGCCCTGGCGGATCGTAACCCCTGTTGCCCGACCGTTCTCGATCTCGATCCGCTCGACCAGTGCGCCCGTCATCACAGCCAGTTGGCCAGCAGCAACGGCTGGATCGATATAGGCCCGCGCCGCCGACCAGCGTTCGCCGGCCTTTTGCGTCACCTGATACAGTCCGACTCCCTCGAACTGCGCGCCGTTGAAATCGGCATTGCGGGGCAACTGCAGCGATGCGGCCGCTTCGACCCAATCGAGACTGCCCCGGTTCGGGCATTTCTGATCCATGACGTTCAGCGGCCCGCCGCTGCCGTGGAATTCGTCCCCGCCACGCTCGTTGTTCTCGGCGCGTTTGAAGTAGGGCAGCACATCCTCGTAGGACCATCCGGTCGCACCCAGCGCGGCCCAATTGTCGTAGTCCCACTTGCAGCCGCGGATGTAGATCATCGCGTTGATTGCCGACGATCCACCGAGCCCGCGCCCGCGCGGCTGGTACCCCCGCCGTCCGTTCAGCCCCTTTTGCGGGACCGTCTCATAGGCCCAGTTCGACCGCTTCGGGATCTGCGCCAGCATCGCGGGGGCCAAAATCTGCCAGGCAGTGTTCGCGCCGCCCGCCTCGATCAGGCAGACCTTGTACTTGCCGCCTTCGCTCAGGCGGCCTGCGGCGGCGCTTCCTCCCGATCCTCCGCCGACGACGACGATGTCGAATTCTTGCTCGTCTCCTGCCATGCCCGGCGCTCCTCCCAGCGGCGGCGGATCATGTCCGACGTCTCGCGCGATCCGTCATGGCTCCACCCCGGCGGGCCGATCAGGTACATCAGCTTGGCGCGCCACGGCGCCGCCCACAAGTCCCGTGCGATCCCCGCCCATTCGTGGAAGACCGACCAAATCAGGTTGAACGTGCCAAGCTGCTTCACGAGTCCGTAGCGGATTTTGTCTTCGTCATCCTCGGGGACGTAGGTGCCGAAAATTTTATCCCAGACGATGAAGACACCGGCGTAATTCTTGTCGAGGTAGCGCGCGTTGACCGCGTGATGGACGCGGTGATGCGACGGCGTGTTCATGACCGCCTCGAACCAGCGCGGCATCCGCCCGATCGCCTCGGTATGGATCCAGAACTGGTAGATCAGGTTCAGGCCGGCACAGAAGAACACCATCGCCGGGTGAAAGCCGATCAGGAACAACGGCATCCGGAACAGGAAGGACACCGCGAAGAATCCTGTCCAAGTCTGCCGCAGTGCCGTCGAGAGATTATAGTGCTGGCTCGAGTGATGGTTGACGTGGCTCGCCCAGAACCAGCGGACGCGATGCGCGGCGCGGTGAAAAACATAATAGGCGAAGTCGTCGAGCACGAAGCAGAGGGGCCATGCCCACCAGGCGAAGGGAATCGTGACCGGCCGGAACTGGTAAAGCCAGATCGCAAGGCCATAAACCGCCCCTGCCGCCAGCGTGCTCGCGATCGTCGAACCGAGGCCGAACGACAGCGACGTCAGTGTATCTTTCGGACAATAGCGCCCTCGGTCGCGGCTGCGCGCGACCAGCATTTCGGCGAAGATCAGCAGGACGAACGCAGGAATGGCATAATCGACCGGGTTGGGCAGCCGGGGGATCATGCGGGCAGCCTCCGCAAATGTGCCGCCCAGATGCCGGCCTTTTCGCCCAGGTCGAGAGTCGTCTTGCCGAGCGTCAGGAAGCGATGGTCGAGCCGTGCGGTCGCAGCATCTGCCACGGGCAGTGCGACGAAATGTGCGCCGTGACGCCGGACCAGCATCACGCGATCATGCGCATCGCGCGCCAGGGCCGCCATTCCCGCGCGGTCGAGCACGGTTTCGATAGCATCGAACCCCTGCTCCGCCACAAGGTCGTCCGCCTCTTGCTGATCGAGCCGTGCGTCGCCGCCTAGCCCAAGCCAATGTGCGATGCCCGCCAGCGCCAGCACTGCGGCCAACGATCCGACCAGCAGCATCCAGTTCATTTTGCCGCCAGCATGTCGATGAGCGCCGCGACCGGCGTCAGGTCGTACCCCGCGCCATTGGCCTTTTCATGCAGGCTTTGCGGTGCGTCGCCCGCCTTGGCGCGCGCGAGCGACCACAGCAGGGTCGACCGCGTTCCCGACCGGCAATAGGCGAGCACCTTGCCCTCCGCCCCGTCGAGTGCCGCCGCCATCGCATCGACCTGCGGCTGCGAGAACCCGCCATGGCCGACGGGGATCGCGACATAGTCGAGGCCTGCCGCACGCGCCGCCGCTTCGATCTCGTCACCCTGCGGCTCACTCGGCGACTCGCCGTCGGGGCGGTTGTTGATGACGAGCGTCACGCCCTGGGCCTTCGCGTCCGCCACTTCGGCGGGGCCGATTTGCGGCGACACCAATATTTTCTCGTCGATCCGTTTGAACATGGTTT
>DDFE01000212.1:0-1589 GCA_002336985.1 Sphingomonadales bacterium UBA1936
GTCGGCGGGACCAGCGGCAAGTCGACGGTGACCGGCATGATCGGGTGGATCCTCGACCATGCGGGCCGCGATCCGACGATCATGAACGGCGCTGTGATGAAGAATTACGGCACCGGCGCGCGCGTCGGTAGCGGCGACGTTTTTGTGAGCGAGGTCGACGAGAGCGACGGATCGATCTCGCTCTACCGTCCGCTGGTATCGGTGCTGAACAACGTCGCGGTCGATCACAAGTCCATGGAAGAACTGCGCGTCCTGTTCGGCGAATTCCTGGGCCGGGCCGAACACGCCGTGGTCAACGCCGACAATGACGAGGCGCTCGCGCTGGCGACCGAAAGCGCCAAGAGCTTCGCTGTTGCCAATGCCGCCGATTTCCGTGCGACCAACATCACCGAATACGCCGACGGCGTCGAATTCGTGCTGGTGGGCGAGGATCTCGACATCGGTCCGGTCGTGACGCTCGCAGTGCCCGGCCGACACAATGTCTCGAACGCGCTGGCCGCTTTGGCCGCCGTGTCGGCTGTGGGCGTGCCGGTCGCAGATGCGGTCGCGGCGCTCGGGACGTTCGCGGGCCTCAAGCGCCGGATGGAAACGGTCGGAGAGGCGGGCGGGGTGACCGTCATCGACGATTTCGGCCATAACCCCGACAAGATCGCNNGGCTATGGTCCGCTGAAGCAGATGGGCCGCGAACTCGCCTATGCCTTTCGCGCGAACCTGGCCGAGGGCGACAAGCTGATCGTCAGCGACCCGGCCTATTTCGGCGGCACCGTCGATCGCTCTACCGGCAGCGAAGTTCTGGTCGAGGCGATCGGGGACGGGGCGGAACATATCGCTGCGCGTGAAGCGTGCGGCGACCGCATCGTCGCGCTCGCCAAGCCCGGCGACCGCATCGTGGTGATGGGTGCGCGCGACGATACCCTGTCCGAATTCGCCGCCGGGTTGCTGCCCCGCCTCGCTTCGGCCTAAGCTTGGTTCAAAGGGGACCGGGTTTGGCCAAGAAACTAACGCTCTGGATCATGATCGGCCTCGTCGCCGGCATCATCATCGGCGCGATCATGCACGATACGATGTCGCCCGAGGCGCTGGCCGAGACCAGCAAGTGGTTCAAGATGATCACCGACATTTTCCTGCGGCTGATCAAGATGATCGTGGCGCCGCTGGTATTTGCGACGCTGGTCGCGGGTATCGTGCACATGGGCGATACGGCATCGCTGGGGCGGGTCGGTGCGAAGACGATGACCTGGTTCATCGGCGCGACGCTCGTGTCGCTGGTGCTGGGTATGGTGCTGGTCAACACATTGCAGCCCGGGGTCAATTCCGGCCTCGACCTGTCGCGCGCGGTCGGCAGTTCGGGCATCGACGCCAAGCACGTCGACATGTTCACGACCATTACCGAGATGGTCCCGAAATCGATCTTCGAGGCGATGGCGAACACGACCATGCTGCAGATCGTTATCTTCTCGGTGTTCTTCGGCGTCGCCGTATCGGCGGTCGGCGAGAAAGCCGCGCCCATCGTGAAGGGCATCGATGCGCTGGTCGAAGTGATGCTGGTCGTCACCAATTTCGTCATGCGCGTGTCGCCGCTCGCGGT
>DDFE01000212.1:1621-2743 GCA_002336985.1 Sphingomonadales bacterium UBA1936
CGCGGATCATCGAACTCATCCGTTATATTCGCGATCCGGTCATCCTCGCTTTCTCGACCGCGTCGTCGGAGGCCGCCTATCCACGCACGCTGGAGGCGCTGGACAAGTTCGGCGTGCCGAACCGTATTTCCAGCTTCGTGCTGCCGCTGGGGTATTCGTTCAACCTCGACGGATCGATGATGTACATGACGTTCGCGTCGATCTTCATCGCGCAGCTCTATGGCATCGACCTGACGCTGGGTCAGGAAATCACGATGCTGCTGACGCTGATGCTGACGTCGAAGGGCATGGCGGCGGTTCCGCGTGCATCGCTGGTCGTGATCGCCGGTACCATGGCGCAATTCGGCCTGCCCGAGGGGGGGCTGGTCCTCATCCTTGCCGTCGACCAGTTCCTCGACATGGGGCGCACCGGTACCAATGTCGTCGGCAATGCTGTCGCAACCGCCGTCGTCGCGAAGTGGGAAGGCGGCCTCGACAAGCCCGAACCGCTCGTTTTCGACACGGTCCATGCCCCCACTGCAACGCTGGGCACTGCGCATCCCGCACCGCGTGAGGGCGATCCCGAACGTGCCGGCTAATCAAACCCAAGGAGTTTCCACGTGATCGACCGCCTCTTCCTGTCGCATCCCCGCACCGTCGGTGAGAGCTATTGGGAACATTTCCGCGTCGCGGGCAGCTTCGGCACGGCAATGGTCGTCGGCGGCATGAAGGCGCTGGTCCACGCAATCTTCCCCAACGCCTATGAGACCGCAGGGAGTGACACCATCCGCCGCCTGCACACGATCATGGTCGAAAAACGCGGTGCCAAGCGCGACGCGACGATGGAAATGCTCAGCGTCGAATGGGTGATCTGAACGGCGTCGCCGTCCGCCGTCGTGCCGGGGCTGGGCCGACGATCGTCTTCCTGCCCGGCTATGCGTCGGACATGGCGGGGACGAAGGCGGTAGCGCTCGATGCCTGGGCGGAGCGTACCGGGCGCGCTTTCGTCCGTTTCGATTATCGCGGTTGCGGCGAAAGCACGGGCGCGTTCGAGGATTTCACGCTGGAGGACTGGCGCGACGATGCGCTGGCGGTGATCGACAGCATCGACGGACCGGTGGTGCTGGTCGGGTCGTCGATGGG
>DDFE01000070.1 GCA_002336985.1 Sphingomonadales bacterium UBA1936
CCAGTACCGCAAGTTCAACATCAAGCGGCCGGAGACGATCGCGGGCGATGACTTCGGCATGATGCGCGAAGTGCTCGAACGCCGCTTCGCCCGCGCGATGGAGGAAGATCCCGACCGCGAATCGGGCACTTGGCCCGACCTGCTGCTGATCGACGGCGGCAAGGGTCAGGTGTCGGCGGTGAAGGGCGTGCTCGACGCGATGGGCGTGGAGGACGTGCCGATCGTCGGCGTCGCCAAGGGGCCGGACCGCAACGCCGGGCGCGAGGTGTTCCACCTGCCCGACGGGCGCGAAATCACCCTGCCGATGAACCACCCCGTGCTGTTCCACCTGCAACGCCTGCGCGACGAGGCGCACCGTTTTGCGATTGGGGCTCATCGGACGAAGCGGGCCAAGGCGCTGGTGACGAGCAGCCTCGACGAGGTCTCGGGCATCGGCCCCGCGCGGAAGAAGGCACTGTTGATGCACTTCGGGACAGCGCGTGCGGTCAAGAACGCGTCGCTGCGCGACCTGCAGGCCGCACCTGGCGTCAGCGCGGCAGTCGCGCAACAGGTCTATGATTATTTCCACGCGACGGTTTCCGTCGAGTGAAGGCCGACAGCTATGACGTGATCGTCCTCGGCGCGGGCGGGGCGGGGCTGATGTGCGCNNGGCGGCGGGCGGTGCAATTTCACCAACATCCACACCGCGCCCGACCGTTTCCTGTCGGCCAATCCGCATTTCGCCAAGTCGGCACTTGGGCGGTACCGGCCGCAAGACTTTATCGACATGGTCGACCGCCACGGCATCGCCTGGCACGAAAAGACGCTGGGGCAATTGTTCTGCGACGGATCGGCGAAGCAGGTCGTCGTGATGCTGATGGACGAATGCGCGGTCGGGCAGGCGGCATTCGCGTTCGGCGATAGCATCGCGGATGTCGGCCATGCGGACGGCGCCTTCACCGTGCGCCACGGCTCCCGCACGTCGACCGCGCCGTCGCTGGTGATCGCGACCGGCGGTCCGTCGATTCCCAAGATCGGCGCGACCGGTTTCGCCTATGATCTCTCGCGGCAATTCGGCCTGAAGATCGTCGAGCCGCGCCCGGCGCTGGTGCCGCTGACGCTCGGTGGTGACGAGGTGCTGTTCCGCGAATTGTCGGGCGTGTCGACCGAGGTCGTCGCCAACGCCGGGAAGGCCGCCTTCCGCGAGGCCGCGCTGTTCACCCATCGCGGCCTGTCGGGACCGTCGATCCTGCAGGCGTCATCCTATTGGCGGCACGGCGAGGCGGTTGCGATCGACTTTCTGCCCGACGCGGCACGTGGCTGGCTGCGCGATGCCAAAAGGTCATCATCCAGAGCGACGCTCAAGTCAGTGCTGAATTCCGCACTCCCGGCGCGTCTGGCCGACACGCTGGCCGAACGCCTCGCACTGTCGGGCAGCCTCGCCGATCAGAAAGATGCGGCACTGGAAGACGCGGAGCGCCGCCTCGCGGCCTGGACCTTCCACCCCAACGGCACCGAAGGCTTTGCCAAGGCCGAAGTCACCGTCGGCGGCATCAGCACCGCCGACCTGTCGTCACAGACGATGGCGGCGCGGAAAGTGCCGGGCCTCTACGCGATCGGCGAGGCGGTCGACGTCACCGGCTGGCTCGGCGGCTATAACTTCCAATGGGCCTGGGCGAGCGGCTGGGCGGCGGGGCAGGTGGTTTAGCGCGTCCGATTTTTGCGCCCGACCTAGTTTTTCTGATCGAGCGCGGCGATCACTCGATCCAACCTCCCAATTATATCGTTGTTAAAAACGATCATACGGTTTCGGGCGTTCGACCACCCTATTTCGTCGATGTCAGGTGAATTGAGAGCGGTTTTGTCTATTTCACGCTGCTTATTGAACCGTACGAAGCGCCGGTCGAGTGTCTCGAGCTTTAGCCAGAGGTTGACATCTTCGATGTCGATACGCCCGCGGGCGTAGCGTAAAACTTCCAGTCCACCCCCAAATCCGCCGAGAAATGTCGCAGTTTCGATGGCTCGATCTTGAAGCGGAAGTGTCATGTCAGGTTCTTGATTCGCCATTTGAGCAATGCTCTTCAAAGCGTCGAGCGACCTACGAAGTTGTTTGATCCTTCGTTGCGCACCAGCCTTTCGTCGACCCGCGTCAATTGCGAGGGTTCCGGCTATCGTGAGGCTTGCCCCAATCGCAGCGCCTATTACGTCGGAATTGATCAGCAGAGATGTGTCATTTGCGATGCGGATAACGACGGTGAATAGCGCAGCGCCGACCAAACTCGCTGCCACAATGCCTAACCATTTCGGCCAATCCCATTTCATTTCGATATCGTAGCATTACCCATTGAGTGCGGCGAGAGACACGGTTCGTCGTCTGATAGTTGAACCAGTCGAGGAATTTTCGCCGACGTAGAACGAAATTCTTAGCGTCCCATTTTCCGCATTGCCCGCCAGGCAAACGCCTTGGCAGTATTCTGCATCGGATATCGCCCCGGCCGCGCGGGCTTCATCCCGGCCTTCCGCAGCACCGCGTTGAACGCGTGCGCGTCCGCCGCGCGGTAGCTCCATTCGGAGCGCCAGGTGACCGAGAAGCTGACGGACACCTCCGGCCCGTTCTTAACCCAGTGTGGTGTCATCACCGGCACGTGCATGCCGTCACCTGCCGCCAGCACATGTTTGGTGCCGCGTGCAGAATAGGCATCATCCCACGGCAGGTTGCGCGAGGCGAGGCCGAGCTGAAACCGCTCGTGCAGCTCGTTCGGCGCGATCTCCGCGTCGGTCGCGGGGAAGACGGTCATCGTCTTGGTGCCGCGCAGTTGCAGCAGGATATTGTGTTCGGGGTCGAAATGCAGCGGCGTCACCGAATTGGGGCTTGAAACGAAGATGAAGCTTTCGAGCTGGTGCATTGCGCCGGTGACGGGGCCGATGATGGGCATGAGTTCACCCAAGGTCTTTTCCAGCAACGCCTTGTACGCCTGGTTCCGCTCGACGAACTTCAGCACCATCCACGACCCGTTTTCCTCGATGCCGCGAATGGTATCGGCGATCGACAGGCCATTGGCGGGCACGTCGCCGGGGTCGATCCCGGTTGGCAAGTCGCCGCGGTTGTATTCGACATGCTTGGGGTCGAGCGTCCCCGAGAGGTCTACCAGCGCCGGGAGCGTGAATAGCGGGTGGTCGGCAAGATTGTGCCGGACGACGCCGGGCGTCTCGGGGTAGAGCGCGGCGAAAGATGCGGGGTCGGGGAAGACGGTCATGCGCGGACTTTCCGAACGCCCGCGGACAGCGTCTCGAGCGCTCGGCACGCCATGAACGTTGCGCGCCGCTTCCATCCCTTCAGCGGCACGGTGACACGCACGATCTCGCGCCGCTCGCGCCACAGGCTTTCGATCATAGGGTGCCCCTCGACCGCACAGCTGTCCATCCAGCGGATGCCCGCGCGTTCGAGGACTTTGTAGTTCTCGATCTGGATCAACACGCCGGGCGAATAGCGCCCATACTCCTCGTCGAACGCGATCTTGAAGCTGTAGCTGCCCGGCGGTGCGAGGAAATTTATCAGCATCGCTATCGTACGTCCGCCGACATCGAGGCGGATGATTTCCAGCCGGTCGGCATTGAATGCGCCGTGCAGCGCCTCGCGCAGGAATGCCGCCGTCGATGCGTCGTTGCCGAGCGCCGCGCCGCCATCTCCGCCCTTCCAGCCTGAGGCTTCCAGCGCGAGAAAGGTGTCGATCCATTCGTCGAGTTGCTGCCGTCCGGCGAGCCGCGAATATTCGACCGGTCCGAGTTCGGCGAGCCGCGACTGAAGCCGCCCGATTTCCTTGCGCTTTTTCTTGCGCACCGCCGCTTCGTAATAGGCTGCTGGCGACAGGTCGGAGGCAAGCAGCGCGCGCTTGATCCGGTGGACGATCGCAGTTCCCGCACGCGCGCAGAACAGTGCAGCGACCAGCGGCCCCTCGGCATCGAGGCCGACCACATGAAACAGCGCCGGCGCGCTCATTTCCGCGTCGAGCAATGCCAGGGCTCGCGACCAGAAGAACGGTTCGAAGCTGCGGCGAACGAGCGGCGCGCCGAAGAAGCTGTTGTAATGCAGCCAATTCTGGGTGTTCGCGACCGGCAGGCGGCCATAGTTCGGCGCAGTGAAAATCGGCATCAGGCCGATCAACTGCCCTTCCTCACGCACAGTGAGGATTCGGGCGTCCGGCGGCACGTCGAGGTGGTGCGCGCTCGCGGTCAGGAACCAGGGTTCGAGGAAGCTGTTGGGCTCGCTCGCGCGAGCCGCGACCGCGCTCCATGCCGGGTCGGGGTTGGCGATCCAGTCGGACAGTGGGACGATCTCTGACCCCCGGCTCGCACTCGCGGCGGGCCGGGCGAGCGGCGCGTTCACGGGGCCGTTCCGGCGGATTCGAACGCGTCGATAACTGCGTTCGCGCCGATGGGCGTAGCGCCACGTGCGGCGAACCGGTCGAACACACCGTCCCACCAGCGCCAGAAGTTCGCCAAGTCCGTCGCGTCGCGGACGTAGGGAGTGTGCCCGGGGACCAGCGACGGTGTGTGGAAAGACATGCTGAACAGCCGATGCCCTTCACCGAGAAGGGCTTCGATCGCCTCAACCGCATCAGCAAGCGGCGTTCCTTCAGGCGTCAGAGGTACGCGTGCGAACAGGCCGGTGCGTGCGAGCGTACCGCGCAACGACTCGGCCAGATGGATGCGCGGCCAGCGGCCGAGCGGACCGGTATGACCCGTCGTCAGGGGAAGCTCGTACAGCCCCTCCGAAATCTTCCAGGGCCATAGCGGGTGGCCGGTGAAATTGGGGCCGCCCTGATTGCGATAGTCGAAATGGGAACGGACCGAGACGTCGAGCGCATAGCCATGCTTGGCGAGAAGGCGCGCGGTTTCGCGGCCGATGCCGTATCGGCCTGCGCGGTAAATGCGCGGCCGAACGCCGACGACTTCCTCGATCCTCCGGGTCAGCCGGACGAGTTTGTCTTCCTGCAGTATTGTGGGAAGATTGTTCGTGTAGCTATTGCGTTTATTGACTTCTTCCGAAAACGGCGGACTGACCCAAGGATGTAATTG
>DDFE01000210.1 GCA_002336985.1 Sphingomonadales bacterium UBA1936
CCCGAAGCGCAGACGACCTGGATCGCCGGCTTCAGCTTCGGTGCGTGGATCGGCATGCAGCTCTTGATGCGCCGGCCGGAAATACGCGGCTTCATCTCTATCGCACCGCCGGCGAACATGTACGACTTCACCTTCCTCGCGCCTTGTCCCTCTTCAGGGATCATCATCCAGGGCACGGGCGACGAGGTCGTGACGCCGGGTGCCGTGCAAAAGCTGGTCGACAAGCTGCGCACGCAAAAGCACATCACGATCCATCATGACGAGATCAAGGGCGCCAACCACTTCTTCGAAAAGGAAGGCGTGGAAATGATGCAGTCGGTGGACAATTATCTCGACATGCGTTTGGCGCCGAATTCGCCGATCCGGTAAGAGCTTACAGCGTCGTTATCAGAACATTTGCGAACATGACCGCAGCCGCGACGAGCATCAGCACGCCGCGTTTGCGGTCGTTGCCCTTGGTCAGCATGTAACAACCGCCGACCATGAGCGCGAAGGTAGCGAGCATCAGCATGCCCGCAAGCAGCGCGGTCATCGTCCGCGCCCCAGTACCGCAGCGTAATCGGCCAGATCCACGTTCCCGCCAGACAGGATCACCAGTGTCCGGTCGGTAAGCGCAACCTTGCCCGCCAGGACGGCCGCAAGCGCCACAGCGCCGCCGGGTTCTATGACGAGGCGGAAGGTCGAATAGGCGAAGCGCATCGCCGCTTCGATCTCCGTTTCGGAAACGCTGACGCCGGTCGCGCCGCGGTTCTTCAGAATGCCGTAGGTCAGGTCTGCGACTCGCCGCGTCATCAGGGCATCGCATGCCGTCGGTGGCGCGTCGGCTGAGACCTCGACGATCTCGCCTGCGCGTAACGAGCGCCCCATGTCATCCCAATGATCGGGTTCGACGATGACGACCGCTGCGTCGGGGCATGCCAGCGCAAGCCCTGATGCGAGCCCGCCGCCGCCGCACGGCGTGACGATCAGGTCCGGCGTTCCCGCCCCCATCGCCGCCATCTGTTCGGCGGCCTCGATACCGGCACTCCCCTGCCCCTCGACGACCCAGGGGTCGTCGAAACTCGGCACCAGCGTCGAACCGCGTTCCTTCGCCAACGCGGCCCCGATCGCCTCACGGCTTTCGGTGTGCCGGTCGTACAGGATGACTTCGGCGCCGAACGCACGTGTACCGGCAAGTTTCGCCGCAGGCGCATCGGACGGCATCACGATCGTTGCCGCCATCCCAAGCTGTTTCGCCGCCCAGGCAACGCCCTGCGCGTGATTGCCGGAAGAAAAGGCCACGACGCCCCGATCACGCTCGGCATCGCTCATCGACGTCAGCCGGTGCCACGCCCCGCGCAGCTTGAACGCACCCATGGGTTGCAACGACTCAGCTTTGGCAAAGACCGTCTTTCCGCCGTTTTCGAAAGTTAACAAAGGCGTCGGCGGCACGACGCCTGCGACCGACTTTGCTGCGATCCTAACACCGGAAAGTCCCGGATTTCTCACGTTTCGGCGCTCCTGTGACGATTTTGAGACACGGTATTCCTATGCATCTTTACATGGGGGAACCCCACCCATATATGCGCCCTCCGCTGCTCCATGGGACTTCCACCGCAAGGCAGCTTTTCGACGACATGCCGCAAGGCAATTGGAGGTCTCTTGAGTTGCACAAGCATCATAGCGCGCTGGGGCTAGCGTCGTCCCTGAAGCCGGTCCAGCCGGTTACGCTCATTCGTCCGCACGCCGCCCGTCGGGCTGCTCGATTCTTCGTTGAGAAGTTTCCGGGCAAGTCGATCTATGCGGTCAAGGCGAACCCTTCTCCCGACCTGATCGCGCTCCTGTGGGACAGCGGCATCACGCATTTCGATGTCGCGTCGATTGCGGAAGTGCGCCTTGTCGCCGGTGTCGCACCGGAAGCGACCCTGTGCTTCATGCACCCGGTCAAGGCCGAGGAAGCGATCAGCGAGGCCTATTTCCAGCACGGCGTCCGCACCTTCTCGCTCGATACGGAAGAAGAGCTCGAGAAGATCATGCGTGCGACGCGCAACGCGACCGACCTGACGCTGTGCGTCCGCGTCCGCGTTTCGTCGGAGCATTCGAAGCTCAGCCTCGCATCGAAGTTCGGCGCGGCGCCCGACGAGCTGCGCCCGCTGCTGATGGCCGCGCGCCAGGCTGCAGATGCGCTGGGTGTCTGCTTCCATGTCGGTTCGCAGGCGATGACGCCAGCGGCTTATTCGGATGCGATGGAGCGCGTGCGCGTGGCGATCGTCTCGGCGGGTGTCACGGTCGACGTCGTCGATGTCGGCGGCGGGTTTCCGTCGTCCTATCCCGGCATGGAGCCGCCGCCGCTCGAACTCTATTTCGACGTCATCCATAAGGCGTTCGAAAGCCTGCCAGTCAGCTATTCGTCCGAACTGTGGTGCGAACCCGGCCGCGCGCTGTGCGCCGAATATTCGTCGCTGATCGTCCGCGTCGAAAAGCGCCGTGGCGACGAACTCTACATCAACGACGGTGCCTATGGCGCGCTGTTCGACGCGGCGCATATCGGTTGGCGTTTCCCGGTCGAATTGCTCCGTGACGAGCCGAGCCAGACCAAGACACACGGGTTCAGCTTCTACGGCCCCACCTGCGACGACATGGACTATATGGTCGGCCCGTTCGACCTGCCCGCCGATGTCGAAGCCGGCGATTATATCGAGATCGGCATGCTCGGCGCCTATGGCTGTGCGATGCGGACCGGTTTCAACGGTTTCGGATCGGTCGAAACGATTGCGGTCGAGGACGAGCCGATGGTGTCGCTCTACACCGAAGTCGAACGCGCGGTTCCGTCGAACGTCGTCAAGCTGTAGTCTAAACGCAACATTATCGCGTCACTCGGGGCAGGCCGCCTGCGCCGGGTGACGAAGTATTGGAGAAGACCATGACCACCCCCCAATTGAACGCCCAGCGCAAGGCCGAACTGCTGTCGACGACGGTCGAGCATATCGACATCACCAGCTTCGATGCGCGCCCGATCATCGACCAGATGGGCAAGATGAGCTTCACCAGCCGCGATCTCGCGCGTGCAACAGGCATCTACAACCAGATGCTCGAAGATCCCGATTGTACGATCTTCCTCGTCATCGCGGGTTCGACCAGCGCGGGCGGGTGCATGGACCTGTACGCCAAGCTGCTCGAATCGAACATGATCGACGGCATCGTCGCGACCGGCGCCAGCATCGTCGACATGGATTTCTTTGAAGGGCTTGGTCACAAGCACTATCAAGCGCTTGAAATTCCTGATGATGACACACTGCGCTCGCTCTACATCGATCGCATCTACGACACGTATATCGACGAAGAGCAGCTCCAGGATTGCGACCATACGATCCTTGAAATCGCAAATAGCCTCGAACCGCGTCCCTATTCGAGCCGCGCGTTCATCCGCGAGATGGGCAAGTACCTCGTCGAGCATGGGAAGAAGGACAACAGCCTCGTCAAGCTGGCGTACGAGCATGACGTGCCGATCTTCTGCCCCGCGTTCGTCGACTCTTCGGCGGGATTCGGCCTCGTCAAGCACCAGGTCGACCGCGCGAAGGAAGGCAAACCCTACATGGTGCTCGACGCCATCGCCGACTTCCGCGAACTGACCGACATCAAGGTGAAGGCGGGNNGCCGTGCAGATCACCGTGGCGGACGTCCGTGACGGCGCCTGCTCGTCCTCGACGCTTCAGGAAGCGGCGAGCTGGGGCAAGGTGAATACGGGCATCGAACAGATGGTGTTCGCGGAGGCCGGTTCGGTCATGCCGCTGCTCGCCAGCGATGCTTATCATCGTGGCGCGTGGAAGACCCGCGCCAAGCGCAAGTGGGGCGCGATCTTCGGCTGAATCTGCCTAGCAGTTCTGATACTTCCAGTGGCGCCGCTTGTTCTCGGCGCACCATTCGACAGCCTGCCCGATGCGTTTCACGCGTGTGGCAGGCTGTTTCGCTTCGACGATCCATTCGACGTACTCACGTCGTGCGCCCGGTGGGAAGGCGTCGAAATAGCCTGCTGCTGAAGGCACGGCATCGAGCGCCGTACGAAGGTCGTCCGGCATCGTCAGATCGGGCTTAGCCTGTTTCGGCGGCCGCTTCGTCTTGGCGCCCGAATCGATCAGTGCCATCGCCCGGTGGATCATCCCGATCATCGTCTCTTCGTCGGGCAGGTCGGCGATGCCGGTGAGCTTTCCGAACTGCCCCATTGCGCCCGCGGCTTCGCTTTCCGGCCCCGCCCCGTCACGCCGCCAGAAGCCGAACGCCGCATGCGCCTTGAACGCCGCCATATTGGCGAGCGGCGCGCCCTTGTAGTCGAAGAACGGCATGCTCCATTTGATCGCCTCCGTGATCTCCGGCGAGGCGCGGTGCACGACGTCGCGGACATGCGTCAGGATCGGCTGCGCAAATGGCGCGCTTTTGGCGATATAGGCGTCGACACGCGGGTCGTGCTGCATGGTTCGGTCTCCCCGTGAGCGAGCCTATCGCCAGCGTTTGTCGCGGCAAGGGCAAAGCCCGTTGCCTTTGACAACCCATATCGCCTGATGCAGCATCCGTGGAAATGTGGAGGGGGAACCACCTATGAACGCCGAAATCCTGAAGCCCGTGGCCGTGCTTATCGTCTGGACGTTGCTCGTCCTCGTGTGGCTTTTGAGCAAGCGCATACCCGCGATGAAGGCAGCGGGGATCGACCTGAACAAGCTGGTCGGAAGCAAGGGCACCGACGCGGACAATGTGCTGCCCGCGAAGACGCAATGGCCGGCGCACAACTACAACCACCTGATGGAACAGCCGACGCTGTTCTACGCGGTCGCGCTGCTGCTCGCGATCGGTGGTTGGGGGAACGGCCTGAATGCCACCATCGCCTGGGGCTATGTGATCCTGCGCATCGCGCACAGCATCGTCCAGATCACGTTCAACCGTGTCGCCATCCGCTTCCTGTTGTTCCTGCTGTCGACGCTCTGCCTGATGGCGCTAGCGGTGCACGCGCTTATCGGGGTGTTTGCCCTGCACGGGTGAATACCGCGGCGAGTTCGACATGGGTCGACCAGCGGAACTGGCCGACGGGCGTAATCCGGTCGAGCGAATAGCCGCCATCGATCAGCACCCTGGCGTCTCGCGCGAAAGTTGCAGGATTGCACGAGACGTAGACCACGCGGGAAACGGTCGAGGCGGCAATGCGTGCGACCTGTTCTCGCGCACCGGCGCGTGGAGGGTCGAGTACGATTGCGTTGGCCGTGTTAAGTTCGGCTTCGGTCAACGGCCGCCGGAATAGATCGCGGTGATCGACCGCGACCTTGCGTGTCGCGAGCAGCGCCGTTGCCGCGTCACGGCCACCCTCGATCGCCTTGACACGGCCGGACAGCGACAGAGCAAAGGTGCCCAGCCCTGCGAACAAGTCGAATGTCTTGGTCGATGCGTCGACCCCTTCGCGGACTGCAGCAACCAAGGCGGATTCGCCATCGGCGGTCGCCTGCAGGAATGCGCCATCAGGGAGTGCTACAGGCACGCCCCCAAGCGTGATCGTCGGAACATCCGGTGCCCAGCGCGCCGATGGACCATGACCGTCATCGACCGAGATGCGCGCCAAACCATGGACAACGGCAAAGTCGTTCAACGCCTCGATCGCCGCCAGCCCCTCGATATCGAATCCAGCCAGCAGCAGGTCGATGCCCTGATCGGCGCGTGTAAGCGTCACCGTGGCGCGAGTCCGGTCGGGCATGACTGTCGCGAGTAA
>DDFE01000131.1:0-361 GCA_002336985.1 Sphingomonadales bacterium UBA1936
GGCCTGGTGAAACTGGCGGTTGGCGCGTTCCGATTGGTGGAGGCTTTCGGAAAGTTCGCTCGCGAACTCGACGGCAAGGGCTGCGCTGGCGCGGGCTTCGAACAAGGCTTGGACGATGTCGGCAAGGGCGCGAAGCTGATCGCGTTCCGCTTCGCTGATTTCGCGCGGCGTCGTGTCGATGACACAAAGCGCCCCGATCGCTGCCGAAACCGGCTGGCCGTCCACCTGCGACTGGATACGTAAGGGGAAGCCGGCGTACATCCGAATGTGCGGATCGCCGGTCACGAGCGGATTATCGCGGAACCGCGGATCCCGCGTGGCGTCGGTCACGATCATGCCATCGGGGCACGCAATGGTGTGG
>DDFE01000131.1:414-4066 GCA_002336985.1 Sphingomonadales bacterium UBA1936
TCCGAATCCATCAGGCTGGTGGATTGCAGAACGGCGAGCCGGGTTGCTTCATCGATCAGTTTTGCAGGCACA
This sequence comes from Sphingomonadales bacterium UBA1936, assembly GCA_002336985.1. Taxonomy (GTDB): domain Bacteria; phylum Pseudomonadota; class Alphaproteobacteria; order Sphingomonadales; family Sphingomonadaceae; genus Sphingomonas_O. Next base: position 487 of record DDFE01000131.1, read on the forward strand.
ACGGGACTGGTCATGCGTGTGTAACGGCGCGCGAAGGCCTGATTTAACCTTCCAAAATGGGTTTAATTCGGAATTTGCGACGAACTGAAGGGAGGGTGGCGCGAAGGGAAAGGGTAGGTTCATGCGTAAGGGATCAGGTTCGGCACGAAAGCAGGCGCAATGCTCGACTTCACTACCGCTGCTGCCCGGTTCGGATTGGGCGCACGTCCCGATGATCCGCGATTAGCCGACGTACGGCGTGGGCTCGAAAGCCAGTTCGAGCGCTTCCAGCAAAAACCGGCAGCATTCGCGAGCGCCCCAACCCGTGTCGCAGTGGCTGGAAGCCTTGCCGACTATCTCGAGGAAACGCGTATGTTCCGCGCCCAGAATATGGGGGCGGGCAAAGCGGCGGTGGCGACGGCCGCAGCGGTGATGCCCGGCGGCATGCCTGTGGATGGCACAGTCAAGGATGCCATCCAGGCCTCACGCAAATATGCGCGGCAGACGGCGCGCGACCAGTATCTGGCGCTGGTCGGCGCGCGGATGAACGCTGCGCTGACCACCGATACGCCGTTCGTCGAACGCATGGTCCATTTCTGGGCGAATCATTTCGCCATCTCGATCGACAAGCTGACGCTGATCGGCATGGGCGGGTTGCTCGAGACGGAAGCGATCCGGCCGAACGTGCTCGGCAAGTTTTCGGACATGGTTCTGGCCGTCGAACGGCATCCGGCAATGCTGCTGTACCTGGACCAGGCGCAGTCGATCGGACCCGATAGTCCGGCAGGGCAATGGATTGCCGCGCGTGGCAATCGCAAGGCGGGTCTTAACGAAAATCTGGCGCGCGAGATCATGGAATTGCATACGCTCGGCGTCCGCACGGGATACACCCAGCCGGACGTGACCGAATTCGCGCGGGCGATGACCGGATGGACTGTGTCGGGCATAACCCGCGGGCCGATGGCGCGGGCGTTGGGCGCCGACGGTTCGCCGGGCGATTTCGTTTTCGTGCCGGCGCTGCACGAACCCGGCGACCGGACGATCATGGGGCGACGTTATCCGGCGGCTGGCGAAGTGCAGGCGCGTCAGGTCATGCTCGACCTCGCGGCTCATCCGGCGACTGCGAGACACATCGGGACCAAGCTGGCGCGGCATTTCGCCGGTGATACACCGCCCCCGCAACTGGTCGACCGGCTGGCGACGCGTTTTGTTGATAGCGGAGGCGATTTGCCTGCAGTCTACCGCGTGCTGGCGGAGGCTCCGGAATTGCAGGGGCCGCAACTGACGAAATTCAAGACGCCCTGGGACTGGTCGGTCTCCGCGCTGCGCGCGGTCGGCGCGAAGCAGGTCGAGGGACAGCCGATCGCGGGCATGCTCACCCAACTCGGCCAGCCGGTGTGGCGGCCGGGTTCGCCCGCGGGGTATGATGATCTCGACGCAAGCTGGGCAGGGCCCGATGCGCTGATGCGTCGCGTCGAGGCGGCATCGCGGATCGCCACGCGCGTCGGTGGCGTAAAAGTCGATCCGCGTCACCTTGCTGCAACCGTCTTGCCAGCCGGTGGTTCTGCAACGACACTCGCCGCGATCGGCCGGGCGGAAAGCCCGGTCGAAGGCATCGCACTGATGCTCTGCGCGCCGGAATTCATGCGGAGGTAGGGATGTTCGATTTGCATATCGGTCGCCGGGGACTGCTGAAGACCGGGATTGCGGGCGCCGGGTTGGTAGCGCTGCCCACGATTGCCTTTGCTGCCGCACCGACCGAACGGCGATTCGTCTTCATCATTCAACGTGGTGCAGCCGACGGGCTTGCGACGATCATGCCGACGGGCGATCCCGGATTCGCGAACGCACGCGGGGGGTTGGCGGTGCCGGGCGGCGCGAAGCTGGACGACATGTTCACGCTGCATCCGGCGTTGACCGAAACGGCAAAGCTCTATGCGGGCAAGGAGGCGCTGTTCGTCCATGCTGTCGCCTCGCGCTACCGCGACCGGTCGCACTTCGACGGGCAGAACGTCCTCGAGACCGGGGGTACGCAGCCGTACCAGTTGAAGGATGGCTGGCTGAACCGGTTCCTGGCGCTCTTGCCGAAGAGTGAGGCGGACGCGATTGCCGTATCGTCGACTATTCCCGCGGCGTTGCGTGGCAAAGTGCAGGTCGCGTCCTATGCGCCCTCTGCCTTGCCGCAGGCCTCCGACGACATGTTGATGCGTGTATCGTCGATGTACGCCGCAGACCCGATGCTCCACCCCTTGTGGGAACAAGCAATGGCGACGCGGGCAATGACCGGGGATCTGAGCGATGCGGGTGGACGCAATGCGGCTGCTACGGGCACGCTGGCCGCGCGGTTGCTGATGGGGCCGGATACGCGGATCGCGATGATCGAAACCGGTGGCTGGGACACCCATGCCGGGCAGAATGGGCGTCTGGCCGCGCAATTGCGCGGTCTCGATGCGATGATCGCATCGCTGAAGACTGGCCTCGGCGCGCAATGGGCGAACACGCTCGTGCTTGTCGCAACCGAATTCGGGCGGACGGTCGCGGTCAATGGGACGGGCGGCACCGACCATGGCACGGGGTCGGCGGCGATGCTGATCGGCGGCGGCGTGTCCGGCGGGCGCGTGCTCGCCGACTGGCCCGGCCTGTCGGGGGCGAACCTGTTCGAGGGGCGCGACCTGAAACCGACGCTCAGCCTCGACACGCTGATCTCAGGAGCATTGGCGCAGCATTACGCGCTGGACCCCACGCGGGTCCGGACGGCGCTGTTCCCGGACGAGACCGGCGGCGCCATACGCGAAACCCTGATCCGCGTCTGATGCAGGACGATACGATCATCGATACGCCAGAGGGGCCAATGACCTGGGCGGCGTGGAAAAAGAAGAATCCGGTGCAGATCCCGTCACGCCGGACCAAGGGCAAGGATCTGCCCAACAAAGTGAAGCGTTTTACCGATCAGAAATAGGCTCTAAGGGCGTCGCCATGACGCTCTACAAGGATTTCGCGGCGCATCTGGATGCCGCCCTCGACGCCGTTCCTGCCGTGGCTGGGCTTTCGCGCGCCAATGTCGCGGTCGAGCCGCCGCGGGACGCTGGCCATGGCGACCTTTCGACTAACGCCGCGATGGTGCTGGCGAAGAACGCCGGCATGCCGCCTCGCGCGCTGGCCGACGCGCTGAAGCCGTTGCTGCAAGCGGTGCCGGGCGTGACGGCCGTCGACATCGCGGGACCGGGGTTCATCAATCTTCGCCTGTCGGAAGATGTCTGGCGCAGCGAACTGGCGGCAATCCATGGCGCGGCGGACTCCTATGGCCGGTCGGACGCCGGCAAGGGAGCGACGGTCAACATCGAGTATGTGTCGGCGAACCCGACCGGCCCGATGCATATGGGCCATTGCCGCGGCGCGGTCGTCGGCGATGCGCTTGCAAGCCTGCTGGAATGGGTCGGGCACAAGGTCGTGCGCGAATATTACGTCAATGACGCGGGCGCACAGGTCGATGTGCTCGCCCGGTCGGCGCACATCCGGTACATGGAAGCGCTCGGCGTAGTCGTGGAAGAGATTCCCGAAGGCCTCTATCCCGGCGATTACCTGATCCCGGTCGGACAGG
>DDFE01000131.1:4122-5171 GCA_002336985.1 Sphingomonadales bacterium UBA1936
GTTTACGACGGCGAACTCGAAGCGCCCAAGGGCGAGATCGATCCCGACTGGGAACCGGTCACCCTGCCGCTGTTCCGCTCGACGGCGTTCGGCGACGATCAGGATCGGCCGATCCGCAAGTCGGACGGCAGCTGGACCTATTTCGGCGCCGACATGGCCTACCACTACCAGAAGTCCGAAAGCGCCGACGCGCTGATCGACATCTGGGGCGCGGACCATGCCGGCACGGTCAAGCGCATTCGCGCGGCGGTGTCGGCGCTGACCGGCGGCAAGCCGTTCGACGTGAAACTGATCCAGATGGTCCGGCTGCTGCGTAACGGCGAGCCGGTCAAAATGTCCAAGCGCTCCGGTAACTTCGTGACGCTTGCGGATGTCGTGAACGAGGTCGGCAAGGACGTCGTCCGCTTCACCATGCTGACGCGCAAGGCCGATGCGCAGATGGACTTCGACTTCGCCAAGGTGGTTGAGGCGTCGAAGGACAATCCGGTCTTTTACGTCCAATACGCCCATGCGCGGATCAAATCGCTGGGGCGCAAGGCGGCAGAGGCGGGGATCGACGCGTCATCGCCCGACCCGGCGCTGCTCGATGCCGAGGACCTCGACCTCGTCAAGCTCGCATCCCAATTCCCGCGCATCGTGGAATCGGCGGCGCTGGCGCGCGAACCGCACCGGATTGCCTTTTATCTCTATGATTTGGCGGCCTCTTTTCATTCGTGGTTCAATGCGGGTAATGACCGGCCGGAGCGGCGTGTCTTGGTTAATGTCCCAGAATTGGCTTCGGCACGGCTTTTCCTTGCCTATGGTATCGGGCAAATTATCCGTAACGGTCTGTCGATCATGGGCGTGACTGCCGTCGAGGAGATGTAGATGAGCGAGATTGCTGCCGACGAAGACCGGCTGCCCTGGCTCGAGGCTGTTGAGGACCAAGGCGCCGATGACGGCGTATCGGTCGGAAAGCTCGCTGCGTTGATCATCGCGGCGCTGGTTGCGCTCGGTATCGTCATCGGCGGCGTCTATCTGTTGCGGACGAAGACGGCGCCCGCTGTTAC
>DDFE01000131.1:5273-8896 GCA_002336985.1 Sphingomonadales bacterium UBA1936
GTGCCAAAGGCAACCGCACCGCTGGTCGCCAAATCGCCGGTGGTCGTGAAAACACCATCGCTAGCGGGCAGCGGCGTGTTGCAGCTGGGTGCCTATGGCTCACAGGCGAAGGCCGAAGCGGGCTGGGACACGCTGTCCAAAAAGTACGGCTATCTTGCCGCGCTCAAGAAATCGATCGCTCCCGCCGAAGTCGGTGGCGCGACCGTTTACCGCCTTCGCGTCGATGCCGGCGCGCAATCGTCCGGTATTTGCGCCAAGCTCAAGGCCGCAGGTGAGAACTGCATCCAGGCCAATTAACCGAAAGTCGCGGAAGCTCTGAAGCCGCCTGATTTATTTGGCGTAGAGTCCTGCAGGAGGGCCCGCGAACGAATAATCCGTTGGCCGTTCCTCTGTGGCCGATTCCTTTCGATCCGGAAGCGTCCAATTCATGAAGTAGGATAGAGAAAGATAGGAACAGGTTATCACAAATGAAATGATGGCCCAGGTTCGCAACGAATAGCCATGTCTCAGCAACAGCCAGACCGACACGCCACGCGATGTCGGAAATAAACTATTTTTTTGTATCAATCCAAGAGCACGCGCTCTCGATAGCTGGTCCTTTGAAAGGAGGTCGGCGCGCGGGGTTTGATCGAAACTTCTCCACAGCATGCGGTCATCCGAAGATAGTCGAAGTGCGTGAACGAGCGTAATCAAATTATTTGTCTTTTCATGGAATGAAAATTTCGTAGTCCATCATCTCAGGTCGATGCCTAATTGATAACATGCTGATTGATCAATATTTGGTCAAGTAATGGTTGAAACTAATTAACTCATATTGAGTGAATTGTTCTCATTAACAGAATGAAATTTCTGAACTTGCGAAATTTACAAAAAAACCAGTCCAGAGTTGGGCGGGGCGCGAAGTTAATTGGCCCAATGTATCGCCATTTTATGGTTGTCGCTTCGGCAAGCCGCGCATCAACTGCCTTGTTAAGGGTGTACGCGTCGAACGGCGATTGACGCCCTCGTTGGCACGGGTAAGCCTTTCGCCATGACCCCAGCGATTTTCGGGCTTTCCGGCCCGGCTCTTACCGATGACGAGCGCGCTTTTTTTGCGGACTCGAAGCCTGCTGGATACATCCTGTTCAAGCGCAATTGCGTCGATCGTGCACAGCTTCGCGCTCTGACCGACAGTCTGCGCGATCTGGAAGGACGCAGCGACGTTGCGATCCTCATCGATCAGGAAGGCGGCCGTGTCGCGCGGATGCAGCCGCCCGAATGGCCGGCATTCCCGAGCGGAGAAGCGTTCGACCGGCTGTATGATATCGCGCCGATCTCCGCGCTGGAGGCGGCACGATCCAATGCGCGTGCGCTGGGGCTGATGCTGGCGGAAGCAGGCATTACGGTCGATTGCCTGCCGTTGCTCGACGTGCGCGTGCCCGAAACCCATCCGGCCATCGGCGACCGGGCGCTGGGCAGCGACCCGTTGCGCGTCGCTTCGCTCGGCGGCGCCGTGATCGACGGGTTGCGTCGGGGCGGTGTCGTCGGCGTGGTGAAGCATATGCCGGGGCAGGGACGCGCTGTGGTTGATAGTCATCTGCATCTGCCGGTGGTCGATGCCGACGAAGCGACGCTCGAAGCCGACCTTGCACCCTTCCGCAAGCTCAACGACGCTCCGATGGGCATGACCGGGCATATCGTGTTTTCCGCATGGGACGGCGAGCGCCCGGCGACCATGTCGCCCCTCGTCATCGAACAGGTGATCCGCGGCAAGATCGGTTTCGACGGCCTGCTGATGAGCGACGATCTCGACATGAAGGCGTTGCAGGGCGACGTTGCCGATCGCGCTGCCGGTTGCGTGGCCGCCGGGTGCGATATCGCGCTCAATTGCTGGGGGCGGATGGACGAAATGGTCGGGATCGCAAAGGCATTGCCCGAAATCACCGATATCGCCCGTGCACGCCTCGACCGCGCCATGGCGACGATCGCACCTGTCGACGATTTCGCGGCGCTGCCTGACCTCATTGCCAAGCGGGACGAGCTTCTTGCCCTCGTCTGACGCCGATACACTGACTGTCGACCTCGGCGCCTGGGAGGGGCCGCTCGACCTGCTGCTGGCCCTTGCGCGCAGCCAGAAGGTCGATCTGCGTGCCATCTCGATCCTGGCGCTCGTCGACCAATATCTGGACTATCTGAAACGCGCGGGCGCCGATCATCTCGATCAGGCCGCGGATTACCTCGTGATGGCGGCCTGGCTCGCCTATCTCAAATCCTGCCTGTTGTTGCCCAAGGCAGAGCAGGCCGATCCGAGCCCCGAGGAACTTGCCTGGCGCTTGCAACAGCGGCTGATGCGGCTGGATGCCATGCGCGATGCCGGAGCGCGGCTGATGGCGCGTGACCGGATCGGCCGGGATGTATTCATGCGCCTCAACCCGGAAGGACTGGCGACCGACCGGCATATCCTGTGGCATGCGACGCTCTACGACATCATCGCTGCTTACGGTCGGGTGAAGGCGCGGACAGCGCCGGTCATGCATACGGTGCAACGGCGACCGGTGATGACGCTCGATGCCGCCATCGCACGGGTTGAGGCGCTGGTCGGGCGGATGCGCGACTGGACTGCAATTGCGGCGTTCATGCCACGCGAAGGCGACCTGGATTTCCGCCGGTCGGCGCTGGCGTCGACGGTGGTCGCGACGCTCGAACTTGCGCGGCGTGGCACGCTCGACCTTCGCCAGGATGCGCCATTCGGGCCCATCCTCGTCAAGGCAGCATGACAGAGGTGCCGGACCTCGACCGCGCCGTAGAGGCGCTGGTGTTCGCGAGTGAGGGCCCGCTCGCCGCAGACGATATCGCGCGCCGGCTCGATGTGCCGGACGTCCTTTCAGCCTTGCATCGGGTGGCGGAGCGCCACGCCGGGCATGGCATCGAGCTGGTCGAACGGGGCGGGCGCTGGCATTTCCAGACGGCTGCCGATCTTGCACACCTGTTGCGCGAAACGCGCGATGTCGCCCGCCGCCTGAGCCGGGCGGCCGTCGAGACGCTTGCGATCGTCGCCTATCACGAGCCGGTCAGCCGCGCAGAGATCGAGGCGATTCGCGGCGTTCAGATCTCGAAAGGAACGCTCGACGTACTGATCGAGGCGGACTGGATCGCGCCTGCGGGGCGTCGCGAAGTGCCCGGAAGGCCGCTCACCTATGCGACCACTCCCGAATTCTTAACCAGTTTTGGCCTAGCGGATCGGCGCGACTTGCCGGGATTAGAAGACCTGCGCGCGGCCGGCCTTTTGGAGCCTGTCGATGGCGAATGGGATACGGAACTGGAAAGCGCAGACGATAACGACTAGATATGGTTAAATTTTCGGAGTTCGATCGATGGGCCTGTCGCTGCCGCATATTCTGATTTTCGCTGTCATCGCGATCCTGCTGCTGGGCGGCGGACGATTCTCGTCGATGATGGGCGATGTCGCCAAGGGCGTGAAGAACTTCAAGAAAGGCATGGCGGAAGAAGATTCGCCGACGCCGGTGAAGGAAGCGACGCCGCTGATCGAGGGCCGCACGGCGGCCGACATCATCGCCGAGCATGAGGCGAAGAAAGCTGCGGCTGCGCGCGACGCGCAGGCGTAAACACGAAACCGGACATCG
>DDFE01000224.1 GCA_002336985.1 Sphingomonadales bacterium UBA1936
AACAGCTGTTCACTCGCCCCGCCCCGTTCGATGGTCACGCTGTCGAACGCTACGGCCTTCAGCCTTACGCCCGGGACGATTTCGTCCCCGACAGCAAAGCTGTTCTGTGCACCATCGGACGTGGCGATAATTGCCGATCCGCGTCCCATCGCCTGGTCGAGGCGCACACCGAACAGTTTCAGCGGCAGCGACGTCACCGCGGTTGCGCCCGTCGGCGCCGAACGGAAGAACGGATCGAACCGTGTCAGGATCGACGGATCGGCTGTGGCAACGCTGTTGCCCACGGCTTGCCAGCGGCCGACTGGGCCCATCGGCTTCACCAGCGTCCAGAACAGCGCGACTCCCGCCGTGACCAGCGCAACGATCAGCACGGCGTCGGTAATATCATACGGAAGGGTTCGCGCACTGCGCCGGGCTGGCCAGCGCAATCGGAACCCCGACAAGGATTGCATTCGAGCCTTAACTCCCCGGCACGCCGCTATGGTTAACGCCAACACGCCTAAAGGCTAACCCCGCCCGACACAATTGCGCCGGACGGGGCTTTTTATCGGTTGTGGTTGTTTAGAAGCGGACTTTCAGGCCTGCCGAGTACGACCGGCCCAGCGCATGTGCCTCATAGACAAGGCCGCCCTGCGTCCGCAGGAAACCCCTGTTCAGCATATTCGAAACCTTGGCCGAAAATTCGATGTCACGGCCCACGATCGGAAAGGTCTTGGCGAAGGTGAAGTCGAGGTCGACCGGCGGGCGTTCGTAAATGTCGGGGCGCGTCTGTGTGCCGACATCCGAAATGCGCTCGCTGGCGTAGTTGAACAGCAGCGCGAACCGCTCCCCTTCCATCTCGTAGCCGAACTGAAGGTTGCCCAGCCATTCGGATTGCCCCTCCATCGGCCGCGACGCGCTGGTAAGGACGCCGATTTGGGCCGGACTGATCTGGATAGCGGATTTGCTGTAGGTGATGTTGCCGATCACGAAGAAGCGGCGTTCATCTAGGAAAGCGCTGCTGCCGAACCAGTCTGCCAGCGGCAGGGTCAGCGTGATTTCGGCTTCGCCACCATAGACCTCTGCCGAATCGGCCTGAATATAGGTGCGTCGCCCTTCGTCACCGAAAACGCTGAGCGACCGTTCGATCGGGTTTTTGATCTTCTTGTAGAAACCGCCCAGCGAGAACAGCTGGTTCTTGCCGAAATACCATTCGAAACGGCTGTCGAAATTGTCGATGGTCGAGACGATCAAGTTGGGGTTGCCCTCTTCCTCGACGTCTTCCTCGATGTTGAGGATGACGGCCGGCGACAGTTCGCGAAGGTCGGGGCGCGACAATGTGCGGCTGTACCCGGCGCGCACCTGCATGTTGTCGGCGAATTCGAACGTCGCGGTCGCCGCGGGCAGCAAACGTTCCGAAGTCAGTTCGCAGCGGATCGGCGTGCGGAACCCGACGACCGGCCCGGTCGCCACACATGCGCCGCCGGGGATCAGCGCGGAGTTCAGCCCGCCGAACAGCTTTTGCTTGCTGCGTTCGAACCGGACGCCGCCCGTCAGGCGAAGGGGATCGGCAACCTGGAGCTCGGTCGAGATATAACCCGCGTAGATTTCCTGCTGTGCGCTGTACGAGTTGGCGCCCTGGTCCGGCTGGGTCAGCACGAAGCCGCCCGGGCCGATATTGTCGGACGAAAAGATAATCTCCGGCACGAAGCGGCGAAGCGCATCGGTATTCCCGCCCGGGAAGTTGAACGTGTAACGGCGCGTCGCATAATCGCGGTTCTTGCGGGTGTAGAGACCGCCGAACTTGAACACGCTCTCGAAACCGAACGGTTCGCCCTTCAGGACGAAATCCATCCCGCCTTCGTAATTGTTGTCGCGCAATCCCGTGAAGCTGATCCCGAACTGCGCCTGCTGGTTCGAAAGCTGGAACGAAGTGTCGGTGGGGGTCAGGATGTAGCGATAGTCGGTCAGATAGGGTGTGACACGGCTCGCGCGATCATAGGCTGCGCGCCAGCTGAACACGCTGTCTGGAAAGACGCCGAGTTCGAACTTGTGCTCGCCGGTCACCTGGTTGATCCACAATTCCTGCTCGATGTACGCCAGCCGATAGTCGCTCACGACCTGATTGGGCGCGCTGATCGGCTGGGTGCCGCGCTGCTCCTCGCCGATCTTGTCGGTCTTGCGCAGCAGGATGGACTTGAGCGTAACCGTGTTGTCGCCGTCGATCTCGACGCCGAGCGAACTGATCAGGCTGAGGTTGACCGTTTCCTTGGTCTGCGTCCGGCCGCAGCTGTTGGGATTGAGCACGGGATTGAAGCCGACACAGGCATCCGCGCTGAAGCTTTCGAAAATGCCAAGGCCGGTGCCGACGCGCGAATAGCGGTTGCGGACGCCGATCTCGTTGCGGACCTGCCGGTCATAGACGCCGGCCAGCAGGATACCGGCGCTCATGCCACCCACTTCGAAACGCTTGCCGAGCGACAGGTTCACGCCGAGGTCGGGATAGTTCTTGAAACGGGCAAGCGAAAAGCCAGGACCGTTGTTGACCAGCGCGCGGCCGGCCAGTTGCAATTGGCCGGCGTCGAAGCCGTTCAACGAAGGATTGGTCCGTACATAGAGCGGCAGCGAATAAGTGTTGTTGCGGAAACCGAGCGCATCGAGTTCGCCGCCGTAATAGCCGATCCCGGTGTGGAAGGTGGACTTGTCGTTGACGCCCCCGGAGATGCCGAATTCGAAGAAATTCTCTTCGGGCACAGCGCGCGAACGCATCGAAACAAGGCCGCCGGCGAATTCGCCGGGGAACTCGACCGAGTAAGTTTTCTGCACGAGCACGCCCGACAGCAAGTCTGTCGGGAAGACATCGAGCGGCGTGACACGCCGCAGCGGCTCGGGACTGGGCAGGACCGACCCGTCGAGCAGCGCTGCCGAATAACGGCCGCCCAGGCCGCGTACATAGACAAAGCGGCCGCCGACAAGGCTGAGGCCAGTCACGCGCGTCAGCGATGCTGCAATGTCGCTGTCGCCGCCGCGTGCGAGATCTTCCGCGCCGAGCAGGCTGACGATTTCCGACGTCTCACGCTTCTCGTTCGGGATGAAACGGCCGGTCACGACGATGTCTCCATCGTCCGATGTCGTGGTCGGTGTTTGACCCTCTGCCTGTTGCGACGGTGAATCGGGCGCACTCGGCGTCTGCGCAACTGCAGGCTGAACCGCGAATGCCATCGCGGTCGTCGAGAACAAGAGACCCATCAGCACGCGGCGTGCAGGAACCATGGTCGTAACCCCTTTTACGTATTCAATCTGTCGTGGGACATGGCGCGGCTGCGCCCGGGCAGCCGCCGCGCCGGATGTCCCGCGTTACGAACGGTTGACGAATTCGGTCCAGCCGAGCGTCCAGTTGTTCGCCGTCGACTGCACGGCGCCGATGTAGGAAACGGTCGTGAAGAAGGTCGACACGCCGTTCGCGTTGAATACGGGACGTGCCGTCTCGCTGCTGCCGTTCACATAAGCGACGCCGCCGGTAACCTGTGGAAGCAGCGTGCTGGCCGCCAGATTGGTGCGCAGGTTGTTGTTGCCCGCCGCATCGAACAGCGCGGGCAGCGGACCGTCGTCGCTATCGGTCGCCAGCTGGATCGCGCTCGTGATGTAGATCGAGCGGAACACGATGTTCCCGGCGGTTGCCTGCGCGTAGCTCGACGCACCATCGATATCGAGCGCGGCCTGGCGGGCGGCCGATATCACGGCGTTGTACAGGCGGATGCCGGTGCCCACGCGGAACAGTGCCGTGCCGCCCGATGCCGTGATGCTGGTCGTCGAGGCAGCACTACCCACGCACGTCAGGTTCGAGAGGATCGGGTTCGAACGCGGCGTGGCTTCGTTGTTCGAGGACAAATTGTCGGCCTCGATACAGGTGTCGCCCGTCACGTTGTTCTGGTTCTGGATGTGAAGCAGGAACTGCGCGCGCCCCGTCCAGCCATCGGTCCAGTCGAACGCGTCGTCGCTGGTCCCGTCGCAGATCAGGTGCTTGGCATCGACCGTGCCGCCGAACCATTCGAAGCAATCGTCATAGCCCTGGTGCACCTGGACGTAATCGACGGTCGTTCCATTGCCGACGGCCTGGAAGGCGACGCCGTTCAACTCGTTGACGCCCGCCGCACCGCCGGTCGCGACACCGACGTCGAAGCCCGCATAACGGATCTGGACGTAGCGCAGGATGCCCGAGTTGTCCGCGGCATTGGTGCCGCCGGCGATCACGCCCGTCGAACCTTCGCCATCGCGCGTCGGGTTGTTCGTCGGCGCCAGGCCATTGAGGACGAGACCGCCCCATTCGCCGGTCGTCGTGCCCGCAGGATCGCGATCGGTGCGGCCACGGTAGATCGCGCGGGTGGGAAGGCCCAGCACGCCCGCGTAACCGAGGTCCGCCGCGGAGGTGAAGATGATCGGCTGTCCGACCGTGCCATCTGCGATGATCTGCGAGCCGCGATTGACGTTGATGAATGCGTTCTGGTTCGCCGCGTAGATCGTCACGCCGGGGGCAATCGTCAGTGTGCGGGCGACGCCTGCGGGTCCCGTGATGTTCGTTCCGACGTCGAGGCGCGTGTTGAGCTGGTAGATGTTGCCGGCCGGCAGTGTCAGGTTGGCATTGAGCGTTGCGGGCAGGCGGCAGTGCTGTTCCGTGCCGACGGTGACCTGCGTCGTTTGCGACGGGCAGTTCGCCGTTCCGCCGCCGCTCGTCGTTGTCGTGCTGGTCGTCGACGTCGTCGAGGTGCCCGGATTCGATCCGGTGTTGCCGGGATTGGCCAGGTCGGCCGTGCTGTCGGCGCCGCACGCAGCGAGCGCCGCGCACGCAGCGCCGGTCATGAAAAGAGTCGTAAGACGAGTGAACGTGGCCATGGGTATCTCCGCTCCGGCAGTCCGGCTTGAGGAATTGCTTGAAGCGGTTGCGGCCGAATCGTCGGCCCCCTTTTTCCGCCCCGAACGGGCGGTTAGGCGCACTGTATGACAGCGAAGTGAGATTCAAGAGACAGTTAGGTGACGAATAAATTGCGATTTTGTGACGCGACCGAAGATGTCAGATCAGCAGGATCGCAGCCGCCAGCGCAAGAATGAACGAGATGATCGTCGAGGCAATAACCGGCAGCGACGATTTCCACCCCTGTTCGAGGAGCAGGGACAAGGGCGAACGGATGCCCGTTGCGGTCACGGCCAGGACGAGCAGGCCTGTCGCCAATGGCTTGGCGGCAACCAGGACGGCTGTGGGTAACGTGACAGCAGAGTTGAGACCGCACACCAGGAAAAAGCCGACGACGAACCAGGGAACGCCGATTCCGCTCTTCGCCTGCCCCTCTTCGCGCGGATAACAGGCGGCGACCACGGCAAGTGCGGGCGCCAGCAGCGCGACTCGGGTCAGCTTGACGACGGTCGCCGTCGCGCCTGCCTCCGGCGAATAGGAATATCCTGCCCCCAGCGCCTGTGCGACGTCGTGGATGGATGCCCCCATGAGGAATCCTGCCTGATCGTCGGTGAGGTGGAGCATGTGCGCAAGCGCCGGATAAACCGACATCGCCAGCGCGCTCGCGGCGGAAACCGCGACCAGGACCAGCGTTAGCTGCGCCTGGCTGGATCGTTTCTCGCCAAGGACGCTCGATAGTGCGAGTGCGGCGGACGCACCGCAGATCGCCACCGCTCCGCCGGCAAGCGTTCCGAATGCGGCGCCACGGCCGATCCATTTGGCAGTCAGTGTTCCCGACAGCGTTACCACCGCGACCATCGCCGCAATCGCGACGAATGCCGGAACGCCGAGGCCGGCAATCTGCGAGAACGTCACCTGCAGGCCAACGAGTACGATGCCCCAGCGCAGCAGCGTCTTTGACGCGAATCCCAGTCCCGCATGCAACCGCGTGTCCGCATTCGCGAAATTGAACGCCAAACCGATCAGCAGCGCCATCAACATGATCGGCGCGCCGTAATGTTCGGAGAGATACGCCGCTGCCAGCGCCGCCACACCCGCGATCAGCAAGCCGGGGAGATACTCCCGCCAGCTGGTCGGCGCAGCGGGCGCTACGTCGAGAAGGTCGCCATAAAGATCGGCGGCTACCGGCGCCCTGCGCGTTTCACTCACGGAGTTGGCGTCGCCGTCACTGCTGCCTGGACCGTCCCTTCCGGGCGGCGGATGACCGGCATCAACAGCCAGAGCCATCCAAGGGCAATGAAATAGGACAGAGCGGCAAACACGAAGAGCGGCGTATAGCCTTGCCCCGACGTCAAGACGAGTCCCGTTATATAAACGATCGTCATGCCGCCGATGTTACCGCAAAACGCGCCGAATGACGTGACGCGGCCGACTTTCGTCCGCGGAACGACATCGGTGATGATCGAGAAAAGGCTGAGCGAAAATCCCTGATGGCCAGCGAGGACGGCGCCCATCATGAATGCGACGGCCCAGAAACTGTTCATCTGCAAAACGAATGGCACCGGCGCCACGACCATGGCAGACACCAGCATCACGGTCTTGCGGACGCGGTTGACGCTCCAGCCCCGTTCGAGAAGCTTGGTCGATACCAGTCCAGCGAAAAATGCCCCAAGCGCCGACCCCAGGAAAGCGATCGCCAGAGGAATGGCGAGTTCCGACGTCGAGAGCCCGTAGGCCTTGCGGTAAAAGTCCGGCAGCCAGAAGTTGAGCAGCCACCACGTCGTATCGGACAGCGCCTTTGCGATCACGATGGCCCAGGTGCTCCGCTCGAGCAGGATCGGGCCATAAGGTTCTTGGCCATCGGCGAAGTCTCGCGCCTCATCTTCGGCGCTGTCATCAAAACGGATGCCTCGTGCGAGCGTGAGCCACAGCGCAAGTGTGACGAACCCGCCGATGCCACCGAAAATCAATGCGCCCCGCCATCCGAATGCGGCTGCCAGTGCCGGGATGAAGAACGGCAATGAAATCGTGCCGAGACCCGCGATCGCTGTCCCCAGGCCGAAAGCGAAGGATCTGCGGTCGGCAGGAAACAATGTGGCAACTGTCTTGATCGTCAGCGGTGTCTGGACCGCCTCGGTCGCGCCCAGCCCCACGCGCGCAGCCACCATCTGCCACATGGCAACGGCCCAGCCGTGCGCCATGGCCGCGAGGCTCCAGGACGATACGCCGGCGATCATCGACTTGCGGACACCCAGGCGATCGACCAGCCAGCCGGTGAAGAGGAACGACAACGCGGCCGAGAACTGCGTGACGGCTGCCAGGCGGCCGAAATCGGCATCGTCCCAGCCCATCTCGGTCGACATATCGGGCTTCAGGATCGCGATGATCGGTCGATCCATCGCGTTGAAGACGCCCGCTACGCACAGCAGCGCGAAGAGCGTCCAGACCCGGGCGGGTGTAAGAACGGTTCCTACACCCGACGCCGGCTTGTTCACTTCTGGCCGCCGAAGTTGATGCGTGCCGTGATCCCGAAATACCGGTCCGCATCACGCGGGATCTGGTACCGGTAAGCACCGCCCGGACCGCCGTTGATGATGGCTGCCGCAAAGCTCTGATCCAGCAGGTTGCGAACCTGTGCAATCACACGCCAGCGGCCATCCGTGTCCGTGATCCCGGCCGACAGGTTGACCAGACCATAGTCATGGATCGTGGCCAACTGGCGGAGGATCGGATCGGGCGAGAATGAGGCCAACTGGCTCGACTGGTAGCTGGTCTGTGCGCCGAACATCAAGTCGACAGGACCGCCGGTCCGCCAGCGGTAATCGGCGCTGAGCGATCCCTTGAACTTCGGCGCGAAGGCCAGTGGCGTTCCGGAGGGCACGATCGCAGAAGCAGCGGCACCCGGTGCGGCAAAGAACTGGTCGACCCTTGCATCGGTATAGGCTGCACCGCCCGAGATGCTCAGGTCGCGGACCGGCCGCCAGATGATATCCACTTCGCCACCACGGGTCGAAACCTCGCCAGCGTTGGTGAAGCGCGACACGACAACGCCTGCGACCAGGTCGGGATTGTTCGCCTGGAAATTATAGTATTTCGCGTAATAACCGGCGAGGTTCAGCACCAGCTTGCCGCCGAACAGCGTGTTCTTCAGCCCGATTTCATAGGCGTCCGACGTTTCGGGCGAAATCGCATTCGTGCCCGTCGCGGTCAGGTTGTAGAAGATGTTGTACGCCGGTCCCTTATAGCCGCGGGCATAGGTGCCGTAGATCATCGAGTTGCGGCTGATGTCGAACTGGACACCCGCCTTGCCCGACCAGTTGGTGTTGCTCGTCTTCGTCCGGAACGGAACACCGTTCGACGAGAGCAACGACGTCTGCAGCGCGACCGTCGGCGACACGCCGGACGCGACAAGCGCGTTATAGGCGTCGAACACACCCTGGTCGAAGACCGGCTGGATACCCGGAGCTGCCTGTGGAATGCCGGCACCGTTCAGGACGAGACCGGTCGTCGTGCGCTTGTGGAACACTTCGAGGTCGTCTGCCGTGTAGCGAATGCCTGCGATGAGCCGGAAGCGGTCGGAGAAGTTAAGCGTCCCCTGACCGAAGAACGCCAGGTTCTTGAAAGTCGATCCGAAGTCCGCGGTCCCCGACGGCGTTGTCGAAGGAGCCGCCAGCGGGCTCGTGCACGGCGTCAGCGCGGTCGGCGCCGGTGTCACTGCCGAGGTGCAGACGATGTCGTTGCGCGTGAAGATACGCCGCGAATATGCCTGAGAGTAATAGGCGCCGATGACATAGTCGAAGAACTGCTTGCCCGGCGACGTCAGACGGAATTCCTGGCTGAACGTATCGCCCGTCTGCGGTCCGAAATCGTGGAGCTGGTTGAAGCCGATATAGGCGGCCGGCAGGAAGTCGCCGTCGCGGATCTCGGTGTTTTCCCAGTTGCGATACGCCGTGATCGACGTGAACGTCTGGTTGCCCACTTCGGCATTCAGCTGTGCCGAAAATCCATAGCCGGTTTCCAGCGTTTGCGTGATCAGGTCCTGAGCGATCGCACGTGTCTGGTCACCGTTGGGCGTCGGCAATGCAGCCTGCGACGCGTTCGTCGTCGTCGCGCCGGTCGCGCCTACGATCGGCGGGGTCGCGATGATTTCGGCGCAGCAATTGTCCTTGTTCTTGTGATAATCCGCGTTGAGCGACAGCGACACCGTCGGCGAGAAGTCGATGTCGATCGCCAGGCGACCGCCATAATGTTCCCAGCCGTTGACCTTGGGATTACCGGCAACGCCGAAATTCGTGATGTTGCCATCGTACTTGGTGTAGAAACCGTTGAGCCGGGTCCGGACATTGTCGCCGAGCGGCAGGTTGACTGCGCCGCGCAGGCGGTATTCGTTTTCAGTGAAATATCCCGCCTCGACATAGCCGCCGAAGTCCGCGGACGGACGCTGCGACACGATATTGATCACGCCTGCCGATGCGTTCTTGCCGAACAGCGTGCCTTGCGGTCCGCGCAACACTTCCATCCGGTCGATGTCGACCAGTTCGCTGAAGGCTTCGCCCGAACGGCTGTAGACGACACCGTCGACGACCGTCGAAACCGACGGCTCACCGGCGATCGAGAAGGTCGACGTGCCGACGCCGCGCAGGAACAGCGACTGGTTGAGCGTCGTTCCCGACTTCAGGAAGTTGAACGAAGGGACCAGGTTCACCGCGCCTTCGAGGCTGGCCTTGCCCTGCGACTCGAGTGCTGCACCGCTCACCACGGAAACGGCGACAGGAACATCCTGCAACCGCTCGGAACGTTTTTGCGCGGTCACGACAATATCTGCAGGCGCATCGTCGACAGCGGGTGCTGGCTCCTGCGCAAACGCAACGGACGGTCCGAGGAGCGCAAAGGCTGCAACTCCCGCAAGCATCATCGATTTGGTCATATCCGTTCCTTCCCTTTTCCGGCGCGGTTTTTCCAACCGCGTCCGCATGGCGCAGTTAAAAACCCAGTTCGCTCATCTCGACGACGCGCTTTTCGCGCGCGCTGATTTCGGCCGCCGTTCCAATGGCGACGGCCATCATCCCGTCATGCGCAGTGACCTCTACCGGTCCATTGTCCACTAAAGCACTATAGAATTTCTGGTGCTGGTAATAGGTCGCGCCATGGTGATGCCCGGCGGCCAGCGCATGCTCTTCGACCGGCACATGATCGCGGACGACCTGCTTTGGATTCATGAAGCCGACACGCGGCGAAAAGATGAGGTCGCCGGTCGGAATCAGGCAGTCGAGCCGCGCCTTGTCGCCGACAGCGGTGATCTCTTCCTGGTTCTCCGCCCCTTCGGCGAACATCGACAGGTCCAACATCGCGCGAACGCCATTGTCGAAGTCCACGGTGGTATAGCTGTTGTCGATAATGTCGGGCTTGCGGCCGTCATACCGTTCGTCGAGATGGTTCACGTCCATCGCACCCGAACAATAGACCCGGACCGCTTCCGACTGCACGATCAGGCGCATCAGGTCGAAGAAGTGGCAGCATTTCTCGACCATCGTACCGCCGGTGTTCTCGCTGAACCGGTTCCAGTCGCCGACCTTCGGAAGAAACGGAAAACGATGCTCGCGGATGCCCAGCATCTGCAACTTGCCGGTCCGGCCGTCATGCACCTGCCGGATGAACTCGGCGGCCGGCGGCATGAAGCGATATTCCATCGCGGTCCAGAAAATGCCGGGCGATTTCGCCGCTCGCTCGACGATCCACCGCGCGTCCTCGACCGTCGTTGCCACCGGCTTTTCGCACAGGATGTTGAGCCCAGCGTCGAACAGCGGCTCCAGCACCTTGCGGTGCGTGTAGTTGGGACTGGCCACGATCACGGCATCGAGGTCGGCCTTGGCGAGTTCTGCCGCGGACGAGAAAACCTGCGGACTGGCATCGGTACCCAGGGCATCCTTGGCCCAGCCGATCGATGTTCCGACGGGATCGGCGAGTGCCACGATCTCTGCGCCGGGAATAATCGCGACATTGCGGATGTGCTCGCCACCCATCATTCCGGTTCCGACCAAGCCGTATCGAAGCGTCACAAATCCTCCCGCACCGCTTCTGGCCAGATTTCTGACAGCGATGTCTGAAATGTGCTGTGCCACGAAATTATCGGCTTCGGCAAGAGGGATCGGTTTCAATACCGCCGATATGTTGCGCGACCGCCACAATCGCGGCAGGACAGCGGTATGACAGCGCGAAACACGATCAGCGATGTGGCAAGGGCGGCGGGCGTCTCGATCAAGACGGTCAGCCGTGTCCTGAACAAGGAGCGCTACGTCCGCAGCGATACACGTGAAAAGGTGGAAGCTGCCATGGCCGCGCTGGCGTTCAGCCCCAGCCTTGCGGCGCGTGCGCTGGCGGGCAAGCGCTCACACCAGATCGCGCTGATCTATGACAATCACTCGCCCTATTACATTCACGCGATCCAGGAAGGCGTATGGGCGCGCTGCCGCGAAGGCGGCGTGCGATTGCTCGCGCAGCCGGCCGATGTTGCATCCCCCACGATCGCCGCCGAGGTCGGGGGCTTGATCGACGAGACCCACGTCGATGGCATCATCCTGTCGTCGCCCGTGACCGACTGTCCTGCCGTCCTGGCCGAACTCGAGCGGCGGAAAATCCCGTTCGTGCGGATATCGCCGGGGACGAACCATGCCCTGACGTCTTCGGTTTTCATGGACGATGTCGGCGCCGCGGACGACATGACGACGCACCTGATCAACACGGGCCACCGCACGATCGGGTTCATCATGGGGCATCCGAACCATATGGCGAGCGAACAGCGCCTGTTCGGTTATCGCCGTGCGCTCGACCGGTCAGGGATTCCGTATGAACCGGGTCTGGTGAAGCCGGGCGAATTCGATTTTGCGAGTGGTGCCAAAGCGGCCGAAGAGTTGCTCGCGCTGCCGAATCCGCCAACCGCGATCTTCGCGTCCAACGATGACATGGCGGCCGGCGTCCTGACGGTCGCGCATGCGAAAGGCATATCGATCCCGTCTGAACTATCGGTCGCCGGATTCGACGATACACCTTTGGCGCAACTCGTCTGGCCACCACTTACGACGATTCGCCAGCCCACCCGTGATCTCGCCCACGCCGCCGCCAGTCTGCTGTTCGAAAAGGTCGACAGCGTCGAACATCGCAGACTGCAACACGAGCTTGTTATCCGGGCAAGCACAGTCTCGGCTTGACCGCGTTGCCGCATTGGCTGCAATAAGACATCGCTGTCATACCGGAGTTGACCAACGCGATGAGTGATCTTGCCCCGCCAAACCCGACCCGCGTGCTCGGCAAGAGCGGTATCGTCGCATCGTCGATGGCCTGGGGCATGTGGCGGTTTGCCGGGCGCAGCATTGCCGAGGGGAGAGAACTGGTCGAGGCGGCGCTCGAAAGCGGGATAACCCTGTTCGATACCGCCGACATCTATGGCTTCGACGGCAGTGGCGGGTTCGGCGACGCTGAGGCATTGTTCGGGCGGGTCCTGAAAGAGGCGCCCGGCCTCAGGGACAAGATGGTCATTGCTTCGAAGGGCGGCATCATGCCTCCCCTGCCCTATGACAGTTCGCCCGGATATCTCGAGTCCGCACTCGAAGCTTCGTTGCGGCGCATGGGCGTCGGGCGCATCGATGTGTACCAGATCCACCGGCCGGACATCCTGACCCATCCGCACGACATCGCGAAGTTCGCAGAAAAGGCGTTCGTGCAGGGCAAGATCGGCGCGTTCGGCGTGTCGAATTTTACCGTGGCTCAGACCGAGGCGTTGATTGCGGCGATGCCGGCGCACGGCATTCCGCTGTCGACGATCCAGCCGGAGTTGTCGCCATTGTGCCTCGATCCAGTCATGGACGGCACCTTGGACATGGCCATCAGGCACGATCTGGCTGCGCTGGCCTGGTCGCCCCTCGGTGGCGGACGCATTGCTGCACCCGAGGACAATCGTGCGCGCGCTGTTGCCACCGCGCTCGACGCGGTTGCCGATGTCCAAGGCATCTCGCGTACCGCCACGGCTTATTCCTGGATCATGGCGCATCCCGCTCGCCCGATCCCTATCGTCGGTTCGCAGCATATCGACCGCATCCGCGAGGCGGCCGACGCCTATAAAGTCAAATGGACCCGCGAAACCTGGTACGAGGTGCTGGTCGCAGCGCGTGGAGAGAGGCTGCCGTGACGACACAATCATCCGGACAATGCGAAGTCAGCTGGTTTTCGGCGCTGTGCGACGACGACTATGAGTTCCTGGGACAGCCGGACCCTGCGCTGGCGTCCAGTTGGGAGCATTGCCGAAACATCGTGCTGGCTGCAGAAAAAGGCGGCTTCGACAATATCCTATTGCCGTCGGGCTACCAGCTTGGCCTCGACACCACAGCCTTTGCCGCGGCGATTGCCGCGCTGACGAAGCGGATCCGCCTGCTGATGGCAGTGCGCATCGGCGAAAGCTGGCCGCCGCAGCTCGCGCGCCAGATCGCGACGCTGGACCAGATCACTGGCGGGCGGATGACGGTCAACATCATCTCGTCCGACATGCCGGGCGAAAAGCTCGCGAGCGCGCCGCGTTACGCACGCACGCTGGAAGTGATGCAGATCCTCAAGGCCCTGCTCAACGGCGAGCATCTGAACCATCAGGGCGAGCACTATAAGATCGAGATCGATCCGCCGCGTATGAAGACCGTCAGCGGCAAGTGCCCGCCGCTCTATTTCGGCGGCCTGTCCGAAGACGCACGCGATGCCGCCGCCCAGGGTTGCGATGTTTATCTGATGTGGCCCGATACGATGCCGGCGGTGCGCGAAATCATTGCGGACATGACCGCGCGCGCTGCGAAATACGGGCGGACGCTGAAGTTCGGATATCGCGCCCATGTCATCGTCCGTGAAACCGAGACGGAGGCGCGGGCCTATGCTTCACGCCTGCTGTCGAAGCTCGACGCAGAAACCGGCGACGCGATCCGCGCGAAGTCTCTCGATTCGACCAGCGTCGGCGTGCTGCGCCAGGCCGAACTGCGCGCCGCTGCCGGTGACGAAGGGTTCGTCGAGGACAATCTGTGGACGGGTATCGGCCGGGCACGTTCCGGCTGCGGCGCCGCCATCGTGGGCGATCCGGACCAGGTCCTTGCCAAACTCGAGGCGTACAAAGCCGAGGGAATCGAGGCGTTTATCCTTTCAGGGTATCCACACGCCGCAGAAGCAGACCTGTTCAGCCGACATGTGCTGCCAAGGCTTAGACACGGCCCGCTAACCCTATAATACGTGTCCTCGCATGATGCGGGGATGGCTTGTTGTAACAGCGTTGGCGCTTGGCGGTTGCGTATCGACTGTCGGCAAGGTCGTGACCGCGCCCGTTCGGGTCGCGGGCAAGGCGGTCGACTGGACCACGACGAGCCGGGACGAGGCCGATCGTAATCGCGGCCGCCAGATCCGCAAAACCGAAGAGCGCGCGCGTAAACAATGCCGCCGTGACTTCGACGACGATTACGCGCGAGATCGCTGTGTTCGTGAACGCGTAGCTAACGAAGGTTATTGAGACCTCGCACGTAATCGAGGTCGTAGGGCAACCAAGGGCAACCGGCCTTTAACGGGCAAAGATCCGTCGGGCCGCACAGACAGGGGGACCGGCGCGTGACCGATTTCACGACGGGGGTTGAACAAGTCCAGGACAATTCGGAGCAGGTCGAAGCATTCGACCTGACGACCGGCGATGTCGTCGTGTCTGGCGTCGTTGGATCGAGCCTTGGCGGTATCGTCACTGCGACAGTGCCGCTATTGGCGCTTGCGGCATGCGGTGGCGATGGCAGCGCTGGTTCTACGGGATCGGCCTCCCCCACTCCTCCGCCCGCAGCCCCGACGCCTCCTACGACAGCTCAGGCAGGCCGCTTTCTCGCACAGTCATCGATGGGTTCGAGCCGTGCCGACGTCGATAAGGTGGTCGCAACGGGTTACGACGCCTGGCTGACCGAGCAGTTCGCCATGCCGCGCGCCACGACCTTCTGGGACTGGCTGGTTGCCGGAGGCTATAATGCCGTGGCGAACCGCGACACGCAGAACGGGTTCGATGCAGCCGTCTGGAAACAGCTGATTTCAGGGCAGGACCAGCTGCGCCAGCGTGTCGGCACCGCCCTGCTCAACCAGCTCGTCGTCGGCATCGACGGTCTCAACACCAATTGGACCGCCTTCGCCATGGCGGCTTATATGGACGTGCTGTGGGATAACGCGTTCGGCAATTACCGCGACATTCTCGACAAGATTTCGACGAACGCGGCGATGAGTGTCTGGCTGACGTTCGCTGGCAATCGGAAAGCGAATACATCGACCGGCGCCCAGCCCGATGAGAATTATGCGCGCGAGTTGATGCAGCTCTTTTCGCTCGGGCTGTACAAGCTCAATGCGGACGGGACGCAGCAGCTTGCGGGTAGCAACCCGGTAGAAACCTACGGCCCCGATGACGTTTCGGGCCTGGCGCGGGTCTTCACGGGCTTCAACCTCGACTCGACCGATTCAACGACGCCCGACCGGTTGCGGCGCCCCCTGATTAACACGGCATCTCAGCACGAGTTGGGAACCAAGACGTTCCTTGGCGTGACGATCCCTGCAAACACCACGGGCTTTGACTCGCTCAAGATCGCGCTCGACACGATCTTTGCGCACCAGAACATCGCGCCATTCGTATCGAAACAGCTGATCCAGCACCTGGTTACCAGCAATCCCTCGGCCGCCTATGTCGGGCGCGTTTCGGCGGTGTTCGCAAACAACGGCAGCGGCGTCCGGGGCGACATGAAGGCCATTGTCCGTGCGATCCTTACCGATACCGAAGCGCGTTCGGATGCCAGCCTGAGTGCCGTCAATGGCGGTAAGCTGCGCGAACCGGTCAATCGCCTGACCGGATGGGCACGCGCCTTCGGTGTCACATCGCCCAGCGATGCCTGGGCCATCGGCAATACCAGCAGCACGACGAATCGCCTGGCGCAGTCGATCGGGCATAGCGGTAGCGTCTTCAATTTCTTCCGCCCCGGTTATGCGCCACCGAATACGGCAATTGCGACGGCCGGGTTGGTTGCACCCGAAATGCAGATCACGAACGAACCGACGGTGATCGCCTACGTCAATTACATGCAGACCTTGATCCAGTCGGGCACGGGCGATGTGAAGGCCGATTATACGTCGATCCTGACCAAGGCGGCCGACAGCCAGGCCCTGATCGACGAGGTCAATTTGCTCGTGGCGGCGGGACAGCTTTCGTCGACGACTGTCGCCACGATCAAGACCGCCATCGACAGCATCGGCACGACCACCGCGGCGCTGCTCAACAACCGGGTCTATGCCGCCATCCTGCTGACCATGGCCGCGCCCGACTATCTGGTTCAGAAATAAGGGGCATGGGGATGTTCGAAGATCAATCACGCCGCGCCTTCCTCAAGCGTTCCGGCATGCTGGGGGTCGGCGCCGCCAGCCCGTTCGTCATGAACCTTGCCGCAATGGGCGAAGCGGCCGCGTCGGTGAACACCGACTACAAGGCGCTGGTGTGTATCTTCCTGTTCGGCGGGAACGACTATGCGAACACTCTGCCGCCTTACGATCAGGCGAGCTACAACGCATATCAGGCGCAACGATCCGTACTCGCTCATGCACGGGCCTCGCTCGACGCCACAGTGCTGAATCCAACAACCCCCTTGCCCGGCGGCCGGCAGTTCGCGCTGGCGCCGACACTGTCGCCATTGCTGCCGATCTTCGACGCGGGTCGCATGGCGGCCGTGCTGAATGTGGGAACGCTGGTCGAACCCTTGACCAAGGCGCAGTACAACGCGCGTTCGGCACGGATCCCGCCGAAGCTCTTCTCGCATAACGACCAGCAATCCTACTGGCAGGCGTCGAGCCCGGAAGGCGCGACTTCTGGCTGGGGCGGCCGCATTGGTGATCTCCTCCAGTCGGGCAACGGAAGCTCTACCCTGACCTGCATCAATGCGAGCAGCAATGCGGTGTTTCTGACCGGACGCCAGGCAATACAGTATTCGGTCGGTACCAGTGGTCCCATCGCATTGAGCGGGCGGACATCTTTGTACGGCTCCGGCGCGGCAGCCACGGCACTGCAATCGCTGATGGGCGGGACCAATGCCGGCCTGATCGCGAATGAGCATGCAAAGGTCAGCAAACGTTCGCTGGACACCTATGCGGCGGTCAATACCGCCTTGGCCGCAGCGCCGACTATCGCGACTGCTTTCCCAACATCGTCGCTCGGCCAGCAACTGCGGATCGTCGCGCGCATGATCTCGATGAGCAGCCAGCTTGGCGCACGCCGGCAGGTTTTCTTCGTGTCGACCGGCGGGTTCGACCTGCACGATTCGCTCGTTGCGCAGCACCCCGGGCTGATGGCCAATCTCGCCGCTTCGGCGAAGGCGTTCTACGATGCCACGGTCGAACTCGGGATTTCGGATAAGGTGACGCAATTCACCGCTTCGGATTTCGGCCGCACTCTGTTGGCGAACACCGACGGCTCCGACCATGGCTGGGGTTCGATGCACTTCGTATTGGGTGGTGCCGTAAACGGGAAGCGCCTGTACGGAACGGCGCCGGAATATGCCAACAACGGTCCCAGTGACGTTGGTCAGGGCCGGTTGCTTCCGACGACCTCTGTGGACCAGTATGCGGCAACGCTGGCAAGCTGGTTCGGCGTCTCGAACACCGACATGTCGACGGTTCTGCCGAACATCAACAACTACAATCCATCGACCTGGAATCTCGGGTTCGTTTGATGGCAAGGCGTGGTGGGCGCAGCAGGGATTGAACCTGCGACCCCACCCGTGTGAAGGGTGTGCTCTACCGCTGAGCTATGCGCCCACGCCTGAAAGCGAAGAGGCGACCGCTTGAGCCAAGCCGTCGCCCGTTCGAGGTGCGCCGACTAGCGGCGCAGCATCAACCTGTAAAGCCGGTCAGTTGACCGAGTCTTTGAGGCCCTTGCCAGCCTTGAATTTCGGCTGCGAGGAGGCCTTGATCGACATGGGTTCGCCGGTCCGCGGATTGCGGCCGGTCGAGGCCTTGCGCTTGGTGACAGTGAAAGTGCCGAAGCCGACGAGGCGGACTTCGTCACCACGTTTCAGCGCGCCGCTGATGGTGTCGAACACTGCTTCCACCGCCTTGACAGCGTCGCCCTTTGATAGGCCTGCCGTATCGGCGACATGGCCGATCAATTCCTGTTTGTTCATACCCCAAGCATCCCCCATGAAAGACTCCGCTCCCGTAGCGGAATCGCGGACCGGATAGCCGCGTACAAGACACCGAGTCGCAAGCACGAGTCAAAACAAAAGCGTAATCAAATGTAACGATTACGTGCCGTTTTGCGGCATTTGACCCATGTCAGTGCCGCGCGCCGTCCTCGATGGGGGCCGAAACGGGAAACGGAGGCTGTGCCGCCAGCTCGTCCGCCTCGGTCCATTCGATCGGCGACAGCGGTTCGGTGAGCGCGAGCGCCAGNNATCCTTCTCGTTTTCCTGCGGGATCAGCACGGTCGTAATTCCGCCGCGCAAGGCCGCAAGCAGTTTTTCCTTCAGTCCACCGATCGGCAGCACACGGCCACGCAGCGTCACCTCGCCGGTCATCGCGATTTCGCGACGCACGGCGACACCGGTCAAAGTTGACACCATTGCTGTCACCATACCGATACCTGCCGACGGGCCATCCTTGGGTACCGCCCCTTCGGGCAAATGGATGTGCAGGTCCTTGCGCGCGAACAGGCTGGGCTTGATCCCGTAAGACGGTGCACGCGCCTTCACATAGCTGAGCGCCGTCTGGATGGATTCGCCCATCACATCGCCGAGCTTGCCGGTCGAGCGCACCCCGCCCTTCCCCTGCACGGTCACGGCCTCGATCGTCAGCAATTCGCCGCCGACCTCGGTCCAGGCGAGGCCAGTCACGGCACCGATCTGGTTTTCTTCCTCCGACAGGCCATGGCGATACTTCTGCACGCCAGCGAACTCGTGGAGGTTTTCAGGCGTGATCGTGACCGACGCCACCTTGCCCTCGAGAATCTGACGCAGCGCCTTGCGAGCAAGCTTCGCGATCTCACGCTCGAGCGTACGGACACCGGCCTCACGCGTGTATTGCTGGATCAAGGTGCGAAGCCCCTCATCCGTCAGCACGAATTCGCCGGCCTTCAGTCCGTGCGCCTCGATCTGCTTGTCGATCAGGTGGCGCTTCGCGATCTCGACCTTCTCGTCCTCGGTGTAGCCCTCGAGCCGGATGATCTCCATGCGGTCGAGCAACGGCTGCGGCAGGTTGAGCGTATTGGCCGTGGTCACGAACATTACGTCCGAAAGATCGATGTCGATCTCCAGATAATGATCGTTGAACTTGTTGTTCTGTTCCGGATCGAGCACCTCAAGCAGCGCGGATGCCGGATCGCCGCGGAAGTCCTGGCCGAGCTTGTCGATCTCGTCGAGCAGGAACAGCGGGTTCGACGTGCCTGCTTTCTTCAGGTTGGTCACGATCTTGCCCGGCAGCGAGCCGATGTAGGTGCGGCGATGGCCACGGATTTCGGCCTCGTCGCGCACGCCGCCCAGCGACTGGCGAATGAACTCGCGCCCCGTCGCCTTGGCGATGCTCTTGCCGAGCGACGTCTTGCCGACACCCGGCGGGCCGACGAGGCACAGGATCGGCCCCTTCAGCTTGTTGGTGCGCGCCTGCACTGCGAGATATTCGACGATGCGGTCCTTGACCTTGTCGAGCGCATAATGGTCGCCGTCGAGGATCGCCTGTGCGTTCGGCAGGTCCCTCTTCAGCTTCGACTTCTTCCCCCAGGGCAGGCCCAACAGCACGTCGAGGTAATTGCGGATCACCGTCGCCTCGGCACTCATCGGCGCCATGGTCTTCAGCTTCTTGAGTTCCGCCGTGGCCTTGCTGCGCGCTTCCTTCGACAGCTTCAGCTTTGCGATCCTGGCGGTCAGTTCGGCAACCTCGTCGCCGCCATCGCCGTCACCATCATCGTTGCCGAGTTCGCGCTGGATCGCCTTCAACTGTTCGTTGAGGTAATATTCGCGCTGGGTCTTCTCCATCTGGCGCTTCACGCGGCCGCGGATCTTCTTCTCGACCTGCAGCACGCCGAGTTCGCCCTCCATGAAGGCGAAAACCATCTCCAGGCGCTTGGCGGGGTCGGCCTCGCCAAGCAGCGCCTGCTTGTCGGAAACCTTGACCGAAATGTTGGCCGCAACCGCATCGGCAAGGCGCCCGGCGTCCTCGATATCGGCAAGCTGCACCGCGGTTTCGGCCGGCAGCTTCTTGTTGAGCTTGGCATAATTGTCGAACTGGTCGACGACCGAGCGCATCAGCGCCGAAACCTCGGCACCTTCTGCTGGAAGATCACCAACATCACCTACAGTTGCAGTCAGGTGTTCGCCTTCGCCCTGGAGTTCGACCAGCGTTGCGCGACGTTGTCCCTCGACCAGCACGCGGACAGTGCCGTCGGGCAGCTTGAGGAGCTGGACCACCGTCGCGATGACCCCCAGGTCGTAGAGATCGTCGCGGCCCGGATCGTCGTTCGAAGGATCGAGCTGCGCGACCAGGAAAATCTCCTTGTCGGCGGTCATCGCGGCTTCGAGCGCCGAGACCGACTTGTCGCGGCCGACGAACAGGGGGACGATCATCTGCGGGAAAACAACGATGTCGCGCAGGGGAAGGACGGGGAAAGTTTCGCTCATGCGCCGATATATGGGCGCGGGGTAGTTAAGGTGCAATGGANNATGTTAACCTTCTTTCGTGCCGCATAGACAGGCACGCAGGGGTCGCTTCCACCAACCCGTTTACGGAAGGGAAGCACATGAAGATCGCAAAATTCGCTATCGCCGGGGTAATCGCAGCCTTGTCTGTGCCGGCATCTGCCGCAATCACCATAACGCAGTTCGGCAGTACGTCGCTGGGGGCATTCAGCTACTCGGTCTCGGGGACGACGATCACCATCAACGAAACCTGGACGAACTCGAACAACGTCTTTCTGCGCATATCGGGCCTCGATGGACGGTACACGGTCATCAAGAACATCGTGAACAACTCGGGCAACACGTGGACTTCGATAGCAAACGAACTCCTCGACCAGGCGGGGGATGGCAACGACGGTTCGGACCCGGCGGTTCAGCCCGCATTCGTCCCGGTCGGGTGGTCGACGTCCAACGACAATGACGGCCTGAGCTTCGCGCAGGGCGGAGGCATTCCGCGTACGTCGACGCTGTTCCCGACCGTCGTCGCGGATGAAAATACCGACGCCCGGGATTTCCTCGATTTCATTGGGGCAACGGCCAATCCCGGCGCCAGTTTCAGCATCCAGTTCGGTCTGGACCCGCTGTCAAACGGGGGTGACTTCCTGCTGTCGCAACGGGTGAATGTGCGGTCGACGGCTGTGCCCGAGCCGACGACATGGGCGATGCTCTTGTTCGGGTTCGGCGCGATCGGCGCGGCAATGCGCCGGCAGTCGAAAGTGGTACGCGTCAGCTTCAATTGACCGATATTGTGCGCAGCCCGGGAATACTCCCGGGTTGCGTGCATTATCGATCGCCAGCGTCGCGTTCGCCGAGGACTTTCAGCCCCTCGAGCCATTTCTGGTGCCAGTCGTGCATCCGGTTCGGGAACAGGGCCATGCCCGACCGCGCGACAAAGCCGTGCTGCGTTTCTTCGGTGATCACCCGGCATCCGGTTGCGGTCGGGACGATCAGCCAGGCGTGATAGGCACGAACGCCGAACGAGGTCGCGAGCCAGGCAATCCGCTCGTTTTCGACCCATTCCTGCACCACGGTATCCAGGCCGACACCGAACGTCCGCCACCGGAACCGCGCGCCGGGCGTCAGGTCGCGACCGCCACCGGCAATCGCGACCTTCGAGGCATTTGCATACCAAGACGGCCAGTCGGCCGCCCGGACCAGATGGTGCCAGACGGCCGAAGGCGGCGCGGCAATGTCGATGTGATTGGCGACATGCACCGGACTGTCGGCGGGCGCATAGCCCGCAGGCCAGATGATGCCGTCCGTCGTCATCCTACCAGCCGCAGGTCTTGCCCTTGTTCTGTGCCTGCAGCCAGGTCATCAGCGGCTTGAAATAGGCGATCATCGACTTGCCGCTCATCTCGCGGCTGCCGGTGAAGGCCTGCAGCGCGTCGGGCCATGGCTTCGACGCGCCCATTTCCAGCATCGCGTTGAAGCGCTTGCCGACTTCCTTGTTGTTGTAGAACGAGCAGCGATGCAGCGGCCCCTTCCACCCGGCCTGCTTGCACGCGGCTTCGTAGAACTGGAACTGCAACAGGCGCGCGAGGAAGTAGCGCGTGTAGGGCGTGTTGCCGGGAATGTGGAACTTGGCGCCCGGATCGAAATTGGTCTCGTCGCGCGCGACCGGCGGGACGATGCCCTGGTATTTCAGGCGCAGGTCGGTCCAGCCCTTGTTGTAATTGGCCGGTGTGATTTGCCCTGAGAATACGCCCCAGCGCCATTTGTCGACAAGCAGGCCGAACGGGAGGAACGCGACCTTGTCCATCGCCTGGCGCAGCAGCAGACCGATATCCTTGTCGGCGCTCGGTACCTTCGACGCGTCGAGCAGGCCGATGTCGACCAGGTACTGCGGCGTGATCGACAGCGCGACGGTATCGCCGATCGCTTCGTGGAAGCCGTCGTTGGCGCCGTTCCAGTAGAGCGGCGGCTGTTTGTTGTATGCGCGCTGGTAGTAATTGTGGCCGAGTTCGTGGTGGATGGTCACGAAGTCGTCGCTGTTGACCTTGGTGCACATCTTGATGCGCAGGTCGTCCTTGTTGTCGACGTCCCAGGCGCTGGCGTGGCAGATGACTTCGCGGTCGCGTGGCTTCACGATCTGCGAACGTTCCCAGAAGGTCTTGGGTAGCGGTGCGAAGCCGAGCGACGAGTAGAAGCCCTCGCCGGTCTTCACCATCTTGATCGGGTCGTAACCCTTGGCGACCAGCAATTCGCCGGTGTCATAGCCGAGATCGCCCGCACCCTTGGGTGCCACGATATCGTAGATGTTTCCCCATTCCTGCGCCCACATATTGCCAAGCAGGTCGGCGCGGATCGGGCCGGTCTTGGCCTGCACCGCATCGCCGTATTTCTCGTTGAGCTTGGCGCGGGTGTAGCAGTGCAGCTGGTCGTAGAGTGGCTTGACCTCCGCCCACAGCTTGTCGGTCAGCGCCGCGAATTGTTCGGGCGTCATGTCGTATCCCGAACGCCACATCGCGCCGGTGTCGGCATAGCCGAGTTCGCGCGCGCCCTGGTTCGCGATCTCGACCAGCTTCTGGTACTGGCCGCGCATCGGTGAGCCGACATTGGTGTGCCAGCTGGCCCACATTTCCTTGAGCTCGTCCGGGTTGCGGCTCTTGCCCATCGCGGCTTCGATGTCCGACCCGTTGATCGGTTGCCCCTTCAGCGTGCCGCGGCCCTTGCCATAAGCGGACTGCAGTTTGGTCGCGAGGTCGTTGAGTTCGGCAGCGGCGCCCGGTGTCGACGGTGCGGGCAGGGTCAGTCCGTTGCGCAACAGACCCAGCTTGCGGGTCGTGTCGAACGACAGTCCGGGCACATTGTTGAAACGCGCCGCGCCCTTGGCGAAACGGACACCCATTTCGGTCCCCTGCGCACCGACGCGCGCGTTCACGGCATCGGTGTCATCGGTGATATAGGTCGCGTTGATCCAGGCCACCTGAGCGCCGAACTGCGCGTAGTCGGCATATTCCTTTTCGGCCGCCGCGACGAAGGCGTCCGCCTCTGCCGCCGTCGGGGCGCCGGCCGGAGCAGCGGCAGCGGGCGCTGCCGTCTGGGCAAGCGCCGGGGTCGCGATGGCAAGCGCCAGCGCCGATACGAACGTCTTCATGAAAGTCCTCCGGGAATTCTTGTTATGAGCGATGTCTGACGAGCCGCGAGGGGGCGGTCAAGCGGCCAGGAACTCCGCAATCGCAATGCCGAGTTCCGGCTTGGTCACGGCGCTCATATGGCCGCCGGGAATGCGCTCCGCCCGAGCGTCCCGAAGCAACGCGGCAAGATCTTCGGTCGAACCATTGTCGTCGTCTTCGGCACCCGACACGACGAGCGTGGAAACGTCGATCCCGGCAATGGCATCGGCAGGCGTGTCGACCATGGAATCGAGCAGCAGGCGGAGCGCGGCCGTGTCTCCCTTGGTCGTCTTCAGGAACGCCTCCGCATTCCACTCGGGTGAGAATTTCGGGAAGCTGCCCAAGTTGTCTAGGATGTGTTTGAAATGTTCGGTGCGGGGTCCCGTGTCGGTCAGACCCGACAATCCCATGCCAGAAATGATCGCCCGGCGCGGTTTGGCGCCGCGCACGAGCATGCGCGCCGTCGTACGTCCGCCAAGGGAGTATCCGCCGAGATCGTAATCGGTGAGGCCCAGATGCGCGATCAGCGCGAACCCGTCGTCGGCGAGCACGTCCGCTGGATAACCCGCTGCATCATGCGGTTTCGCGCTCGATCCGTGCGCGCGCAGATCGGGCATGATCACCCGGAACCCCTTGGCGGCGATCGCGGCGGCATGGCCGTAGCGGATCCAGTTGGTCGTCGCGTCCGAGAACAGTCCGTGGATCAGCACGACTGTCCTGCCCTCGCCGACCTCTCGCCACGCAAGCCGGGCGCCGTCGAAGCTATCGAAGAAATTCGGGTCTGGCGTGCTCATGATGCCCATTCAGCATCGGGCGCTGGCCCATGCAAACCGAAAAGATGCTGCACTGCACTAGAAATATATAACTATGCTTATTATATGCAGGCCCATGAGCGACTCACTCGGTTTCATGATCAGCGACGTTTCGCGCCTGATGCGGCGCCGGTTCGATGAACGCGCACGCCTGATCGGCGTCACGCGTTCGCAATGGCGGACGCTGTTCGTCGTTTCGCGCAACGAAGGCGCCAACCAGGGCGTTCTCGCCGACATGCTGGAAGTCGAGCCCATCACGCTCTGCCGCATGATCGACCGCCTGGAGGAATCCGGGCTGCTCGAACGGCGCCGGGATCCGGCCGACCGGCGCGCCTGGCA
>DDFE01000059.1 GCA_002336985.1 Sphingomonadales bacterium UBA1936
GTGTCGTAGTCATAGCCGTCCCAGGTCTGTTCCGATCGGCCGAAACCGCGGCGGTCATAAGCGATGACGCGGAACCCCGCGTCGGCAAGCGAGAGCCCCACGTCTTCCCAGCTGTCGGCGGAAAGCGGCCAGCCGTGGATCAAAACGACGGGCGGACCATCGCCCAGTTCCTTGACGAAGAGGTCGCAGTCGTCGTCGGTTGCTACGAAAGGCATGGCGCTTCTCCTGATGGGGCCGAATGGGCCGTCAACGAAGCTATGCCTCTCCGGTTGCGCTTTTGGGTCAGGATCGCGCGTTATTCCGTCAAACCAGCGGAACGCTCTGCCCCGCTTTCGGCGTCCCGCTCTTCACGATGACGACCTTGTCGCCGACATTCATCTGCGCGAACAGCATCTTGGCGAATTCGACCGGTACGCCGACGCAGCCGTTGGTGCCCCAGCCCCAGCGAACGTTCGACCCGTGGATCGCGACCCCGTCGCCGGTCAGGTTCATGGTATAGGGCATCGAGGACCCGAAGATCGACGAGCGATGCTCGGCCTTTTTCCAGCGGATCGGGTGGATGCCGAGCGGCGTCGGGGAATCGTCCGCGCCGTACATGATGACCGATACGCCGATCTCGCGCCCGCCGCGGAACACATGCAGCAACTGCGTCTTCACGTCGACCAGCACGAGCATCGGCCCCGCGGGCACATTGTCGTCGTTCCAGATCCAGTCGCCGTGGTTGAAGTTCGCGGGCCGGGGAATGAACGAGGCGACGGTGTAGGTCGTGGGCGGCGCGGGCGGCTTTGCGGCAGGTGCAACGGGCACTGCAGGCTTCGTCGCGACGGCCACGGGCTTGGACGCCACGACCACCGGTTCGGGCGGCTGCGCGACCGGCACCGAAAAGGCGGCGACGATCCCTGCGAGGCCGAGCACGCCGACGCCGGCAAGCAGGAGGTTGGCGGTGCGCCGCGAAACTGTTGCCGAAAATTGCGTCATGCCGATCTACCTCCTTTCGCGATCCGTGTGACGGCCCTTTACCCGCCAAAGGTTAGTAAAGGTTAGCCCTGCGCGCGTGCGCGGCCCCTGCAAAGTTCACACATGGTTCACACCAAAAACGCCCGCCGGAAATCTCCGCGCCAACCCCGTCACGGCACGTACCTGATCGTCGCCGACCCGCGGCCCGTGACCGGCATGTACAGCCCCTCGCCATAGGCGCTGATGCGGCCGTTCTGGACATCGGTCAGCTTGGCCGAGAGCAGGAAGTCGCCGGTGCGTTTCGACGCCAGCGCCGCGTTCGCCTTGCCGAGCACCTTTTGATAGTCGCGCTCGAAATTCTCGGTCAGCGCTTCCTGCAGCGCGGCCTGCGTCTCGGGCGACAGCGCGATCTTGGCGAGCAGGTTGGTCGCCGGGCTGTCGGTCGTGCCGCCGATCGTCAGGTCGCGGACACGAACCACGCGCGATCCGGGCTCGTTCACCGGCACGCCGGTCAGCCAGACGAGGCCGGTGGGGGTCAGCACCTTGCGGGGCGTTTCCGCATGAATCTCTATCCCGACCGCAAGTCTGCCGCCGTCGGTGCCATAGATGGTCACCTTGCGGAACTGCACGTCGACCGCGCCGACTTCGGGAATGGTGATCCCCTTTTTCGCGAGCTTTCCCAATGCCTTCATCAGCACAGGTTCAAGTTCGGCATAGGATGCGATCACCGGCACATAGAGCTGCGCATTGCCCGTCCGCCGGTCGAACGCCAGCGGCGGCAGCGGGGTGGGGGCGTTCGGTTCCGGTCGCGGGCCGACGAAGGTTTCGGTCAGCGCGGTGGCGGTCAGCGCCAGCTGGATATCGCCGCCGACGACGCGGTACCCGCCATAGGCGATGCGCTTCGGCGTGACACGCAGCCAGACCGGCGGGTTCTTCGCGTTGAGCTCCAGCACCGTGAAGCCCTTGTTCCAGGCTTTGGCGGCTTCGGCCCGCGCATTCAGCTTCGCCAGTTCGCGCGGCAGCGTGCGTTCGAGGCCGGCCACAACCTGTTGCAGGCGCGGATCGACCTTGCGCCCGAATTTCACGCGTTGCCCCAGCAGGTCGACGCCCGGCACCTTCGTCCAGCTATAGTCGATGTCGATCTTCGCCGTGGGCTGCCACGCCGCCGTCATGCCCAGCCGCGCGGTGGCGCGAACCCTGGCAGCAGCGGTCGCGGTCTCGCCCTTGAGAACATGCCCGATATCCTTCGCCGCGACCTGCACGCTGACCGGCATCGAAATGGTCAGTACCTCGCCCGCGCCGCCGACCCTGATCGGCCCGCGGACGGCGGCGCCGACGATGCGGCACGAGATGTCGGGCGTGATCTTCAGCTTCCCCCTGAAGATGCGCTGCGCGGGAACACAGTCCTTCTTCGCCTCATCGATCTGCCACAGCGCGCGGGGCACCTGCGCGTTCAGCGCCTTTTCGAGTTCGAGCACGCGGACGTTGACGGGGACGGAGATGTACGACGGCTGCTCGACGACGGGCGCCGCGGTGGTGGAACGCGGCGGGGCGGGGACGTCGGGCGTGGCGGTGGAGCAGGCGGACGCTATTGTCACCATCATCGTGCACATCGCCGCACGCGCGCGTTTAATGATTGTCCGGCTCTCCATGGGGCAAGCGTAAGGGAAAAGCGGGCGTGTAGGACAGGAGATTCTGCACCGAAAATCCACCCCTTGAGGGGTGGCGGCGAAGCCGGGGGTGCAAACAACGCGCACGCGCAGCCAGCGTCGCTGGCTACCACCCCCTCCGCTTCGCTCCGCCACCCCTCAAGGGGTGGATTTGTCGGGGGCTCGTCACCCCGGCCCCCGAGCCGGGGTCCAGCTTCTTCTTACGATGCAGCGGCAAAGGCAGCTGGACCCCGAATCAAGTCCGGGGTGACGGGGAAGGAGGTACTCTTAGGTAAGCTAGCGCTCGTGCGCCGTCACTCAAACAGCGACAGGAAAGTCCTTATCTCTCTATCAGATCGCAGATGAACCGCGCGGCAAGTCGCTGGGGCTGAGGTTATGAGTTCGTCCATCTTGGCGCGCGCGGTTCGGCGCGTGCTCCAGATAAATGCGATAAATTCTGGCAAGTTTGAAAGCTTTTCGGGGCAATTATCCGGGAGATCGGGCCGGGTTCGGCCCAATTGAGTTAGGGTCCGGATCACAACACGCCAGAGCCTCACCGTGATGGGCCGATCGAGCCAAATCAAAAGGTCGGCGCGCCCTACCCGATGACGCCAAGTCGCGGAGTGACCACCCTCAAAAATCCAACGGCTTCGAACTTCGACTTCGTGACAGAGCCTTGTTTTTTCGTCTTTGCTTCGCTCGATCCACCCAGGCTGATAGTGAATCGTATCGATGTGGACGACGGGCAGTCCGGTCCGTTCCCCCAAGGCTCGTGCAAGCGTGCTTTTCCCGGATCCCGGCTGACCAATGATCATGATGCGTTGCAAGCGCGATAGCTCCAGCCGAATTTCCCATGATAAAACGCGCTGGAACTCAAACTATTGTACTAATCACCGCTCATGCGGTCGTAACAAACGAATCCAACACCCGCTTCCGCCCCGCCGTTTCGAAATCGATCTCCAGCTTGTTGCCCTCGATCTCCGCGATCAGGCCGTAGCCGAACTTCTGGTGGAACACGCGCTGGCCGATCTCCAGATCGTCGCGCCCCCTGTTGCCGAGGCTGATCGCCGGGCCGCGAGCCTCGACGACGCGCGCCGGGGCGGCGGAGAAATTGCCGGCTGCGCGTTGCCAGCCCGGCCCCCTTGTCCCCGCGCGCGTCGCGTTGGCGGCCGCCAGATGCGCGAAGGGGTCGCCCTGGGTCGACCAGTTCGCGCGCCACAGGCTTTCGCCGCCGCTCATCGATGTTTCATGCTCGACGTTCGCCGCGGGAAGCTCGCCGACGAAGCGGCTGGGGATGCTCGACGTCCATTGGCCATAAATGCGGCGGTTGGCGGCGTGGAGAACGGTCGCCTCGCGCCGGGCGCGGGTGATGGCGACATAGGCGAGGCGGCGTTCCTCCTCGAGGGATGCGAGGCCGCCCTCGTCCAGCGAACGCTGTGACGGGAACACACCTTCTTCCCAGCCGACGAGGAAGACCTTGTCGAATTCGAGGCCCTTGGCCGCGTGGATGGTCATGATCGTGACCTTGGGTTCCTCGGCCGCGGCTTCGTTGTCCATTACGAGGCTGACGTGTTCGAGGAAGTCGCCGAGCGTTTCATACTCCTCCATCGCGCGCGCGAGTTCGGTCAGGTTTTCGAGGCGTCCGCTGGCCTCGACCGATTTTTCGGCCTGCAGCGCGCCGGTATAACCGCTCTCGTCGAGCATCAGGCGCGCCAGATCGGCGTGCGGCATGGTGGTCGCAAGGTCGCGCCAGCGGGCGATGTCGCCGACGAAATTGCCGAGCGCGCGTCTCGCCTGCGGTGTCAGTTCGTCGGTGTCGAGGATGCGGGCTGCGGCATGGGTGAGGGGCAGGCCTTCCGCCCGCGCCAGCACCTGAACCTTCGCCACCGCCTTGTCGCCGAGGCCGCGTTTCGGGACATTGACGACGCGTTCGAAGGCGAGGTCGTCGCTCGGCTGGTTGATGAGGCGAAGGTAGGCGAGCGCGTCGCGGATTTCGGCGCGTTCGTAAAAACGGAAACCGCCGACGATGCGGTACGGCATGCCGATCGCGATGAAGCGGTCTTCGAATTCGCGGCTCTGGTATTGCGCGCGGATGAGGATGGCGACGCCGTCGAGGCTGTTCGCGCCTTTGGGGCCGCGATGCTGCCACGCCTCGATCTCGTCGCCGACGCGGCGGGCCTCCTCCGGCCCGTCCCACACGCCGATGACTTTCACCTTGTCGCCCTCCGCCAGGTCGGTGAACAGCGTCTTGCCCAGGCGGCCCGAATTGTTGGCGATGACACCGCTGGCGGCGGCGAGGATGTTGGGCGTGCTGCGGTAATTCTGTTCGAGGCGGATGACCTTCGCGCCTGGGAAGTCGCGTTCGAAGCGCAGGATATTTTCGACCTGCGCGCCGCGCCAGCTGTAGATCGACTGGTCGTCGTCACCGACGCAGCAGATGTTCTTGCGCTGCTGGGCGAGGAGGCGGAGCCACAGGTACTGTGACGAATTGGTGTCCTGATACTCGTCGACCATGATGTAGCGGAAGCGGGTCTGGTATTGCTCCAGCACGTCGCGGTGCGTCTTCAATATGACCAGCATGTGGAGCAGCAGGTCGCCGAAGTCGCAGGCGTTGATCGATTTCAGCCGCGCCTGGTACGCCGCGTACAGCTCACCACCGCGGCCGTTGGCGAAGCGTTCGCTTTCCCCCGCGTCGATGTCTGCAGGCGTCAGGCCCTTGTTCTTCCACTGGTCGATCAGCCCCGCCAGCGCGCGGTTGGTCCAGCGTTTCTCGTCAAGGTCGGCCGCCACGATCAGCTGCTTCATCACGCGCAGCTGGTCGTCGGTGTCGAGGATGGTGAAGTTCGACTGCAGCCCGACCAGCTCGGCGTGACGGCGCAGCATCTTCGCCGCGATGGCGTGGAAGGTGCCGAGCCAGGGCATGCCCTCCACCGCGTCGCCCACAAGGTTGCGGACGCGTTCGCGCATCTCGCGCGCCGCCTTGTTGGTGAAGGTGACGCTCAGGATCTCGCTTGGATACGCCTTGCGCGTGTAAATGAGGTGCGCCAGCCGCGCGGTCAGCGCCGCCGTCTTCCCCGTGCCCGCGCCCGCGAGGACGAGGACGGGCCCAT
>DDFE01000196.1:0-6488 GCA_002336985.1 Sphingomonadales bacterium UBA1936
GCCGATTCGAAATCGAGGCCCAGTGCCGCGCCGAAGTCGAAATGCTCCTGCGGCGTGAAGTTGAAACTCTGCTTCTCGCCTTCTTCGCTGACCATGACATTGGCGTCTTCGTCGGCCCCGTCGGGAACGTCTGACGCTGGCAGGTTCGGCAGGGCGGCGAGCAGTGCGTCGACCTGTGCGCCGGCGTCGTTCGCTTCGGTTTCGAAACGCTCGATTTCTGCCTTGTCGCCGAGCTTTGCCTTCAATGCGTCGATTTCGGCGAGGAGGGTGGGGCGGTCGTCGTCGGACGCGCCCTTCAACCGGCCGGACAATGGGCCGATCGCGGCCGATATGCGGTTACGTTCGGCGACCGCCTGTTCGGCCATCGTCATTCGCGCGCGGCGGATCGTGTCGAGTTGCGTGAGCTGTTCGCTGACCGGCGCCAGACCGCGCCGCGCAAGGGCTGCGTCAAAGGCGGCAGGGTCGTCGCGGATGATGCGGATATCGTGCATGGCCCGGCGCTATGGCGGCCGAACCATGACGACGCAATGTCAGTCTTGAGCGCGCTTCGCCAACCGTGCACGTGCGACGAGTGCTGCGGCACCAAGACCGAACAGGATGACCATCGGCGGCGCGGGAACTTCATGACCGCCCGTCGAGGTCGATCCGCCCGACGACGTGCTGGACGAGGTCGATGAACTGCCGCTCGTCGACGTGCTTCCGCTCGTCGAACTGCTGCCGCTGGTGCTGGTCGATCCGCTGGTCGATGTCGACGAGGTCACGTTGCCGCTCGACGAAGTGCTGGTCGAACTCGACGTCGATACGTTGCCTGAGGACGACGTCGAGGAAGACACGTTGCCGCTCGAGGACGACGTGACGTTACCGCTCGACGATGACGTCGAAGACACGTTCCCCGACGATGTCGACGATGACGAACCCCCGGTCGAGGAGGTCGACGACACATTGCCCGAGGACGTGCTCGACGACGATCCGCCGGTCGAACTGGTCGTGGTCGACGAAACACCGCCAGTCGAAGTCGAGGTCGAGCCGCCGCTGGTCGATGTGGAACCGCCGCTGGTGGAGGTTGAACTTCCCCCCGTGGACGTCGAACTACCGCCCGACGACGTGGAACTGCCGCCCGAAGAGGATGATGTCGAGGTCGAACCCGTGCTGGTCGAGGTCACGACGACGCTGCCGCCACCACTCGAGCCACCGAAGAAACCGCCGACAAACCCGCCGCCGAAGCCTCCGCCCCAACCGCCGGAACCGCCATACACAGCCGGGACGAATCCACCGCTGCCACCTGTCGGCGGCGGTGCGTAGGCCGTTTCGACCGGGCCCATGGGCGGCAGCGCGACGCCGCGTGCCATGCTGGTACGGGTCGGAGTGGGCGCACAAACGGTTTTGGTCGAAACGACACGGCGAACGCGCTTGATCGTCGTCATCTTCGGCTTGGCGATCGCCATGCGGACGGGCGTGCGCTTCTTGACCTTCTGAACCTGTGCAGGCCGCTCCATCGGTTGTCCGGCGACGTGCATCGCACCGCCACCCAAGACTGCTCCACCCACCATTGCGGCGCTGAGTTTCGCGAGTGCCATCTTCACCGACATAACAATTCCCTGTTCTTCCGCCGGGGACAGTAGCGCCAGGCGCCTGTTTTCCCCGTTGAGTACGAAACGACTGCGGGCAAGATTGTCGGCGCGCAAGCCGGTTTCCCCCCTATCACCCTTGTCATATCGGGATTTTGCGTAATCCAGCCGAATTATCAGGGTTAATGTTTCATTTAGGGGCTGTTTCGCGCCAATTTTCGGCTCGTCGATGGCGCGCTTGTGCGGCCCCAAAGCCGTCTCTATAGGCCCGCCCATACACTCGTCCGGATAATCTCGGCCGAAAGAGGGGCCACCGGACTTCCAAAGGATAACCGCGATGGCGACGGCATTCGACGCGTCGGATTTGGGGCAAGGATCGGGGTCGGTGAGCGCAAACGAAAACGACACCGGCTATCGCCCATCCGCAGACGAACCATTTATGAACGAGCGGCAGACGGCCTATTTCAGGGCGAAGCTGCTGGCATGGAAGGACGCGATCCTGCGCGAATCGCAGGACACGCTGACGACCCTGCAAAAGGAACCGCTTCGCGAACCCGACGTTACCGACAGGGCGTCGAGCGAGACCGACTGGTCGATCGAACTGCGAACCCGTGACCGGCAGCGCAAGCTGATCTCGAAGATCGAGGCGGCGCTGCGGCGGATCGACGACGGCGAATATGGCTATTGCGAGGTTACCGGCGAGCCGATTTCGCTGGGTCGCCTGGAAGCAAGGCCGATCGCGACGATGACGGTCGAGGCGCAGGAAGCGCATGAGCGGAACGAGAAGGTTTCGCGCGACGAATAACTGTGGTTTGATGGTGACTGAAATTTACACTTTCACCAGCAATTGGCACTACACGGCCATGACCGACACAAACGGAAGACGATATGGCGCAAAGTGAACCGAGCAAGCGGCAGGATAAGCGGGACAGCCTGTTTCTCAGCGCTTCGGTCACGATCGGTGCGGAGCAGGCGTTCATTACGCGTGTCCGCAACCTGTCGGTCGGTGGAATGATGATCGACGTCGCAAGTGACCTGGAGCCCGGAACGCCGGTGGTCGCCGAATTGCGCGGTATCGGGGAAGTCAGCGGGCGGATCGCCTGGTCGTCGCCCGGCCGGGCCGGTGTCGCCTTCGACACGGAAATCGATCCGCGTCTTGCACGTAGCACGTCGACCGGCCCGAAAACTGTGGCGCCGGATTACCTTCGGAACCGGGAACCGTCGCGGCGTAGCGGACTCGCGGTCCGCTAGCCGCAAACGGCGGCGTGCCGTCAGCCGGTCGCGATCGCCTCTTTCAGGCGCAGCTTCTGTTTCTTCAGCAACGCGACGACATTCATATCCGGTAGCGGACGACGTTGCTCGTCGTTGATCCGCGCTTCGATTTCGGCGTGTTTCGCGGTCAGGGAAGAAACATGGGCATTGCTCATGACGTCCGTTCTCCTTTTTGCTTGGACATGCATCCAATCACTTTTGATCGGCTTTGTCTCCTTTCAATTCGATGAATCCTGCCGCTCGCGCTACGAGCCGATTTCGCGCGTTGAGCCGCGGTCATACCCTCGCTAACATTGCGCCCATGGATCAGCAGGATGCGCGCGACCACCTTGAAGTCCTGAGGGCCGAGCATCGCGAACTCGATGCCGAAGTCACTGAACTGATGCTGTCGGGCAGCAGCGACCAACTGCAGATCGCGCGCCTGAAAAAGCGCAAATTACGACTCAAGGACGAGATCGCACGCGCCGAGTCTTTCCTGATTCCGGACATAATCGCCTGAATTTTCGTCCCGGAAACGCGCGCGTTTACCTTCAATTGCCATTCCGCCGCCGCCGGCACCGTGTATGTTCGCCGCCATGCTTGCCAAGCGCCTCATCGACAGCCTGTACATGGAAGCCATGCTGATGGCCGACGAGGTGCGCGCCTATTTCGACGAGACGGGCAAGCCAGCACGCGACGCGCTCGATCCGATCGACCGTGTGCTGTTTAGCTGCGAATCGCTGAAGGTCACCACACGGCTGATGCACATCATCGCCTGGCTTCTCACTCAGCGTGCGGTAGAGACCGGAGAGATGAGCGCGGACGGCGCTCGCGACAGCAGCCGGCGCCTTGGCGACAGCATCGACACCGATCGTTCCACGTTGAGCCGACTGCCCGACGAGGCGCGTTTACTGGTCGAGGGAAGCATCGATCTCCACGCTCGTGTCGCCCGCGTAGAAGCCGGACTCGAACCGATGCCGCACTCCAGTCCGGCACGACAGTTACAGGGGCGGTTGCAGCAGTCGTTCTGACCGCTATTGCGGGCGTATGACTGCGCTCGACATGATGGTGCTGCTGTCGCTCGGCATCGGCGGCGCGTTCGGCGCAATGCGCGGCTTTACGCAGGAAGTGTTCCTGCTTGCCGCCTGGGCCGCGGGGATTGCCGCGGTCAAATTATTCTATACGCCCGTCGCGGCATTGCTGACGGGGCCTGTGGGAGGTGCTGGCGGCGCGGCGGTGCTTTCGACCGTGCTCTGCTTTGGCGTCGTCTTCCTTGTGACCCGGCTCGTTGGAAAAAGCCTCGGTAGCGCGGCGCGCAAGTCCCTGCTGGGCCCGATCGATCGTGTGCTTGGGGTGGGCTTCGGTGCGCTGAAAGGCTTGTTGATCGCGACCGTCGCATTCCTGATGATGACGCTGGTCTATGACTTCTTCCACGGCGCGAGCGCGCCGCGCCCCGAATGGATGACCAAGTCGCGCACCTACACGCTGCTGCGTGCCAGCGGAGAAGCGGTCATCGGCGCAGTCGAAGCTGGCCGCGCGCGATGACCGAGCCGCTGTACACGCTCGACATCCTGCGGCTGGCATCCGAATCCGGATTGTCGCCGCGCCTTGCCGATCCCGATGCGACGGCCGAACGGCGTTCACCGGTCTGCGGCAGTCGGATCGCAGTGGATGTTGTGGTCGACGGTGACGGGCGCGTCACCGAATATGGCCACGACATACGTGCCTGCGCCTTGGGGCAGGCGTCAGCAACGGTGCTGGCGCGCGCCGTGAGAGGCAAGACGACCGCAGAACTGACTGCTGTTCGCGACGCTCTGGCCGCTTATCTTTCCGGAGCAGTCGACGATCCGCCCGCGTGGCCGGGGATCGATATCCTCAGCCGGGCCATTCCCTATCCCGCGCGCCATGCCGCTATCCGCTTGCCGTTCGAGGCGTTGGTCGAAGCGGTTGCCCATGTTTCTGAAAAGGCCCGTTGATGGAAGCGCACGCAACCTCGTCGCTTTTCCACGAAGGCGCACCGCTCCTCGGGTTCGCGCTGATCTTCGTCCTGTTGTTTCGCAAACTCGGGCTCGGTGCGACCCTGGGCTATCTCGTTGCAGGTGCGCTGGTTGGTCCACAGGTGCTGGGCCTTGTCGGCGGTGCCGAAACGAAGATGGGGATTGCGGAACTCGGCATCACCTTGCTGCTGTTCCTCGTGGGTCTCGAACTCAGCCCCTCGCGGCTTTGGGCGATGCGGCGCGATATCTTTGGTCTGGGCCTGCTCCAGGTCGTGCTGTGCGGTCTTGCCGTCAGTGCCGTGGTCTGGGGTGGAACGGGTGTATCGATAGCGGCTGCGCTCGCGCTCGGCCTGCCGCTGGCCCTTTCGTCGACGGCGCAGGTGCTTCCGATGCTGCAATCGGCGGGACGATTGCGCACGCCATTCGGTGAGCGGGCCTTCTCGATCCTGTTGTTCCAGGATCTGTCGATCGTCCCGCTGATCACGATCATTGCCGCCATGTCGCGCAATCCGGCCGACGCGGCGGGACCGCCGGGCTGGTTGCTCGCACTCTACACGGTCCTTGCCGTCGCTGGACTGGTTCTCGCGGGCCGCTTCCTCCTGCGCCCGCTGTTCCGGTTCATCGGCAACATGGGTGAGCGCGAGATGTTCGTGTTCGCGGGACTGTTCACCGTCATCGCCAGTGCCGCGATCATGGAGGCTCTCGGCCTGTCGACCGCGCTCGGGGCGTTCATCGCGGGCGTGATGCTCGCCGACAGTCCGTACCGGCACGAACTGGAAGCCGATGTCGAGCCGTTCCGGTCTATCCTGCTGGGCCTCTTCTTCCTCGCGGTTGGCATGATGCTCGATCTCCATGTCATTGCCGAAAAGCCGTTCTTCGTCATCGGCATGGCATTGGCGCTGATCGCGACCAAGGCGCTGATCGTTTTTGGTATCGGCATCGTCTTCAGGATGACCTGGCGCAGCGCGCTCGCGCTCGGCCTGTTGCTCAGCCAAGGGGGCGAATTCGGGTTCGTGCTCTTCGCTCAGGCCCAGAACGCGATGCTCATCGATCCGTCGGCCGCCAGCCTGTTCGGCGCGGTCATCACCCTTTCGATGGCGACGACACCGTTCCTGATGATGCTGACGCGCCGGTTCCGCGA
The DNA here is from genome assembly GCA_002336985.1 of Sphingomonadales bacterium UBA1936. Taxonomy (GTDB): domain Bacteria; phylum Pseudomonadota; class Alphaproteobacteria; order Sphingomonadales; family Sphingomonadaceae; genus Sphingomonas_O. The sequence continues at coordinate 5,958 of DDFE01000196.1, forward strand.
GGCGCCGGTGGTCCAGGGAGAACGTGACGGACCGGAGAACGACGGTGCCAACGCTCTTATCGTCGGTTATGGCCGTTTCGGCCAGACCGTCGGCCAGATGCTGATCGCGCAGGGTATTCCGGTGACCCTGATAGACACCGACATCGAGATGATCGACGTCGCCGGGGAATTCGGGGCCAAGGTTTATTACGGCGACGGCACACGGCTCGACCTGCTGCGTCAGGCGGGAGCGGCCGAGGCCGAACTGATCCTGTTCTGTCTCGATGGCGACCAGCTCGATGCCGCGATGATCGAAAGCGTGCACGAAGCGTTTCCCAACGCCGCGATATTCGCGCGCGCCTTCGACCGGCGCGCGCTCATCAAGCTCAAGGGATCGCCGGTCCGAGGCATGGTGCGCGAAGTGCTCGAATCCGCGGTCAAGATGGCTCGGATGGCGATGGATGCCGTGGGCGTCAGCGAGGACGAGGCGCAGCGTGCCGAAGACCTCTACCGCTCTCGCGACCGCGAGCGGCTGAAGGCGCAATATGAAAC
>DDFE01000196.1:6553-23222 GCA_002336985.1 Sphingomonadales bacterium UBA1936
ATGCTCGGCGGAGCCGCGGTGTTCGCCTTCAGCCTTTATGTCATGGCACTCGGTGCGCCGCGCTGGTTCGGCGCGATCACGCCGCTCGGCGGTCTGGGAATGATTGGCGGGTGGCTCTGGCTTGCGATGACGGCGGGTAGACGCGCAGTCTAGCTTGCGTCAGCGTCGAGGAATTCGGCGACCTCATCCAGCGAAACATCTTTAGCCAAAAATGCTTTGCCGATGCCGCGTGAGAGCAGGAACGGGACGGTGCCGCCAGAACGCTTCTTGTCGTGCGCCATGTGCGCCGCAAGTGTGGCGCCTGACGCATTGATAATTCCTCGCGCGCCGATCGGCAGACCGGCTGCCGCCAGATGCGCGTCGACACGTGCCGAGTCCTCCGTCGGACAGAGTCCTTTCGCCACCGAATAGCGCATGGCGATGGCCATGCCCGCGGCAACGGCTTCGCCGTGGAGCAGGCGATCCGAAAAGCCCGTCTCGGCTTCCAGTGCGTGGCCGAAGGTGTGGCCGAGGTTGAGCAGGGCACGCGTCCCCGTCATCTCGCGTTCGTCGGCGGATACGATGCGCGCCTTGGCGGCGACGCTGGTCGCAATGGCGTGGATCCGTGCCGCCTGATCTCCTGCGAGCAGTGCGGCGACATTCGCTTCGCACCAGTCGAAAAAGGCCGGATCGTCGATCAGGCCGTATTTGACGACCTCGGCATAGCCTGCGCGCACTTCGCGGGCACCCAGCGTATCGAGCACGTGCGGGTCAATCACGACGAGGTCGGGCTGATGAAACGCACCGATCAGGTTCTTGCCCGCGCCCGTGTTGATCGCGGTCTTGCCGCCGACCGACGAATCGACCTGTGCGAGGAGGGTGGTCGGCACCTGGACGAACCGGCATCCGCGCTTGACGATGGCGGCCGCAAAGCCGGTCAGATCGCCAATCACACCGCCGCCCAGCGCCACGATCGCTTCGCCGCGCTCTATTTCCAGTTGAAGCAAGCGGTCGCACAACGCTTCCAGCTGTTGCCAGCTCTTACTGGGCTCTCCGGCGGGAATGACGATCCGCTCAACACGGACGGGCAGGGCTGCCTCGATTCTTGCGAGGTGCGGGTCGACCACATGTGCGTCGGCAACGACCACCAGGCGGCCGTTGCCCGCAAAGGGTGTCAGGATTTCGGCCGCACGCGAAAGCGCGCCGGCCTCGATCAGCACGTCATACGGATGGCCGGTTTCGACGCGGACGACGGTTCCGGCGGTCATGCGGCAAGCTTTGTCAGAATGGCCTCGACAGTGACATCGTGCGGCGCGGGATGCGACAGCACGTGGATGGGGGCGAGCGCATAGACCGGATTGCGCACCGCGGCGAGTTCGCGAAGCACGGCGCGCGCATCCCGGTTCGCCAGCAAGGGCCGGTCGTTCCTGCGTCCGACGCGCTCGGCCAGCGTATCGATATCGGAATCGAGCCAGACGGCATTCGATTTTTCCAGGATGAGCGCTCGGGTTTCCTCGTTCATGAATGCGCCGCCGCCGGTTGCGATCACGCCCAGGACATTGTCGACCAGCCGGGCGATTACGCGTCGTTCGCCATCGCGGAAGTGGGCCTCGCCGAATTTCGCGAAGATTTCGGAGACGCTCATGCCGGCGGCAGCCTCGATCTCATGATCGGCATCGACGAAGGGCAGATCGAGCCGTTTCGCGAGCCGGCGGCCGATCGTCGTCTTACCCACGCCCATCAATCCGATGAGCACAATCGGTCGGGTGATCTGTATCGGGGGCGAAACCATGATCGCGGGGCTATACAGAGGCGTACCGTGTCGGGCAAAGAGCGCGGCACAGAGTTTGTTTGCGGTGTAAAAACATGCCTCGTTCGTTGCTTTTCCTGATCGTGCTGGTTGTCATCGTCGTGGGTGCGATGTTCGCATTTTCGCGCGTCGATCCGTCCAAGGCGCCCCAGCGCGTCGAGAAAATCGTTCCGGAAAACGCCCTTGCGAAATAGCGTGCGAAGCCTTGGTCCGGCCGTACTGATGGTCGCAGCCAGCGCGATCGCGCTGTGGCCCGCGCTCGCACAACGTTCTCCCGAATCGATTCTTCCGCCCGGATTTTCACAGCCAGAACCTGCTGCACCCGCAGCGCCGGCCGCACCTAAAGCTGGCGAGCCAGCATCTGCGTCGCCTGCTCCAGTTCAACCTTCTGGCAATGTCGCAGCCGCTCCCACCGATACGCTCGACGCGCTGGCCGACGGTGTGGTGGAGGACTCTTCCAACAACATGACGGCTGCAGTGGCGCCGGTCATCGACCTTCCGGCCCAGGCACGCCGGTCCCTCGACCGCGTCGGCGTGATGAAGGTGGAAGACGGTGGCCTCGGCGAACAGGCGTTCGGTGCGACGGACGGACGCTATCTCTCGACGTTGATGCAGCAGATCAAGGCGCCGGTTGCCTCACGCTGGGCATCCATCCTGCTGCGCCGTGCCTTGTTGTCGCAAAGCGCTTCACCGGCGTCGGTCGACGGCGCGGACTGGGTGGCGGAGCGGGCCTGGCTGCTGCTGCGGATGGGCGAAGCGGACATGGCGAGCGCGCTGGTCGCGCGCGTCGATTCGGATAATTTCACGTCCCGGCTCGACGCGATCGCGCTGCAGGCGGCGCTCGCAACCGGTGATCCGGCTTCGCTGTGCGGCATCGTCGGTCCGGCGGCAGGCCGCAGCAACGAACCGTCCTGGCCGCTTTCGCAGGCGATGTGTTCGGGACTGGCCGGTGAATCCGGTACTGCGAGCGCCCTTGTCGATCAGGTGCGCGACAGCGGAGCAGCGCAGGGTATCGACGTGCTGCTCGCCGAAAAGGTGGTGGGTGCCGCGACCAACACCCGGCGTTCGGTGAGCATACAGTGGGACGGCGTCGATCAACTTACGGCGTGGCGCTTCGGCCTCGCCAATGCGACGGGTGTCGCCATTCCGCCCAAGCTGTTCGACACCAACGGACCGCAGTTTATCGCATGGCAAGCACGCTCGCCCCTGATCTCGCCTGACCAGCGCCTCACGGCTGCCGAGATCGCGGCAACGCTTGGAGTGTTTTCCAGTGCGGCCTTCGTCGATTTCGTCGGCGGTGTGTGGGACGAGGCAGATTCGCCGGACCGCAGCGGATCGCTCGGCGAGCAGCTTCGCGCGGCTTATTCTGCCGACGGCGAGTCGGCGCGGCTCTCGGCGCTGCGCTCGATCTGGGGCGATACGGGCGCCTATGGCCGCGAGATCCTGACGGCACGGGCTGCTGCTGAATTTCCGGCTTCAAAGGATCTGTCGAGCAACGATACCGATCGCCTGATCGCGTCGATGCTGTCGGCGGGCCTCGATATCCAGGCGGCGCGCTGGGCGAATTCGGTTTCGTCCGGATCGCTCGGCTGGGCAATGCTGGCCGTGGGAGCGCCGCGGCCGATCGCCGGGATCGATGCTTCTGCTGTCAAATCGATTTCCGGCGGCGAAGACGACCGGCGGATCAAGTTCCTGCTTGCGGGTCTCGCGGGCCTTGGCCGCCTTGCGCCTGATCAGGCAAGCAGCCTGGCGCAGTCCTATGACGTGCCGCTTGCACGCGCCGACAGCTGGACTCGTGCGATCGACCGGGCAGCAACAGCTGGAGAGGCGGGGACTGTCGCCCTGCTGGCGGCGGCCGGGATGCAGACGCGCGAATGGCGTTACGTCCCGCCGGCGTATCTTTACCACATCGTCTCGGCGCTGCGCCGGGTGGGTCTTGAGCCAGAGGCCCGCATGATTGCCGCCGAGGCGCTGGCCCGGGCCTGATCATGGAGCCCGCAAGCGGCTCCGCAGGTGACGATGCGGCGATTGCCGCTTTCTTGTCAGCCTTGGCCGCAGAAGCGGGCGCAGCGCGTAACACGCTGATGGCTTACCGTTCGGATCTCGAGCTGGCCTCGTCGGTGCTGCGGGGAAAATTGGCCCAGGCGGATATGGCATCGCTCGGTCGATTGGGTGAGGAATGGCAATCGCTGTCCCGTTCGTCAGTTGCAAGAAAATCGGCCGCACTTCGCCGGTTTTTCGGGTTCCTGTTCGAAGAGGGGATGCGCCCTGACGACCCGTCTGCGGCCTTGCCTCGCCCGGGCGGAGGACAACGCCTCCTGCCGCGCGTGCTGGACCATGATGCAATCGGGCGGTTGTTCGCGACGCTCGAGGCGCGGCTGGTCCGCAATGAGAATGCAGCGGAGGACGTGCGGTTGGCCGCCCTTGTCGAACTCCTTTACGGATCGGGCCTCCGCGCGACGGAACTGGTCTCGCTCACGGTCAACACGATCGCGCCGGATCGGCCTTATGCAATTCTGAAAGGAAAGGGCGGCCGCGAGCGCCTCGTGCCGCTGTCCGAGCGTGCGCGTGCGGCGGTTGCCTCATGGCGAAAGATCCGCGGCGATGCGCCGGGGTTCCTGTTTCCGTCCGGCGGAAAGCACCTGAGCCGTGTCAGGCTGTTCCAGCTGTTGCGCGGTTTGGCGGCCGAGGCAGGCGTCCCTCCCGAACGTGTCAGTCCGCACGTCCTGCGCCACGCATTCGCGACGCATTTACTGGAAGGGGGCGCGGATTTGCGCGCGCTACAGACGATGCTCGGCCATGCCGATATCGCCACGACCGAAATCTACACGCATGTCGAAACGGCGAAACTGGTAGAACTCGTGAAAACGCGGCACCCGATGGCGGATTCCGGCGAATAAGAGACGGTCATGGGAAATAAAAAAGGGGCGGGAAGACAAATCTTCCCGCCCCGATTTTAACCTTCATGAAAAGACCGGAGATAAATCCGGTCAGATCATAAATTAGCCCTTCGACATCGTGGTCGACGAGTTGTTGAAGGTCTTGCTGATCTGCGAACCCAGACCCGACATCGCGCCAACGGCGGCGACGGCGATCAGAGCGGCGATCAGGCCGTATTCAATTGCAGTCGCGCCCTTCTTGTCGGCGAACATCTTGCGAATCATCTTCATTACCGGTCTCCTGTTCAACGTCCACATACTACCCGACTGAGCCACAATACCCGGCTCAGTGGATTTGGGTTTATGGCGAGGAAGTTTCCAAAAACTTAACGTCAGCATAAATTTCGTCAGCTTTTCGAAACGACGGTGGACACGTTGTTCCACATGCCGATCGACGTATTTGCGAAGTTCTTGAGGCCCGCGAAGGCGCCCAGCACGACGAGTGCGGCGATCAGGCCGTATTCAATGGCATTGCCGCCCCTGCTGTCCCGCAGGAGCATGATAAAGATGCGTTTCATCGACTGTCCCCGGTCGAGCCGCAGTCCCATTACGGCTTGTGGGGAATAGGGGTTTGCGCGTTAAGAAAGTCTTGATGCAGTCGGTAATGACACAGAAACCATTGTTGCTCGTGGTCGCGGTCGCGCTGATCGACGGCGATGACCGCATACTCGTGCAGCAACGCCCGCCGGGTAAGTCCATGGCAGGCCTGTGGGAATTTCCCGGCGGCAAGGTCGAACCGGGCGAACGGCCTTCGGAAGCGCTGGCGCGAGAAATTTTCGAGGAACTCGGTGTCCAGGTGTCGGAAAGCGACCTGTTGCCAGGTCCGTTCGTCACCGAGCCGTTGGAGGACAGGTCGCTACTGCTCCTGCTTTTCCTGTGTCGCGAATGGCAGGGGCTGCCGGTGGCGCATCACGCCACGCAGCTTTCGTGGCATTCCGTGTCCGAACTGGGTCAGCTGGCAATGCCGCCGGCCGACATTCCCTTGGTCGAAAACCTCAAGCGCTTTCTGCAGCCCAACCAGTTAATATGATCAGTGACACTGTTTCGACCGTACGTCCGTCGGGACCGGCCATCGCCGCGAATGCCTGCCGCGCGGCATCGAGTTCCGCGCGTGTCAGTGCATAGCGTTTGGCAAGGACGTTCGTAGCGCCTGAGGCACGAAGATCGGCGAGCAAGCGATCCAGCGACCCGTAACTTAGCGTCTGCGTTTCGAGATCCGCGACAGGCAGAATAAAGCCCGTACGCGGCAAAAGGTCGCCAGCGGCGCGGACGTCGATCTCCGGATGGAAACGGGCGACGTACCGGTCCGATCGTCGTTGTGCGGCCGCCATTGCCATTCGGAGCGACGGCAGCGATGGCGCGCCGAACAGCGCGGCAAGAAACATCCCGCCGGGTTTCAACACGCGCCGCGCGGCAATCAGCGCACCCGGTAAGTCGTCGATCGTTTCGAACCCGGCCGCCGCTATGACGAGGTCGAATGTCTGATCGAGCGAGGAAAGCGCGTCCTCGTCGCAACGGATGGCATCGAAATGGACGCAATAATCGGTTTCGGTCACCACCATGCCCTGCGTGCGTAACACCTTCGCCAGTACACCGTGGCCGCTGTTGATGATCAGCGCCGTCCCAAATTCGCGCGAGACCATCGACAAGCGATCCAGCAGCACCTCGGCAACGTGCGCTTCAACGTCGGTGAAGCCTGTTCGTGCCGTCCGGTCCCGCCGCGCGCGGCGCGCGGAACTGTCGAAAATTAAGGGAACCCCGGTCATGGCGGGCCTTGTGCCGACCTGCAGGCGTGGCAACAAGGCTCTCGTGAAATTCCCCGTCCTGCAATGGTTGATCGACTTTGCCTTGCCGCCACGATGCCCCGGTTGTGGAGCGATCGTTGCGGCTGACCACCGGTTCTGCACGCCGTGCTGGGCGTCGCTCGACTTCCTGACCGGCGATGGATGTACGCTCTGTAACGCGCCGCTGAACGCTGTTGCGGCTGGAACGATCTGCGCTCCATGCCTTGAACAGCCGCCGCGGCATGATGGTGTTCGTGCCGCGGTATCCTATGGTCCCGTCGCACGCGACGTAGTGTTGCGACTTAAATATAGCCGGAAGACGGGCAATGCCGGGACGATCGGGAAGCTGATTGCGCGCAGCATAGATGGCGATGGCATGATCGTCCCCGTGCCGTTGCATCGATGGCGGCTGTGGGGGCGGGGGTTCAACCAGGCGGCGCTTATCGCCGCCAGCCTGTCGAAGGCATCGGGTCTGCCCGTCGCAACCGGACTCCTGCACCGAAAGCGAGCGACGCAATCTATGCGCGGGCTTTCGTCCCGCAAACGCGCCGATGCGGTACGGGGTGCATTCCGGACGACGGCAAGGATCGGCGGCGGCACCGTCTGGCTGGTCGACGACGTTTACACCAGTGGTGCTACCGCCAATGCCTGTGCTGCGACGCTGAAGCGTGCAGGCGCGGATCGCGTCGTTGTGGTTACCTGGGCCCGCGTCCTGCGCGAGGATTGACAAGTCGCGGCCGCGTACGCACCTCATGTGCATGCCGCGGGTCGAAATCTATACGAAGGCCTTTTGCCCCTATTGCACACGCGCGACCGCACTGCTCGACGCGCGGGGCGTGGAATATGAGGAATACGACATCACCATGGGCGGCCCGAAGCGTGCCGAAATGCTGCAGCGGGCAAATGGTCGCAGCACCGTGCCGCAGATATTCATAGGCGACACTCATGTCGGCGGATCTGACGATCTGGCCTCGGCAGACCGCTCGGGCGAACTGGACAAGCTGCTCGCATCATGAAGATCGCCGTCCTGCAAATGACATCGGGCATCGATCCCGAAGCCAATGGCGACACACTGGTTGCAGCGGTCGACGAAGCCGCGGCAGCGGGCGCGGCCATGCTGTTCACACCAGAAATGTCGGGGCTGGTCGATAGCGACGCCAACCGCGCGACACGATCGGTCGCTCATGAACACGAGGATAATGTCCTTGCGCGCGTTCGTGCGGCGGCAAAGGCGGCAGGTTTGTGGGTTCACCTGGGATCGCTCGCCGTGCGCCATGATGCGGATGCACGCTGGGGCAATCGCGGTTTCGTGATCGACGACCGTGGCGAGATCGTCTCGCGTTACGACAAGATGCATCTGTTCGACGTCGATCTTGCGACGGGTGAAAGCTGGCGCGAGTCCGCCCGTTATGTACCCGGTGAGGCAGCGTCGGTGGTCGATACGCCCATTGGTAAGCTTGGCTTGGCAATCTGTTACGACATGCGTTTCCCCGCTTTGTTTCAGGCGTTGAGCGATGCCGGCGCGACCGTCCTGGCGGTGCCTGCGGCGTTCACCGTGCCGACCGGCAAGGCGCACTGGCATACACTGCTCCGCGCGCGTGCGATCGAAAATGCGGCGTTCGTCGTTGCGGCCGCCCAGACAGGGCATCACGCAGATGGCCGTGACACCTATGGTCACTCGCTCGTCATTGATCCTTGGGGGCGCGTGCTGCTCGATATGGAGGATACTCCCGGTCTCGGCTTTGCCGATCTCGACCTCGCGATAACAGATGACGTGCGCGGCCGCATTCCGGTCATCCGCCACCGGCGACACATTCCGGCGTTGGACCCTGCATGATCGTTTTCGATATTCGTTGTGATCAGGGGCATGCGTTCGAGGGCTGGTTTGCCGATGCCGACGCCTTTGCAACGCAGCGTGACGGCGCGATGATCGCGTGTCCTTTCTGTAGCAGCACATCGGTCGAGCGTGCCCTGTCCGTGCCGCGGATCGCGGGCACCGGCGAACGTCCCGGCATTGCCGAGGTTACCCGCAAACTCGCGGCACTTCAGCAGACGATGTTAAAGGATTCGACCTGGGTCGGTGACGATTTCGCCGATCGGGCCCGTGCGATGGCTGATGGTACCGAGCCGCAAAAGACGATTCACGGACAGGCGACGCTCGGCACGGCAAAGGAACTGAACGACGAGGGCATAAAGGTGATGCCACTGCCGTTCCCCGTCATCCCGCCCGAATCGCGCAATTGACCGCGATACGCCGCCTCGCGTAGCGGGACGCCCGTGCCCCGGTAGCTCAGCAGGACAGAGCAACGGTTTCCTAAACCGCAGGTCGGGAGTTCGAGTCTCTCCCGGGGCACCATTTCCGAAATAGCGGGCTTACCGCTTGCCTCCGGACGGAGGCGGCCTGCGTCCGCCCCCAGGCTTCGGCGGACCACGGCGTGGGCCGCGATCGTGGCGGATCGGCGCACCGGCAGGCGCGGGGCGGGGCGCGGCGGGGGCGACGCTCCGGGCATCGGCGATCACGTAACCGTCCTTGCGCAGCTGGGCGAAAGCATTACGGACGCTCGCGGCGACGGCCTTTTGCACTGCATCCGGCAAGTCACCGAAAGCCGTGTTCGCGTGGATCGCGGCCAGGTCGCGCATCAGCGCGTTGGGAAGACCCTGCGACGCGTCCTTTAGCGCCACGATCGCATCGACGACCGCTGCATTGATCACGTCCTGGATGATATCGGTTGCCGATTTCGTCATGGCGCCCCCAAGGCATATCATCTCGGGCGGGTCAATCGTATTGCGGGCAATCTTCATTACGCACACGAGCAGCCATGCACCTCAAGACCTTCGATACCGACACTTTCCTGCGCGATTATTGGCAGAAGAAACCGCTGCTGATTCGCAATCCGTGGGATCGCTGGGTCAACCCGCTCGAGCCTGATGAACTCGCAGGGTTAGCCTGCGAGAACGATGCCGAAGCGCGGCTGATCGAGCAGACGCGCGGGAGCTGGAAGGTCGAGCATGGCCCGTTCGCGGAAAAGCGCTTGGGCAAACTCGGCAAGAAACCCTGGACGCTACTGGTCCAGGCGGTTGATCATATGGTGCCCGATGTCGCGGCGCTCATCGATCCGTTCCGTTTCATTCCGAACTGGCGGATCGACGACGTCATGGTCAGCTATGCCAGCGACGGCGGCGGGGTAGGACCTCATTTCGATCAGTATGACGTGTTCCTGATCCAGGGGCTGGGTAAACGACGCTGGCGGATCGGGCAGGCGTGCGACAAGGCATCGGCGCTGTTGCCGCATGATGATCTGAGATTGCTGGCCGATTTCGAGACGGCGGAGGAGTGGGTACTGGAACCCGGCGATATCCTCTATGTGCCCCCTGGTATCGCGCATGACGGTATGGCGGTCGGTGACGACTGCATGACCTATTCGGTCGGTTTCCGCGCGCCGTCACGGTCTGAACTGGTGGCCCATTGGTGCGACCATGTGCTGGGTGAACTGACCGAGGACGACCGGTACGGCGATGCTGGATTGGTAGCACAGGCGAATCCCGGAGAGATCGCCCCTGCGGCACTCTCGCGGTTGCGCGCCATGGTCGCCGAGGCTTTGCTCGATGAGAGCCGGTTCGCCCGCTGGTTCGGTGGCTTTAATAGCGAACCCAAGTATCCCGAGCGCGATTGGCGCCCTGAGGTGCCGATTACGATGAAAGAGGTTCGTAAGGCGATCAGCAATGGCATCGCGATTGAACGCAATCCAGCTAGCCGGGTCGCGTTCGTCCGTGTCGGCGATGGCGCTATCAGCCTGTTCGTCGATGGTGAAAGTTTCGATGTCACTGGCGATTCTGCGTGTTTTGCAGAAGCGATCGGCGCGGCTACCCGAATGGTGATCGACCCTGCTTGGGCGGTGGACGTGCTGGTAAAACAGCTGATCGATCAAGGAAGTTTGCGCTTCGATTACGACGATTGAGGCGCTTCCCGCCACGCACTCGGCGCAATCCCGTCGAGTGTCCATTCGCCGATACGCCAGCGAACGAGCCGTAATGTCGGATAGCCAACCGCCGCAGTCATGCGGCGTACCTGCCGGTTGCGGCCTTCGCGGATCGTCAGGCTTATCCAGCCATCGCGCACTGTCTTGCGAAACCGCACCGGCGGGTCTCGCGGCCAGAGTGCTGGATCGTCGATCCGTTCGACCTCGGCCGGGCGGGTCATTCCATCCTTCAACTCGACGCCCCGTCTCAACGTAGCGAGCGCGGCATCGGTCACTTCGCCCTCGACCTGGACCAAGTAGGTTTTCGGCAATTTGAATTTCGGATCGGCGATCCGTGCCTGCAGCCGCCCGTCATCGGTCAGCAGCAGCAATCCCTCGCTGTCGAGGTCCAGGCGGCCCGCCGGATAGACGCCGGGCATGTCGATGAAGCCGGAGAGAGTAGGGCGCTGCGACCCTGCCGTACCCTTGTCGGTGAACTGGCTGAGCACGCCATAGGGTTTGTTGAACAGGATGAGCCGGCCCATGGCGCTGTCCTACGCACAAACGAACGGCGGCGCGACCATCGTCGCGCCGCCGCATGTAGTTATCCGTGGATCAGAAGTTCTTGCGGAGCGTCACGCCGTAGGTGCGCGGCTGGTTGGGATAGCCGCTGTAGCTGCCGTCCTGCGCAACCGTCTGGAACACCGCGCCCATTGCCCGGTCGTTGGTCAGGTTGCGTGCCCACAGCATGACTTCCAGCTGCGCATCGCTGTCCGCAACGCCGATGCTGGCGTTGACCTGGCTCTGGCCATAGGTGCTGATGTTCGCAGGCACCGTATCGCTCAGCGGCGTGTTGCTGGTGTAGTCGAACTCGCCGCGGATGTAGCCGCTAAGAGTATCGGTGATGCTCTGCGTGAAGGTGCCCGAAACCGAGAAGCTCCATTCCGGAATGCCCGCCGGACGCGTGCCCGACAGGTCGCGCGATGCCGGAAGCTGAAGCGTCGTCGGATTACGCGGGCAGCGGACCGTGTCGAAGCTGAAGCAAGGTGCACCCGTGAACGAATCGTATTTCGCGTCGAGGTAGGTAACAGCACCTGTCAGGTTGAGCTGCGGGATAGGATTGTATGCCGCGTCGATTTCGAAGCCCTTCACCGACTGCTTGCCGGCGTTGACCAGCGCGTAGCCGATGCCGGTGAAACCGTTCGACTGGAAGCCTTTGATCTCCTGCTGGAAGACCGCGAGGTTGAAGTAGCCGCCACGGACACGCGCCTTCAGGCCCGCTTCGTACACGGTCACTTCTTCCGGTGCCGCGGTGCGACCGACGCCGTTGTTCGGCGGACGGCTATCCGACGACAAGTTGACGGCGCCCGCCTTCCAGCCGGTGGAATAGCTGACATAGGCGTTCACCGCGCCGAAGTCGTACGCGACGCGTGCGGCATAAGTGAACTTGTCGCCCGAAAGGACGCCGGATTCGGTGGCGTTCGGGAAGTTGACCGGCTGGTGGTTGGCTGTGTCGCCGTAGAAGAACTGCAGCGAGTTGAGCGCGAACGGATTGGAATTCGCTGGAGAAGCGCAGGCACCGACGTTGGTCGCAAACGGCAAGCTCGCGCCCAGCGAGGCTCCGAAAAGGTTGGTTGGAACAGTTGCGCCAGGCGCATAGCCCTTCAGCCCCACCAGGCAACCCTGTACCGCTGCAGGAAGCGCAGCGAAGGGAATGAAGCCAAGGCCCGGAATGCTGTTGAGGTTGAGCGCCGAGAACGGGTCGCGCAGGACAACGTTGGACGTCGCTTCCTTCTTGTCGTTCAGGTAGGCGCCGCCAACTGTGAGCGTCAGGTTGTCGATCGGCTTGAAGTCGGCCTGTCCGAAGATCGAGTACGACGTCTGTTTCATGTAATAGGCGTCGGAAATGCCCTGGCCCGCCTGGAAATAGGTCCGGGTCGGGATGATCGAGGGGTTTGTCGCGTTCTGCAACGATTCCAGCAGCGTAAGCAGGCTGGTGGCCGACGATCCGCCGGCAAGCGCATCGACATAGGCCCGCATGTCACGACCGAAATTGATCTCGCGGCCGGTCCGCAGGCGCTCGTCCTGATAGAAACCGCCGATCAGCCAGTTGAACGGACCGGTGTTGTCCGACGCCAGGCGGAATTCCTGGGTGAACGTGTCGATCTCATTGGACGTGCGATTGTTCGCAAGGTCGGCACCGGTGAAATCGATGTCCTGGTCCGACTGGTTGGTCTGGTTGCGATAGGCGGTGATCGAGGTCAGCTTCGCAAAGCCCAGGTTGTAATCGATCTGGCCCGAAATGCCCTTGCCCTGAAGGCGGTTGAAGGGGTCGGTGTTGAAAATCAGATTGTCGCTGAACAGGTTGCTGGTGTTCGCGATCGGCTTTTGAAGGACTGCGCCAATGGCCAGTGTCCGCGCTCCGTTCAGGATCGAGGTCACGCCGCAGCAGGTTTCCTTGATCAGGTTGTAATCGGCGATGACGCGCACCGAGAGGTCCGACGACGGCTGGAACAAGACGTCAGCGCGCACCGACCAGCGGTTGCGGTCGGTCGTATCGGTGCCGGTCGTCGTGTTCCGGAACACGCCGTTACGTCCCGCGACATTGCCCGACAAGCGAATGGCGAGCGTGTCGGTCAGCGGACCGGTGATCGTGCCCTTGGTCTGGATCAGGCCGTAATTGCCCAGCGTGACTTCGGCTTTTCCGCCCCATTCGAACTGGGGTTTCTTGGTAACGATGCTGATCGCGCCCGCCGACACGTTCTTACCGAACAGCGTCGACTGCGGCCCGCGCAGCACTTCGATGCGTTCGATCTCGGGCAGGTCGTCGAGCGCGGCGGACGTGCGCGCGCGGTAAACACCGTCGATAAACACGCCGACCGACGCTTCGATACCGTCATTGCCGTTGCCGTTGCCGAAGCCGCGGATGGAGAAGTTGGTCTGGCCGGTCGCGTTAAGCTGCGACACCTTGAGCGAGGGGACCACCGACTGAAGGTCGAGGATGTCGCGGATCTGGGCCTTTTCGACCGTTTCGGAACTCGTCACCGAGACCGAGATCGGCACGTCCTGCAGCGTCTGTTCGCGCTTGGTCGCGGTGACGATGATATCGCCGTCGTCCGTAGCGGGTGCCTGGGCGAATGCCGGAGCAGCGACTGTCAGCGCGAACAGCGACGCGCCGACCAAATGAATCTTCTTCATGGAAACTCTCTCCCCTGCACACCTCTCGGCGCTCGACGGCGCCTTGAACACCTTTGGATTGCCCAACCTTACGCTCACGTCAATGGCGGAAAGGCGCGAAACTGCGTTGTTTTCTTTGCATGTGACATGTCTGCCATCCTCGATTGCTCGGATGCCGAATTGCGATTCTTGCTTCGGGCACCGAAAACGCTACGCGGAAATCCATGTCTGACGATGATGACGGCCTGTTGACGGGCGATATGAGCGATGGCGCGAAGCCGCCGGTTCCGGACGACGTGCAGGATGCGATACGGACGTTGATCCGCTGGTCGGGCGATGACCCGACGCGGGAAGGGTTGATCGATACGCCCAAGCGCGTTGCGCGTGCCTGGCTGGAATATTGCGCCGGCTATGCGGAGGATCCTGCCCATCACCTGTCGCGGACCTTTCAGGAAGTCGGCGGATATGACGAACTCGTCCTGTTGAAGGACATCCCTTTCCAGTCGCATTGCGAACATCATATGGCGCCGATCACCGGCAAGGCGTCGATCGCCTATATGCCACAGAACCGCGTGGTCGGGATTTCGAAACTTGCCCGCGTGCTCAACGGCTTCGCACGCCGCCTTCAGATTCAGGAGCGGCTGACGGCCGAGGTCGCGCAGTGCATCTGGCAGAACCTTCATCCTCAGGGCGTGGCTGTCGTTATTGAGGCCCAGCACGGTTGCATGACGGGCCGCGGCGTTCGGACGCCTGGCGTCGGCATGGTCACGTCGCGAATGATGGGGTGCTTCCTCGAGGATCATCGGTCCCGCCAGGAAGTCCTTAAACTCATGGGATACTGACAAAGAAAAGGGCGCCCCGGCCAAAGCCGGGACGCCCTTTCTCTTGACGGTCAAGCCAATCAGGCTTCGGCGGTCTCTTCCGTCGCGGCCGGAGCTTCGACGGCGATCTCGCCGGGTTCTGCGTTGGGATCGTAATCCTCGGTGAAGCCCGCTTCGTCCTTTTCGAACATTGCGGCCATCACGTCGACGCCCTGCGCCTGCAGGTCGGCTTCTTCCGGCGAACGGGCGACGTTCACCTTCACCTGGACTGCAACTTCAGGGTGCAGCTGAACGCGGACGTCATAGACGCCGATCGCCTTGATCGGCTTGTCCAGAACGATCTGGTTCTTGCCGACCTTGGCGCCTTCGGCTTCGAGGGCCTCGACGATGTCGCGTGCCGCAACCGAACCATAAAGCTGGCCGGTGTTCGATGCCTGACGGATGAGCGTCACGGACTTGCCGTCGACATCCTTCGACGCCTTTTCCGCGTCGCCGCGCTTGGCTTCGTTCTCGGCAACAATGCGGGCCTTGTTCGCTTCGAACACAGCGCGGTTGGCGTTGTTCGAACGAAGGGCCTTCTTGTTGGGCAGCAGGTAATTGCGTGCGAAACCGTCCTTCACGGTGACGACGTCACCGATCTGGCCGAGCTTTTCGACGCGTTCGAGTAAAATCACTTCCATCGTTCAGCTCCTCACTTCACGACATAGGGGAGGAGGCCGATGTGCCGCGCGCGCTTGATCGCCTGGGCGAGTTCGCGCTGCTTGGGGGCACTGACGGCGGTAATACGCGAAGGCACGATCTTGCCACGCTCGGACACGAAGCCCTGAAGCAGACGTACATCCTTGTAATCGATCTGCGGCGCATCCTTGACGGAGAACGGGCAGGTCTTGCGGCGGCGGAAAAATGGGCGAGCCATGTGTCTATACTCCCTTAAGCCGCTTCGTATTCGTCACGGCGCGGACGCTCGCCACGATCGTCGCGATCACGGCGCGGACGGTCGTCGCGGTCGCGCTTGCGCATCATCGCCGAAGGTCCTGCTTCGTGCGCATCGACGCGGATCGTCATGTAGCGGACGATGTCTTCGTTGATCTGGGTCTGGCGCTCCAGCTCGGCGACGACGGCACCCGGCGCGTCGAATTCGAGCATGACGTAATGCGCCTTGCGGTTCTTGGCGATGCGGTACGCCAGCGTACGCAGGCCCCACGTCTCGGTCTTTACGACCTTGCCGCCATTGTCTTCGATGATCTTGGTCGCGGTTTCTGCGAGCGTATCGACCTGCGCCTGAGCGAGATCCTGACGCGCGAGAAACACATGCTCGTACAGAGCCATGCGGTCTTGCCTTTCCATGCCGATCGCTGACGCCGCCCCATGCGGACGCCCCTCCGGCTTTCTTGAGCGGGCGCCTATGACGAAATTAGCCGGTCTTGGCAACCCTGCACGGGCGGCCTAACGCGCGGCCAGCAAATCAGGAGAGATCATGCGCGCTTTCGTATTTCCCGGACAGGGAAGCCAGTCGGTCGGCATGGGCCGCGACCTTGCCGCGGCAAGTTCCACCGCGCTCGCAGTGTTCCAGGAAGTCGACGACACGCTGGGGCAGGCATTGTTCCGGCTGATGACCGAAGGCCCCGAAGACCAGCTGACGCTGACCGCCAATGCCCAGCCNNCCGACAAGGCCGATTTCGTCGCCGGGCACTCGCTGGGTGAATATTCGGCGCTTTGCGCGGCAGAAGCCATCGACCTCGCGACGACATCGCTGCTGCTGCGTACCCGCGGTGACGCGATGCAGGCAGCAGTCCCGGTGGGGACGGGCGCGATGGCCGTGTTGCTGGGCCTCGATTTCGATGCGGCAGCCGCTGTGGCCGTCGAAGCTGCACAGGGTGAGGTATGCCAGGCTGCGAATGACAATGGCGGCGGGCAGGTGGTTATTTCCGGCCATGCAGCGGCCGTCGAGCGCGCAATGCAACTCGCCAAGGACCGCGGTGCCAAGCGGGCTCTTCCGCTCGCCGTTTCCGCACCCTTCCACTGCGCATTGATGGCGCCGGCTGCCGACATCATGTCGGCAGCACTTGGCGAGGCGAAGGTTCAAGCGCCCCTGGTGCCTGTCTATGCGAACGTCACCGCGGCGCCCGTCGCAGACCCCGACACCATCCGCGACCTGCTGGTCAAACAGGTCACTGGCACGGTCCGCTGGCGCGAGAGC